>UQWH01000004.1 GCA_900544705.1 uncultured Eubacteriales bacterium | reverse complement strand
AGATGATGCCGCCCGCGCCGGTGATGACGGCGACCTGTCCGCTGATGTCAAAATTTACTTCGTGCATTTGTTTTCCTCCAAAAGTCAGACTTTTTCACCAAGATTGACCATTTCAATGTTGCCGTTCGGGCAGCGGTTATAGCACATACCGCAGGCGACGCAGTCGCCCTTGCAGATCTGCATGGTGTCGTCCGCCGCGATATAGGGGGCGAAGTCCGTGCAGATGGTCTTGCAGAGCTGGCAGCCCTCGCCGCAGCCGCAGTTGAGGCAGCGGGAGGCTTCCTTCTGTGCCTCGGCCTCGGTCATGACACGGGCGTAGGGCGCAAAGCCGCTCTTTCTCTCCGCCGCCGGGGCGTTCAGACGCACCGGATTCGGCTCCTTTTTCAGATAGCCGCTGCGGCTGCGCACCTTTTCAGGGTTCACGGTCTTGACCGGCGCAATGGGCTGAAGCGTTGCCGCTTCGCCGCGAAGCTGGCGGTCGATCTGCGCCGCGGCATTCTTGCCCGCGGAAATGGCGGAGATCACATTCGTGATGCGTCCGGGCTTGACGGTGTTTGCAAATTCCTGCGCGGTGTAGCTGTTTTCCAACAGGACTGCGCTGACGGAAATCGTCATTTTTGCACCGTTGACGGAGAATTCTACACAATTCTTTCCAATCGCGGTCGTCTGAACGTTTTCCAGAACGCTGACGCCTTCTTCCCGCGCCAGCGCCAGCGCCTCGCGGTAGGCAGAGCGTGCCGGGAAGGCGGACGGTGCAAGGATGGTCACCTCGTCCGCGCCCAGACGGATCGCCGCGCGCGCCGCGTCGATGGCCGGCCAGCCGTTTCCGATCACGGCGACACTGCCGGTGAAGGCATAGGTTTTTCCGGTATTCAGGCGCAGCAGGAATTCCCGCGCATCAAGCGCCTTTTCTGCGCCGGAAATTGCGGAGGTCTGCTTTTCCCACGCACCGGCCGCGGCAAAGGCGGCGTCGTAGCCCTCGGGCGCGGCGGTCAGGGCAGTTTCAAAGCGGAATTCCACGCCCGCCTGCTTTAATTCATCTACGGTGGCTTGCAGCTCCGCGCGGTGCCCGGCATAGTCCGGCATGGCATAGCGCAGCAGACCGCCCGCTTCCTTTTCCTTTTCAAATACGGTGACGGCATAGCCCGCCCTTTTCAGCTCCGCCGCGCAGGTCAGGCCCGCGGGGCCTGCACCGATGACGGCGACGCGGTGTCCGTTTGGCTCCGCTTCGCTCCACGCGGGCTTCCAGCCCTGCGCCTTGCCGTATTCCAGCACGAAGCGCTTGAGTTCCCGGATCTTGACCGGCGCGTCCACGCCTCCGCGCACGCAGGCATCCTCGCAGGGATGCTCGCACACGAGGGCGCAGAGATTCTGCAAGGCATTTGTGTTTGTCAGCAGCTCCCACGCGCGGCGGTAGTCGCCCTTGGCGATCTTCTGCACATAGGCCTGCACGGGCACATGGTGCGGGCAGGCGCTCTTGCAGGGTGCAGAAAGGTTCGGATCTTTGATGTGGGCATAACCGGCGTAGAGCGTCACATCCGTGGCGGTCTTTACCTCGGGGACGATGAGCCCGCGCATCTGGGAAAGATCGGTGTAGCCGTGCTTCTGCATATAATCGTGCAGACCCGCGATCATGGGCCGGACGATGTCATAGCCGGAGATCAGCGTCTCGGCGCACACTCCCAGAAGCGTACCGCCGCACAGGACCATCTCCACGGCGTCGCGCCAGTTGGTGATGCCGCCGGCTGCCATAATGGGCGGCTCAAGGCCGCAGACCTTGCGAATTTCATAGGTATCGCGCTGCGCCAGCGGCTTGAGCCAGCTGCTGCAATAGCAGCCCATGGACAGCTCGTCCTGCAAATGGAAGGCCGCCGCGCCGGGGTTGTCCAGATTGATGGGCGGCATACCCAGCCGGTTGCCGGTGCCGCCGACGGCGTCCGCGCCCGCTTCATAGAGCGCCTTTGCCACCTGTGCGATCTGGCCGCCCTCTGGCGTCAGCTTGACGAACAGCGGGATGCGCAGCTCCTTTTTGATCGCGCGGACGATCTCTGCGGCAATTTCCGCGTGCTGACCCATGCTCGCGCCGGTCTGCTTGGCCGCGTGCTGGCTGCCGCCGGAGGTCATCTCCAGATTGTAGCTCATGTTCGGGCAGCACATATTCAGCTCGATGATGTCCGCGCCGGCCTCTTCAAACTTCTTGGCCATGTTCACCCAGCCCGCGGTGCCGTTGTCCCCGGCGTAGGTGATGTTTGCCATCAGCTTGAGATCGTGCAGCAGGGGCTTTGCATCACGGATGAGCTGCAAGCCCTGTTCAAAGGTCAGGCGCTTTTCCGCCGTGAAGGCCAGCGCATGGCGGTCCTTGAACAGCGAATAGCGCGGCTTGCGGTTGATGTAGGGCGCCGGGTCGATGCTCAGCTTGATGCTGGCGGCCGCCCAGCCTGTGCGCTCGATCTCCACGAGCTGACGCACGGATTTGGTCGTCGGGCCGGACGCAACATAAAACGGGTTTTTGAACTCCACGCCGGCGACGGTCACCGGGATGCGGAGCTCCGGGACTTTGTTTTCCATCATTATCCCTCCTTATGGGGGTTGCGGATATGGGTTCCTTCCTTGGCGGATTTGTAAATGAGATTGATAACCTTGAGCGTTTCCAGACCGTCGATACCGCGCAGGCCGACCTGCGCGTCGCGGTCGTTCATGGCACATTCCACGAAGTGGGAGATTTCGCCGCAGTAGCCGAGAGAATACTTCTCATCGACCGCCGGGGTGGACCAGCCGGTCGTGACCTCGGCCTTTTCCACGGTGTAGTCCAGACCGGGGATGGAGAAGACCTTGACCGGACCGGAGAAGGACAGATCGACATGGATGCAGCCCTGCTCGCAGTAGATGTCCAGCACGTCCTCCATGCCGCCGACGGTGACATAGTTCGCTTCCAGCGTGGCGTAGGTGCCGTCGTCAAAGCGCATAAACGCGCCTGCCCAGTCCTCGCCCTCCATCTGCTCGTGGACGAGGTTCTTCTCCTTGCCGCCGGAGGTCATGGCGGTGAGGGAATCCCACTTGTTGTCCTTAAGCGCCAGCATGAAGCTCACGGGATGCACGCCGAGGTGCACCATGCAGCCGCCGCCGCAGTATTTCAGCAGCTGAGCGAACGGGCTGTGCGAACCGCTGTGGCACTCGCGCGCGCGGATGTACAGGGGCTTACCGAGCTGACCGCTCTCCAGAATGCTCTTTGCCTTGCGGAAGGCGGGAGCGAAGAGCCAGTCCTCGGCGTAATAGATGTGCTTTCCAAGGCGCGCGGCGGTATCGACCATGTCCTGCGCATCCTCGACGGTCGTCGCCAGTGGCTTTTCGCAGATGATGCTGTGACCGGCGTTCAGCGCCTTGATGGCGACATCGTGGTGCAGGAAGTTCGGCATACAGATGTCCACGAGGTCGCACTCGCACTCGGCGATGGCGGTATCATAATCGTCATAGACCTTATAGCCCGTGAAGCCGTAGCGCTTGGCCAGCGCCTCGACGCGGTCAGTCGCGCGGTCGCAGATGCCGACGATCTGCACCTTGTCTAGTAGGCGGCTGTAGCCGTCGGAATGAAGGTCGGCGGAAAATGCCGCGCCGATCAGAAGTACACGTAATTTTTCCATAGTGTTTCTCCTTAGAAATTGCTGTAGTTGAACCGTTCTTTTGCGGCCATGTAAGCAAAGGCATCGTTCATCGCATCGACCGCCAGCTCGGCGCAGCGCGCAAAGACCTTTTCGCCCTTTTCTGCGCTCGCCTTGCTCGGCTCGCCCCAGACGCCGCTGGGACTGGCGCGGAAGATGCTGCCGTAGCTCAGGTAGGGGCGGGCAATCGTCGGAACATAGTCCACCGCGCGGTCCATATGCACCGTTTCCGGCGCAACGGCGAGCATCTGAGAGGTCTCCACCTCGCCCGCGTGCAGCTCGGTGTTGGTTTCGATGATGCCTTCCTTATAAAGGATGGGCCAGAGCGTGCAGGGATCGATGTTGACGACCATCAGGTCGGGGTTGTACTTCGCATTCAGGTCGCGGATGAGCGGCGTCATGATGAACACGCCGCCGTGGCACTGGAGAATCCCGACCTTCTTGAAGCCCTGTGTTTTCAGGCTCAGGATGATGTCATTCATCATCTGATAGAAGGTCACGGGCTCCATCCAGACGGAGCCCTTCTTTCCCATCTGCTCGCGGCAGGTGGAAATGGGCAGCGCAGGCAGAAGAAAAGCGTTCATCTTCTCCGCAACGCGGCGGCCCAGCTCCGTGGCGATCGCCCAGTCCGTCATGACCGGCAGGTGCGGCCCGTGCTGCTCGACGGAGCCGACCGGAAGGATCGCTAGCTCCGGGTCGAGCGCCATGATCTCGTCAGCCGTTTTCTGATACATGGTGATCCTCCTTTTCTGAAATTACAGGATCTTGGAAGCGCTGTCCTTGTCCAGATAGAGCGCAGCATTCTTGTGCTCACGCAGGATGCTCGACGGGCAGGCGGTGGTCACGGGGCCGTAGAGCGCGTTCTTGACGGCGTTGGCCTTGCGGTCGGTCGGAACAACGCAGATGGCTTCGGGCGTATTCATAATGTAGGACATGGACAGGCTCATCGCGCGTTTGGGCACGTCGTCAAAGGTCTTGAAGCAGCCGTCGTTGACCTGCTGCTGGCGGCAGACGTCGTCCAGCTCGACGATTTTGATGATCTTCGGATCGTTGAAGTCGGCCACGGAGGGGTCGTTGAAGGCCAGATGGCCGTTCTCGCCGATGCCGAGGAAGATGAGATCAGCGGGATATTTCTTCAGAAGCTCGGAGTATTCCTCGCACTTCTTTTCCGCGTCCTCCTCCTTGCACAGCAGGAAATACAGCTCTTTGAACTTCACGCGGTCGAAGATCGCTCTGCGCAGGAAGCAGCCGAAGCCGGCGGGCTCGGTCTCGTCGATGCCGATGTACTCGTCCTGATGGAAGCCGCGGACCTTGGACCAGTCGATGTCGTATTTCAGCAGGTTTTCCAGCAGCTCGTTCTGGGAGGGAGCGGCGGCAAAGATGACGTTTGCCTCGCCGCGGCGGGCGATGATGTCGTTGATGCGCTGTGCTGCGTCCTTTGCCGCAGCCGCGCCCATTTCCTCACGGGTATCATAGATATAAACCGGCAGATTTTCAACCTTTTTGGTAATCATGTTTTTTCTCTCCTTATTGATTTCTCGTGGAACCGAGGTAGGCGGCGGCGACCTCCGGATTTTCCAGCATTTCCTTGCCGGTGCCGGACATGACCACGCGGCCGGTCTCGATGACGTAGGCATAGTCGCAGATGCTCAGGGACTTTTTGGCGTTCTGCTCGACGAGGATCACCGTGATGCCCTCGTCGCGGATGCGCTGGATATTGCGGAAAACGTCGTTTACGATGACCGGCGCAAGGCCCAGAGAGGGCTCGTCCAGCATCAGGATCTTGGGCTTGGCCATCAGGCCGCGGCAGATCGCCAGCATCTGCTGCTCGCCGCCGGAGAGCGTGCCGGCGTCCTGCTGGCGGCGCTCACCCAGACGCGGGAACATCTCATACTGCTCCTGCAGCAGGCGCTCGATCTCCTTGTGGCCGCGGATGGTATAAGCGCCCGCGCGGAGGTTTTCCTCGACGGTCAGGCCGGGGAAGATCTTTCTGCCCTCCGGCACCTGTACGACGCCCTGCCGGACCACGCGGTTTTCCTTGGTCGGAAGCGCCGCGCCGCGGCAGAAGATCTCGCCCTCGTATTTCACCGCGCCGGAAATGGCGTTGATGATCGTGCTTTTGCCGGCGCCGTTGGAGCCGATGATCGCCGTGATGGAGCCTTCGGCAATGTCCATATCCACGCCGCAGACGGCCTCATGCACGCCGTAAAAAACCTTCAGTCCGCGGATCTCCAGAATATTTCCCACGCTTATTCCTCCTCTCCGAGATATGCCTTGAGCACCAGAGGATTGCTCTGGATCTCCTCGGGCACACCCTTGGCGATGGTCTGGCCGAAGTCCTGCACATAGATATAGTCGCTGAGGTTCATGACCAGATCCATGCGGTGCTCGATGACCAGAATGGCGAGCTTGGGATATTTCTCATGGATCTCCTTGATGAAGTCCACCAGCTGGAATACCTCTTCCGGGTTCAGACCGGCAGCCGGCTCGTCCAGCATCAGGACCTTCGGGTCGGAAACCAGCGCGCGGGCGATCTCCACGCGGCGCTGGATGCCGTAGGGTAGGTTCGACGGGCGCACGGAGGCATACTGATCGAGATTGAGCAGCTTCAGGCACTCCATTGCACGGCGGGTCGTTTCCTTTTCCTGCTTCCAGCGGCGCGGCAGAAGGAACATTGCTTCAAACAGGCTGTATTTCCCGTCGAAGTCCAGCGCCGCCTTGACGTTGTCCAGCACATTCAGGCCGGTAAACAGGCGGGTGTTCTGGAAGGTTCTCGAAATGCCGAGCCGGGCGACCTCGATCTGGGACTTCTTTGTGATATCCTCCCCGGCAAAGGTCAGCGTGCCATTATCCGGCTGATAGATCTTGGAGATCAGGTTGAAGATCGTGGTTTTGCCTGCGCCGTTCGGGCCGATGATGGCAACGATCTCGCCCTCGTCGATGGAGAAGGAAAAATCCTTGACTGCCTCGACGCCGCCGAAGCTCTTGCGCAGATGCTCCAGTTTCAGAACACAGGTACTCATGATTTTCCCTCCTTGCTCCGCTCCATGCTGCGGCGCTGCGAGGTGCGCTTGAGCCATGCGAAGCTCAGCTCACGCTCGCCCATAATGCCCTTGGTGCGAAAATTGATAACGACAATGATCAGCAGGCAGTAGATGACGGTTTTGAAGCTCTGCAGGTCGATGCCGAAGAGCTTGATGCCCTTGAGGAACTCGGGCAGAACCTTCAGCGCAGCTGCAGAAATGATGGAGCCGGTCAGGGAGTTCGTGCCGCCGAAGAAGAGCAGGATCTGCATCTCTGCGGACAGCGACCAGTCAAAGGCGTCCGGGGAAATGACGCGGTTGCGCAGGCCGTAGCAGATGCCGCCGACCGCGGCGATCATGGAAGCCAACACATAGATTTTGACCTTCAGCTTGTAGACATCGATGCCGAAGCTGCGGGCGGCGATCTCATCGGTCTTGAGCGCGATGCACATCCGGCCGAAGCGGGAGTATTTGAGGTTGCGCACCATGAAAACGATCACGGCAGTGATGCCGAGGATGATCCACACAAGGCCCTTGACCTTCGGAATCTTGGAAAAGCCGATGGAGGCGTTGGTGTAGTCGCCCAGCAGAATGACGATCGCAGAGACCATCTGTCCGAAGGCGACCGAGAGCAGGGCGAAGTAGTCGCGGCGGAGCTTCAGCGTCGGCAGGCTGATGATCAGCGCGACCGCGCCGCTGGCCACGATACCGATCACCGCGGTGAACCAGATCGGGAGCGTCAGGTACTTTGCAAGGCAGAAGGTGAGGTATGCGCAGATGGACATATAGGCCGCCTGACCCAGAGAGAACATTCCGGCCAGACTGGTCATGGAGAACACGCCGCAGACCGTGATGACGGAAATGCAGGCCATCATGATCAGGGAAAGCTGATAATTACTCATAGCGTGCCTCCTTAAACCTTATCCTTGGCAAACTTGCCGGCAATGCCCTCGGGACGGACCGCAAGGAACACCAGCATGATGCCGAAGAGAATAATGGGGGTGGACAGGGAGCCCAGCCAGTAGGTCAGCACCATCTCCACGACACCAAGGATGATCGCCGCAGGGATCGCACCGCTCAGGCTGCCGAGGCCGCCGATGACAGAGGCGATGAAGCCCTTGAGCATCATGGAAGCGCCCAGAGAGGGATAGACAGAATACTTCGCGCCCAGCAGCACGCCGGAGATACCGGCCAGCGCGCCGGCAATGGCGAAAACCGTCATAATGACGACGCTGGAGTTGATGCCCATCAGGCGGCTTGCCGCCGGGTTGATCGCAACGGCGCGGATGGCAAGGCCGATGCGGGTCTTGTTGATGACATAGAGCAGGATCGCCAGAATCACCAGAGAAATCACAAGGATCAGGGTGTCGATGCTGGAGAAGCGAAGGCTGCCAATATGGAAAGTCGTGCTGGAGAACACCGCCGGGAAGGCGTAGATGTTCTTGCCGAAGAACACGTTCAAAATCTGCTCAATGAGAATTGCAACCGTAATGGATGCGAGAAAATAGTACAGGGTCGGCGCCTGCTTCTTGCGGATGCGGCGGTAGGCCACCGTGTCGATCAGCAGAGCCATTGCGACGCCGCACAGGGTCGTAAACAGGACGGTAACATAGAAGGGGGGCGGATTATCGAAGGATGCCTGGAAAAAATAGCCGATGAAAGCGCAGGCGCTGATCATGCCGCCGTGGGCAAAATTACTGAATTTCAGGATGCTGAAAACGATGGCAAAGCCCACTGCGATCAAGGCATAGACCGCGCCGAGGGAAATGCCGCTGACGAGTAGTTGAAGTGTCATAATTACGCTCCTTTATAAAAAGAAATGCCGCAAAACCGGATCACCCCATTGAGAGCAAGAATCCATCACTGATCTTTTGCCTCGATTCTCTGCCTGACTCAGGAAGACTTTCCCGTTTTGCAGCACATCCCCTGACGCCCTTCCCGCAGCCCGGTCAGGGGCTGCGGGAAGACGACGCCACGGTCGGAACCGGACGCTCGGTTCCTCATTCCGAATGACGAAAGATTGCGGCCGGAATGAATCGTTTAGTTCGCCTTGTAGTCGGAGGACAGCAGATCAAGATAGACCAGAGCGCCGCTGTCGTCATAGCTTGCGATGTACATCTTCATGTCACGGGTCGGACGATGGATGGACGGATCAATGGTGATCATTTCGCCGCCGCAGGACTCCACGTCCTTCGTGTTGTTCTCAAGAATGCCACGGACTTCTTCGCCGTCCGTAGGCTCCTTTGCCTGGAGCATGGCGCTGGCAAGAACCTGCATGGCGTCCCAGCCGAAGCCGACGTTGGTGCTGCGGAACGCAGTGCCGGTTTCCTTCATGTGGATGTCGGTCAGTTCGCCGATCTTGCCCTCGGGCAGATCATAGTTTTGAACGAAGTAGACGTCCTTGATCTCGTTCTTGACAAGGGTGTCGAACGGGGTGCACAGGGTGTTGGCACCGAGGATGATGCCGGTATAGCCGGCGTCACGCAGGTTGTCGTAAGCGGCGGAGACCTGAGCGGCATAGTCGCAGAGGAAAACGGCATCCGGGTTCAGGGCGGCGATCTTCTGTGCCTGTGCGGAGTAGTCGGTGTCGGTCCAGCCGAAGGTTTCCTCGGTGAGGACTTCGCCGCCGTTGTTCTTCATGTAGTCAACAAACGGAGTCTCATGGGCAACCGCGAAGGCGTTGGAGGTGTTGTACAGGGTGGCGGTGGTCTTGACGTTCAGCTTGGTCATTGCGTATTCGGCAACGATGTAGCTCTGCACGGCGCAGGACGGCTCAGCCAGGAACATATAAGGATATGCGTCGCCGGTGTCGGGGTCGGTGGTGCAGAGGTCGTCCATGAAGTGGCCGACGATGGGGATCTTGTCCTCGGTGGCCAGCTCGACCCATGCGGAAGCGGGGTTGGACAGAGCCGGTCCGATGATGGCGCACACGCCGATCTCATCGACGAGCTCGCGGTAGCAGGTCACGCCGACTTCGGCATCGTTCTGGCAGTCGCGGGTGTACAGCTCGATCTGACGGCCGTTGATGCCGCCGTTTTCATTGATGAGGCGGACAGCGTACTCAACGCCCCATGCCTGCGGCTGGCCCGCGATGGAAGCGCTGCCGGAAAGGTCCTGAATGCTGCCGATCTTGATCGGGTCGGTATTGGCAGGCTCGTTGTTGTCGTCGGAGCTTGCGGGGGTGCTTTCAGAGGGCTTGTTGTCCTCCGAGGGCTTCTCATCATTCTTCGCGCAGCCAACGAACAGGGCGGCGATCATGGTGAGAGCGAGAAGCAATGCGATAACTTTCTTCATCATTTGTTCCTCCATAAAATTTTTATCACACTGCGCAGCCGGCGCAGAAGCGATACGGAATTCGCAGAGCGAAAGCGTTCCACTTTTTCGGAAAACGTTTTCTTATAACCTCTGCACAAGAAGTCGGTGTAGGTTTTGTGCGAACTGACGAATCGGAAAAACTTGTACTGATAATTCATCAATTTCACTTGTTTTGCTAGTTCGAGAATACCACAGTTGTGCAATTTATGCAAGACTTTTTTCAGAAATTTTTTAGAAAAATATAGAAAACGTTTTCTGAAATATTGACTATTTTATACCAAACCGATATAATCAGGTAAGTACGGAATGCGAAAAGGGGAGCACGTATGATTCTTGGAGCGATCGGCGCGCGCAGCAAGCATCTGCGCTTTTTTCAGCAGGCACTTGACCTGCTGCCGCCCGGGCAGCGCATCGGTCCGGTCTGCGCCTTTGACGCCCCGGAACACCTCCCTGCTTTAACGGACTTCGAAGTCTGTGTCTCCGCCGAGGAGGTCATCACGCACTCGGATGCCGTGCTGCTCCTGCTCCGCGAGGGTTATCTGCACGCAGCGCTGGCCGAGCTCGCTCTGAAGCAGGGAAAAGCCGTATTTGTGGACAAGCCCTTTGCTTGCGACGTCGCGCAGGCGCGCGCCATGGCTGATCTGAGCCACAAAACGGGCACGCCCTGTACCGGCGGTTCGACCATCTGCTTCACGCCGCAGGTGCATGAACTCTGCGCGGCGCTCCCCCGCTGTCCGGAATATACGCTGACTTATCAGGCAGACCCGTTTTCTCCCTTCGGCGGATGGTATTTTTACGGCAGTCACCTGACCGATCTGTGCACCTGCCTGTTCGGCGGAGGTTTTCACGCCGTGCAGGCCCGGTGCGAAAACTCGGTCGTCACTGCGGATGTCCTTTATCCTGATTTTACCGTGCATCTGCGTTCCACGCCGGGAGTGCAGCCGCCGATCCTTCTGGCCGACCGTACCTACCTTCTGGACGACCAGGGCTGTTATCCGGCCGGGATGAAGCACTTTCTTTCCGTGATAAAAAAAGAAACGCCCGGCTGCGCCGAGCGTCTTGTGAGTTCTGTGAAGCTGATGGAGGCGATCATCGCCGGGCTGCGCGGCTAGGCCGGCGTGATCGCACAGACGGAATCCCGGACGACCAGGCTCGGGGCCAGATTCATAGAAACCGCCATTGCGTTGTTGGTATTGTTGCTGAGCATATCGAGCATCATCAGTGCGGCGAGACGTCCGGTTTCCGCGGCGGGACAGTGGATCGTCGTCAGAGCCGGCAGGAAAGCGGAAGCGAAGGGAATGTCGTCAAAGCCCATCACGGAAACATCCTGCGGCACACGCACGCCGTGCTTGAGCAGGGTCTGGATCACGCCGATCGCGACCATGTCGTTGTTGCACATGATTGCCGTCGCTTTACGGCCATCATGAAGAAAGCGGGAGGCAATCTCGTGCCCGGCCTGCAGTTCCGGATCGTCGGACAGGCTGGCCGGATCGGGCGTGGATTCATAGACAAGCGCAGGGTCATACGGAAGGTTGCTCATCAGGTGGGCATCGCGGTAGCCCTTGTGCATCTCGATACGGGTCCAGCGCGTCATGGGCATTGTCGCGAAGGCGATGCGGCGGTGACCCTGAGAGATCAGGTATTCCGCTGCCATGCGTGCGCCGGCGCGGGAATCAAAATGAATACCGGGGCTTTCCACACCGTCCGGGAGCTGGTCGAGCAGGACAAATTTCATGCCGCGCCGCGCATATTCCTTGATCACGTCGCAGCTTTCGTCCACTGTAGAGATGATAATTCCCTTGGTCTGCCGCTCATAAAGCTGACGCAGATAGCTGCGTTCCTGCTCCGCATTGCGCATGGTGTTGCACAGGATCATCTGATAAGACTGCTGCGCAAGCACGTTATTGATGCCGAGCATGGTCTGCAGATAGAAAGGGTTGGACACATTCGGGATCACCAGACCGATGTCATGGCAGCTGTCGCGGCGCAGCGCCTGCGCCATCACGTTGGGCACATATTGCAGCTTGTCTGCCGCATCGCGCACCTTCTGCCGCAGCCGCGCATCGACCGGATAGTCCGGATTGTTCAGCGCGCGCGAGGCCGTCGCGATCGACACCCCCGCCAGTTTTGCCACTTCCCGAATCGTTGCCTGCTTTGCCACTGCGTTCACCTCTTTTTTCTTTTTATTCTACCTTGTCAGAAAGCAAAATGCAATACAAATTATTTCAAAAAAAATATTGAAAGGGGTATTTATATGTTACATACCACAAAAGAATTGATGGAATTTATGACGCGTCCCAGCGACCGTCTGGTCGAGGACTTAAAGCGCCTGAAAGGCGACATTATGATCCTCGGCGCCGGCGGTAAGGTCGGCCCGGCCATGGCGGTCCTTGCCAAGCGCGGCGTGGATGCCGCCGGAACCGGCGCCCGTGTCCTGGCCGTGTCCCTGTTTGACCGCCCCGACGCGCCGGAAACGATGCGCCAGGCAGGCGTTGAGGTCATCGAGGCCGATCTCTCCGATCCGAAGCAGCTCGCCGCCCTGCCGGAGGCCGAAAACATCATCTATATGGTCGGCAAGAAGTTCGGAACGGAGGGCAACGAATCCCTGACCTGGCATATCAATGTCACCCTGCCCTACCTCGTGGCGGAGCGTTTCCCCCATTCCCGCATCGTCGCCTTCTCCACGGGCAATGTATACGGTATGGCGCCCGTCGTGAGCGGCGGCTTCTGCGAGGAAGATACGCCGCATCCCATCGGCGAGTACGCGCAGACCTGTCTGGGCCGTGAGCGTGTTCTGGAGCATTGCAGCGTACAGAACGAAACGCCCATGCTCCTCTTCCGCCTGAACTATGCCATTGATCTTCGCTACGGCGTGCTCTATGACATTGCCAACGCCATTATGGAAGGCCGCCCCATCGACGTCAGCCAGGGCGTTTTCAACTGCATCTGGCAGGGGGATGTCTGCGAATTTGCCATCCGTTCTTTGCTGCGCACCGCCGTTCCGCCCGAAAAGCTGAACGTTTCCAGCCCGGAGGCATTCTCCATCCGCTGGGCAGCGAGGGAGCTGGGCAAGCGTCTCGGCCGCGAGCCGGTCTTTACCGGCGAGGAGGTACAGTCCGCCCTGTTCAGCAACTGCCAGAAGATGGTCAACTGGATGGGCGCACCCTCGATCGGCGGCCTCGAAATGATCGACATGGTTGCCCAATGGGTCAAGGCCGGCGGTGAGGCGATCTCCGCACCGACACACTTTGAAGCGACAAACGGAGTCTACTGATGTCCGTTGACAGTCTGATCTTCTTTTTCCTGATGCTCGCGATCGGCTATGGCGTTGCCCGTCTGAAGCTGGTGCCGGAGCAGACGGCTGACACGCTGCCCGGCGTGCTGCTGAACGTCTGCTATCCCGCGATGGTGCTGCACACCTTTACAAGCACTGACCCGCAGGTGCTGCTGCACACCGGTCTTCCCGCGGCGATCGCAACGCTGGTCATTACGCTTGCGCTCTCTCTCGGCAGTCTGCTGCTCTTCCGGCGTGCGCCCAAAGCGCGCCGCGCTTACTGGTGCTTTGTTTCTGGCGTCGGCAATGTGTCCTATGCCGCCATTCCGCTGCTGAGCGTCTTTCTTTCGGAGGATGCCATGCTTCTGTGCGTGATTCACAGCGCGGTGCAGGATCTTCTGATCTGGAGCCTGTATCACTCCCTGTTTCTCGGCACCTTCACCGGAAGCCGCCGGGAGCTGATCAAAAAGGTATTCACCAGTCCGGCGCTCCTTGCGGCAATTGCGGGACTGTTGCTCGCGGTATTCCGGATCAGGCTGCCTTCCTTTCTGCAAACCACCGTCACGACGCTCAGCGGCATGACCTCGCCGCTGGCGCTGCTGCTGCTCGGGATGCTGATCTGCCGCTACGGCGCATTGAGCTGGCGGAAAGACCGTCAGGCGATCCTCTATTCTCTTCTGAAGGTCCTCGCCGTTCCGGTCGTTCTCTTCTGCCTCCTGCGCTGCGTTCTGGACACCCGGACGGCTCTGCTGCTGGCCATTCTCTTCGGCAGCCCCGCACCCCTGACCGGCGTCGTGTGGAGCAAGGCATACGGCGGGGATGCCGAGCTTGCCGTACACTGCACCATCGCCTCGACGCTTCTGTTTCTTCCGCTGATGAGCGCCGTCCTGTTCTTTCTGCGCAGCGCCGCAATTTTATCCTGAGAAAAACCACAGAATTGTACCCCGGCTGTCCGGCAATGTCCGACGGCCGGGGCATTTTTTCGTTTTTCGCACTTGCAAAGTCCGGCGGACTCTGATAAAATATTCTTTCAGACTTTATAAATTTTCATTTATCCGTCCAGATCATCTAGTGTCTAGCCAGGAACCTCTGATCGTATCTGGCCGGGATCCTCTGAAGAAATCAGCAAGGATGGACGGCGAAAGATTTTTCGTCAAGACGAGGTTTTGGGAACGCAGGAATACTTTGTGTCTTTCAAGTTTTCCAAACCGATGGATTGGCGGAAAAGATTCGGCGTCGGCCGCAGAGGATTTCTTCAGTGGTTCCCTATAAAAAAGGAGGGCGAGTCTCATCAAAACACAAACAAAGAAAAAGACGCCCGGTCATCTCCGGCAATGTCTGGCCGGCTACCGCGGCTGGACGGCGGCCGCCGCCGTCTTCGGTGGGCTGGAGGTCGTGCTGGAGGTCTTTATTCCCATGCTGATGTCCGTCATCGTCGACGGCGGACTCTACCGAGAGGAGGACTTCATGCTGCGCGGGCTGTTCCCGGACGCTCTGGTGGCGCAGCGCGACCGCTTCGTGCTGACGGTCGGCGGCATCATGGTGATCATCGCCTGCCTGTCCATGGCCTGCGGTCTGCTCAGCGCCCGCTGCTCGGCCATCGCCAGTCAGGGCTTTGCAAAAAATCTGCGCTCGATGCTGCTGGAGAAGATCCAGAGCTTCTCCTTCTCCAACATCGACCACTTTTCCACGCCCAGCCTGATCACCCGCGCCACGACGGACGTCAACACCGTCCGCACGACCATGCACCAGATCATCCGCAGCCTGACGCGCTCGCCCATCATGCTGGTGCTGGCGACCGTGATGGCCTTCACCATCTCGCCGCATCTGGCGCTGTTCTTTGTCGGCACCCTGCCGGTGCTGGCGATCACGCTGACGATCATGATGCGCATCGGCCAGCCGCGCTTCCGCAGGATGCTTATCAAGATGGACGAGCTGAACCGCGCGGTGCAGGAAAACCTCATCAACAGCCGCGTGGTCAAGGCCTTCGTGCGCGGCGACTACGAGTCGCAGCGCTTTGACAAGACGACGGAGGATCTCCGGCAGGCGCAGCTATCCTCGGCGCGGCTGTTCACGCTGACCGGCCCCATCCAGATGGGCATCATGTGGACCTGCACGGTCCTCCTGCTGCTCTTCGGCGGACGCGAGATCATCTTCCATACGACAGGACTCCTCACGGGCGAGCTTGTGAGCATGGTGTCCTACGGGACGCAGGCGGTGTCGTCGCTGACGATGCTGTCGTGGCTCATCATGTCGCTGTCCCGCGCGCAGGCCTCCATGCGCCGCATCAATGAGGTCTTTGACGAGCAGGCAGACATTGCCGACGGTGCTTCGGACAAGACGGTCAAGGACGGCAGCATTGATTTTGAGGACGTCTGCTTCAGCTACACCGGCGACCCGGAAAAGCTGAACCTGCGGCACATCACCTTCCATATTCAAAGCGGCGAGACCATCGGCGTGATCGGCGGCACCGGCGAGGGCAAGTCCACGCTGGTGAGCCTCATCCCGCGCTTTTACGACGCCATGAGCGGCACGGTCCGTGTCGGCGGCGTAGACGTGAAGGACTACACGCTTGAGCACCTGCGCGACGGCGTTTCCATGGTGCTGCAAAACGGCACGCTCTTTTCCGGCACGATCGCCGACAACCTGCGCTGGGGCAAGGCGGACGCGACGCCGGAGGAAATGAAGGCGGCCTGCGCCATCGCCTGCGCCGACGAGTACATCGACCGCTTCCCGGACGGCTACGAAACCCTGCTCGAGCAGAACGCCGCCAACCTCTCCGGCGGGCAGCGGCAGCGGCTGCGCATCGCCCGCGCGATCATCAAGCAGCCGAAGATCCTGATCCTGGACGATTCGACCAGCGCGGTCGACATGGCGACCGATGAGCACATCCGCCGCGGGCTGAAAACCGCCCTGCCCGGCACGACGAAGCTCATCATCGCCCAGCGCATCGCGTCCATCCTGAGCTGCGACCGGATCCTTGTCCTCGACGAGGGCAGGCTCTCCGACCTCGGCACGCACGACGAGCTGATGGCGCGCAGCCAGATCTACCGCGACGTCTACGACAGCCAGATGAAGCAGGAGGTGAGCGCAAATGCCCAGAGTTGAGCTGCGGAATTACCGCAAGGCGCGCACGCCCTTCGGCAGTCTGATGCGCCTGTTCCGTTATTTCAAGCACTGCCGGCCGATCCTGATCTGCGCGGTCATTTCCATTCTGGTCTACGCGGGCGCGACCATCGCGGCCTCCTACTGCATGAAGCCGCTGGTAAACCTCCTGAAGCAGACCGGCCTTGCGCCGGATGAGGTCTACGCCAAGTATCTGGTGCTGCTGATCGGCCTTGCCGGGCTGTATCTTCTGAGCACGGTGACAAACTACCTGCTCAACCGGCTGATGCTCGAATGCAGCACGGTCATCATGCGGGCGCTGCGGACAGAGATGTTCTCCAAGATGCAGAAGCTCCCCATCCGCTACTTTGACGCCAACACCAACGGCAGCCTCATGAGCTATTTCACAAACGACATTGAGGCGACGAACGAGCTTTTGCAGCACTCGATCACGCAGATGCTGATCTCCGTGCTGTCGCTTCTGGGTACAATCGGCATGATGCTGGTGCTGTCGATGAAGCTGTTTTCCCTGATGGTGGTGCTGGCGGCGATCGTCATTCTGGTCGTGCGCTACATCAGCAAAAAGAGCAGCCGCAGCTACCGCGCGCAGCAGAAGGATGCCGCCGCGGTCAACGGCTTCGTCGAGGAGATGATCGCCGGGCAGCGCGACATCAAGGTTTTCACCCACGAAAAGCAGGTCATGCAGGACTTTGCACCCATCAACGAGGAATTCTACCGTTCCTCGACGGCCGCAACGACCGTGACCTCCGTCGTCGGGCCCATCCTCAATAACCTCTCGCACTTCTTCTACGCGCTGACCTGCGCCGTGGGCGTGCTGTGGCTCACCGGCGAAAACGCGGGCGGCGTGCTGATCACCTTCCTCGGCTACATCCGCAACTTTGCCGAGCGCGTGAGCCAGATCTCCGAGCAGTTCAACGCCATCATGCTCGCCCTCGCGGGCGCGGAGCGCATCTTCGACGTGCTGGATATGCCGCCGGAGGTGGACGAGGGCGAGGTCACGCTGGAGCAGTCCGGCCGTGACTACTTCTGGGTCAGGGAGGACGGCGAGCGCGTCCCGCTGCGCGGCGACGTGCGCTTCTACGGCGTGGACTTTTCCTATGTTCCGGAGAAGCCGGTGCTGCGCGACCTGTCGCTGTATGCCAAGCCCGGCCAGAAGATCGCCTTCGTCGGCTCAACGGGCGCGGGCAAGACGACGATCACGAACCTGATCAACCGCTTTTATGACATTCAGGGCGGCACGATCACCTATGACGGCATCGACGTACGCCACATCCGCAAGGACGACCTGCGCCGCTCCCTCGGTACGGTTTTGCAGGACACGCACCTGTTTACCGGCACGGTGATGGAGAACATCCGCTACGGCCGTCTGGAGGCGACGGACGAGGACTGCATCCGCGCGGCGAAGATCGCCAACGCGCACTATTTCATCTCCCATCTGCCCAAGGGCTACGACACCATGCTCTATTCCGACGGCGCAAACCTCTCGCAGGGGCAGCGGCAGCTTCTGGCCATCGCCCGCGCGGCGGTTTCCGAGGCGCCGGTGCTGATCCTCGACGAGGCGACCTCCTCGGTCGACACCCGCACGGAGAAGCTGATCGAGCGCGGCCTCGACGGCCTGATGAAGGGCCGGACGGTATTCGTCATCGCGCACCGGCTCTCCACCGTGCGCAACGCCGACGCGATCCTGGTGCTGGAAAACGGCCGGGTCGTCGAGCGCGGCAATCACGACGATCTGCTGGAGCTTCAGGGCCGGTACTACCAGCTCTATACCAACATGATCGAACTGGCATAATTTTATAGAAAAAGGGTGCCTTTCTGGATCTGCGCGGAAACTACGCCCTTTTCCCCTGCTCTCCTATTATATTTCCCGGGCAGATGCGCTAAAATGACATTATCTCCTTGTTTCTGCGCCCGGCGGCGCGGAAGCAAGATCTGGACGGAGAACCCTATGAAAGGTATTGTAAAAAAGCTGTGTGACATCGACGGCATCGCGATCGACGAGGCCGACGCGGCGGCACAGGCAGACCAGATGCAGCTTTTCATGAATGTCGGCAGTGTGTCGGGCATCTTCGGCAATATGAAAAAGATCGCAGAGATCTCGGAGACCGCGTCGGAACGCACCGAGGGCGAAGCCGTCCCCGCCGCCAGTGAGGACATCGTGTTCGACCGAGTGAGCTTTGCCTACACGCCGGAGCAGGACGTCCTGCATGACGTTTCCCTGCGCATCCCCGCAGGCAAGGCGACAGCCATCATCGGCGGCAACGGCGCGGGCAAATCCACGCTGTTCAAGCTGCTGACGCGGCTGTATGAGCCGAAATCGGGCGCGATCCGCTTCGGCGGCAACAACATCGCAGACTTCGCCCTGACCGGCTGGCGCGACCGCTTTGCCTATGTATTCCAGAAGGATCCCCTCATCGGCGGCACGGTGCGCGAGAATATCACCTACGGTCTGGACCGCGAGGTCAGCGAAGAGGAGCTGATCGCCGCGGCAAAGAAGGCCAACTGCTACGACTGCATCATGGCAAAGCCGGGCGGCTTTGACGAGGACGTGGGGCTGGGCGGCTCGAACTTCTCCGGCGGACAGGCGCAGTGCATCTCCATCGCCAGGGCGATGCTGCGGGACGCGGACTATCTGCTGCTCGACGAGGCCACCAGCAATCTGGACGTGGTGAGCGAGGCCGCCGTCACCGAGGCGATGGATCACCTGATGGAGGGCAGGACCACCATCATGATCGCCCACAATTTCGCCGCCACACGCAACGCCGATTACATCATCGTGATGAAGGACGGCACGGTCGAGGCCGCCGGCACGCCGGAGGAATTGCAGGAAACCAACGAATACTATCGGATGTTCAGCAAAACGCTGTAAGAAAGAGGAAAATTATGCCGAAACAACTGCTGAAACTGGAAGCGGCGCAGCCCGGCGAGGTCTGCGCGGGCTTCCTGCTGGTCAAAAAGGAGCACGTCGCCGCCAACGGCGCGGAGCTCTACACCCTGCGCCACCAGAAAACCGGCGCAGAGCTTCTCTACTTCGACCGTGCGGACGAAAACCGCACCTTCGCCGTCAGCTTCAAAACCCTGCCGCAGGACGACACGGGCGTGTTCCACATTCTGGAGCACAGCGTCCTGAACGGGTCGCGCAAGTATCCCGTCAAGGAGCCCTTCGTGTCCCTGCTGCAAAGCTCCATGCAGACCTTTCTGAATGCCCTGACCTTCAGTGACAAGACGGTCTTCCCCGTCTCCAGCCGCAACGAGCAGGACCTTTTTAATCTGATGAAGGTCTATCTGGACGCGGTGTTCTGCCCGCTGATCTACGAACGCCCGGAGATCTTCTTGCAGGAGGGCTGGCACTACGAGTTTGACGGCCCGGACGCACAGCCCTACTACAACGGCGTCGTTTACAGTGAGATGAAGGGCGCCTACGCCGACGTCGACCGCATCATCGGCGACGAGACCGACCGTCTGCTCTTCCCGGACAACTCCTACGGCTATTCCAGCGGTGGCCGGCCCGAGCATATCCCGGAGCTGACCTATGAAAAATTCGTGGAAACGCACCGCCGCTTCTACCATCCTTCCAACGCAAAGTTCGTGCTGGACGGTCACATGGACATCGACGCCGTGCTTGCCTACATAGACGGCGAATACCTGTCGAAATACGACTACCGCGCGCCGGACTTTGACTTTGTGCCGCAGAAGCCCGTGACCGCCGAGCGCACCGTCTGCTACGAAGCGCAGGAGGGCGAGGAGGAGCTGGCGCACATGGCCATCTCGAAGATCCTCTGCACGCACGACGACGTGGAAAAGCTCTACGCCGCCAAAATTCTGGCCGACTACCTGACCGGCTCCAACGAAGCACCGCTGAAGCGCGCTTTCTTAGAAGAGGGGCTGGCGCAGGACGTGTCGGTCGAGGTGAACGACGGCGTTTTCCAGCCCACGGTCGCCTTCCTCGCCCGCAACACCGCAAAGGAGCAGTTCACCGAGATCAGGGCCTTCCTGCCGGAGGCCGTACGCGCGATCCTCACCGAGGGGCTGAACCGGGAGGCGCTGCTGGCCAGTCTGGAACGCTTTGCCTTCTCCTGCCGGGAAATTCATGAGCCCTACGGCGTGGAGTTGGCGATGAACGTGCTCGACGGCTGGCTGTATGGCGACGATCCCCTGACGCACATCGACAACGGCAAGGTCTTTGACGCCCTGCGCGCCAAGGTGGACACCGCGTACTTTGCAGACCTTCTTACGGAGCTCTTTGCCGACCCCGCCGACAAGTGCTATCTGTATGTGCTGCCCTCTCTGACCAAGGGGCAGGACGACGCCGCGCAGGAAACCGCGCGGGTGGCTGCCGCCGCTTCCGGCTGGAGCAAGGCCGAGCGCAGCCGCATTTATGCGGGCTTTGAAAAAATGCAGCAGTGGCAGCAGAATCAGGACACCGGGGAAGCCCTCGCCACCCTGCCGCACCTGAATCTGGCGGATGTGCCGGAGACGATCCGACCGCTGGAGACCGAGCCGTGCAGCCTTGCCGGGACACAGGTCCTGAAAATCGCCACGAATACCAACGGCATCGTCTATCTGAATCTGTACTTTGACGTTTCCGATCTCTCCTGCGAGGATCTGCAGCTTCTGAGCCTGCTTGCCTCCTGCATCGGCGAACTGCGCACGGAGCGCTTCCCCGCCGACGTGCTGCAAACGAAGATCAAGGCCGCCATCGGCACGTTCGGCGTGCGGCTGGAGCTGGCCTCTGCCCGCGGCGACCTGAACCGCTGCAAGCCCTATCTGGCGGTTTCCGCTGCAATGCTCCGGGAGAACGTCCCCGCGGCGGCGGCGCTCTTGCAGGAGCTGCTCACAAACGGCCGCTACGACGAAACCGACCGCATCTACGAGATCATCCAGCAGAACGACTACTTCCTGAAGCAGTCGTTGATCGCCGGGGGTCACGTCTTTGCCATCACCAAGGCGCTGTCGGCCTTCTCGGCCGAGGGCGCTTACAAGGAACTGCTGGAGGGCGAGCAGTTCGTCCGCTGGTTCGGTACGCTTGCCGCAGATTTTGAAGAAAATGCCGCCGCTTACGGCGAGCGCCTGCAAGCGCTGGCCGATACCGTCTTTGTCCGCAGCCGCCTGTTTGCGGGCTTCGGCGGCGATCCGGAGCCTGCCGCGCTGGAAGCGCTGATATCCTCCCTGCCGGAGGGCAGCATCGGCGCGCCCGCTGTCCGCCCCGTCTTTGACACGGACGACTGCACCATCACCATCCCCGGCGATGTGGGCTACTCCGCGCTGGGACACAATCTCTATGCGCTGGGCGGCGAATTCTCCGGCGCCTGCGCGGTGCTGTCGTCTCTGATGACCTTTGGGTATCTGTGGAACATGGTCCGCGTGCAGGGCGGCGCCTACGGCACGGGAATGAACGTCCGCACGAACGGCGACATTTTCTGCTATTCCTACCGCGACCCGAACCTGAAAGCCACGCAGGCTGCCTACGGCGGCATGGCGGATTTCCTGGAGGACTTCCTCGCGCAGGGGATGCCGCTGGACGATATCATCATCGGCACGGTGAATACCACCGACCCGCTGCTCGACCCCTCCGGCGTCTGCGAGCTGGCGTGCATCCGCCGCCTCAAGGGCACCACGCCCGAAATGATCGCGCAGATCCGCCGCGAAATTCTGCACTGCACCGCAGAAGAGCTGCAAAAGCTGTCGGGGCTGCTCAGAGCCTACCTTGCCGACGGACGCTTCTGCGCCGTGGGCAATGCCGAGGCCGTCGCTTTCGTAAAAGAATAAATCCAGCCCCGCCCGGAAGCCTCCGGGCGGGGCGTCAGCTTGTCAAAAAAGTCCTTTTGGACTTTTTTGACAAGCTGCCTACAAAATTGCAAAATCAATATTTGTAGTATTATTTTGCAATTTTGATCGCTGCGGCGGGTTATTGAACGCGAAAGGGAACCCTGACGGTTCCCTTTCACACTATTCTTCCCTCCGAAACTTTCGGCTGGATAGGTTTTTTGACAGACTGCCGCCCCGCCCGGAAGCCTCCGGGCGGGGCGTTTTTCGTGTTTTCGGTTGCATTATTTCCTGCAAAGTGCTATGATGGAAGCAGTTTTATCAACCAGAGGAGTATGGTCTATGCAAATCGTCATCATTGGCGCGGGAAAGATCGGCGTCACGCTCACGGAACAGCTTGCCCATGAGGGGCACAACATCACCGTGATCGACAGCCGCCCGGAGGCGCTGACCGACATTGGCAACCGCCTGGACATCATGACCGTCGAGGGCAACGGCATCAGCATCGAAACGCAGACCGAGGCCGGCGTCCCGCAGGCCGATCTGGTCATCGCCGTCATGTCCACGGACGAACAGAATCTTCTCTCCTGCCTGATTGCCAAGAAGCTCGGCGTGGGCAACACCATCGCGCGCGTGCGCAACCCGGAATACACCTCCGCCCTCCAGCTAGTCAAGGAGGACCTCGGCCTGAGTATGGCGCTCAACCCGGAGCAGGCCAGCGCATCGGAGATCGCGCGCATCCTGCGCACGCCCTCTGCCATCAAGATCGACACCTTTTCCGGCGGCCGCGTAGAGCTTTACAAGGTGGACATTCCCCGCTCCTCCCCGCTCGACGGTCTGCGGCTGGCCGATCTCGGCCGCGTGTACGCGGGCGTTCTGATCTGCGTGGTCGAGCGCGGCGCACACGAGGTACATATTCCCGACGGCAGCTTCGTTTTGCAGGCGGGCGACCGCATCAGTTTCATTGCCAAGCCGAAGATGGCCGCAAAATTCTTCCACAAGATCGGCATTCCCTCCGACCCGGTCAAGCGTGTGCTGCTGATCGGCGGCGGCAGGATCACCTATTACCTTGCAAAGCAGATGCTCGACCTCGGCGCAAGCGTCAAGATTATCGAGTCCAAGCGCTCCATCTGCGATGAGCTGGCCGACCGCCTGCCGGAGGCCACGGTCATCCACGGCGACGGCACGAACGAGCAGCTCCTGCGCGAGGAGGGCATCGCCAAGATGGATGCCATCGCCACGCTGACCGGCATCGACGAGGAAAACGTGCTGATGAGTCTTTACGCCCGCAGCGTGTCGGACGCGAAGATCGTCACCAAGATCAACCGGCCGACCTTCTCGCACATCGTCAAGTCCATGGACTTGGGCAGTGTGTTTCATCCGCGCTACATTGCCGCCGACCACATCGTGCGCTATGTCCGCGCCATGCAGAACTCCCTCGGCTCCAACGTGGAAACGCTCTATAAGATCGTCGGCAACAAGGCCGAGGCGCTGGAATTCCGCGCCACGGAGAAGTCCGCGGTCTGCGGCGTGCCGCTGATGGAGCTGTCCACCCTGCCCGATCTTCTGATCGGCGCAATCAACCGCGGCGGCAAGATCCTCACCCCCGGCGGCCGCGACACCATCGAGCCGGGCGACACCGTGATCGTCGTTACGACCGCGGCGGGTCTGGACGATCTGGACGACATTCTGGATAAGCGGAGCGTGAAAGCATGAACCGCCGGATGATCCTGTCCCTGCTGGGAGATATTCTGCTCATCATCTGCGGCGCGCTGCTGCTGCCGCTGATCGTCGGGCTGGTGCGCGGTGAGCGCGCCGCGCTTTCCATCGTGTATACCATCGCCATCTGCGCCGCGCTGGGCTTCCCCCTGCGCCTGCTGCGTCCGAAAACCGACCGCACCCTGCACGCCAAGGACGGCTTCGTCATGGTCGCGCTGTCGTGGATCGTCATTTCCCTCGTGGGCGCGCTGCCCTTCTTCCTGAGCGGCGAGATCCCGTCCTATCTGGACGCGGTTTTTGAGGCGGTCTCCGGCTTCACCACGACCGGCTCCAGCATTCTCGGCACGCCGGGCCACATGGTCGAGGACCTCTCCGGCTGCCTGCTGTTCTGGCGCAGCTTCACCCACTGGCTGGGCGGCATGGGCGTGCTGGTGTTCATGCTGGCCATCGTCCCCATGTCCGGCGAGAGCATCTACCTGCTGCGCGCCGAATCCCCCGGCCCCTCGGTGAGCAAGATGGTGCCGAAGATGCGCACATCGTCGCTCATTCTCTATGCCATCTATTTCGGCATGACCGTGCTGCAAATTCTTCTCTTCCGGCTGGGCGTGCTGTGCGGCTGGGGCGAGATGCCGTGGCTGGATACCTTCTGCATCACCTTCGGAAGCGCCGGCACGGGCGGCTTCGCCGTCCTGAACGACGGCTGCGCGAGCTATTCGCCCTATATCCAGGCGGTCACGACGATTTTCATGGCGCTGTTCGGCGTGAATTTCTCCGTCTATTTCTTCCTGCTCTGCCGGAAATTCAAGCTGGCGTGGAACAATTCCGAGGTACGCTGGTACTTTATCATCATCCTGCTGGCCATCGCCCTGATCACCGGCAATCTGATTCTTACCGGCGGCTACTTCAAAACGGTGCGCGAGGCCGTACACCATGTCGCTTTTTCCGTCAGCTCCGTCATCACGACCACAGGCTTCGGCACGGAGGATTTCGCCACATGGCCGGAATTCTCGCGGGTCATTCTGGGGATCCTGATGATCATCGGCGCCTGCGCCGGCTCGACAGGCGGCGGCATTAAGGTCAGCCGTCTGCTTCTTCTCTGCAAAAGCGCGAGAAGAGAGCTCCGCCTTCTGCTGCATCCGCACGCGGTGGAGGTCGTCCGCATGGACGGAAAGCGTGTCAGCAACGAGGTCGTGCGCGGCACGCAGGGCTATCTGATCGTATATGTGCTGCTCGTGGTTTTCTCGACGCTTCTGCTTTCTCTGGAGGAAAACGGCATTGAAACCGGACTTTCCGCCACCCTGGCCACGCTGAACAACATCGGTCCCGGCCTGAGCGTCCTGATCGGCCCCAGCGGAACCTACGGCGCATTCTCCCCCTTCGGGAAGCTGCTGCTGATCTTCAATATGCTCTGCGGACGCCTGGAGCTCTTCCCCATGCTTGTGCTGCTCCGTCCGTCCACCTGGGTCAAACACTGAAGAAAATCCCGGCGCTGCCTTTCTGGCAGTGCCGGGATATTTTTATTCCTGATTTTGTTTTTTTGTATGATGCTCCAAACGGTTGGAAAAGACATAATAGCGCTGGCCGAAGTAGTTCAGCAGCGAATAGGCAATCGTACCGATGGTCATTTCGCAGTTGCCGCGGATATTCTCCGCCCCGCCGAAGGAAAACAGGCGGATCATCGTCCGGGATTTCAGCAGCAGCTTGCTGAGCATGGGCGAAAAAAAGTAATACGATACCAGATAACACACCACAATATCGACCACAAAGCGCAGCAGCTGCCGCGGTGTGGCCTTGCTTCCGCGGAACAGGATAAACCGGCAGGCCAGATACCAGATCAGGCTGCCCAATCCGTAGTTGACGATGGGCGCGGTGTGCTTGCTGAAGCCGGCGAAATTATAAAGCAGGAACATGATGCCCGTGCAGAGGACAAAATTCAAAAAGCCGATGAGCAGGTACAGAAACAGCGTCCGATCGACCATCTTTTTCAGCTTTTTCACGTCGAAAAATCACCTCTTCAAATCGCGTAGAGGTTGATTATAGCACATTCCGGCGAAAAAAGCAAGTCCTCAGCCCTTATTTGCCAGACGGAACACCCGGTCGGACTGCCCGATCAGGATCACATGGTCGCCCTGCACGAAGCGGTAGTCCGGGCCGACGTTGGGGTCGAGCGCAGTGTCGTGCTTGACCGCGATGATGGTCACCTGATACTTGCGGCGGACATTCAGCTCGGTCAGCGACTGACCGACCCACGCCGCCGGAACGGGCAGCTCATAGATGGAATATTCCGCCGTCAGCGGGATGTAGTCGAAGATATTGTCGGCGTTGTAGCGCACGGCGAGCTTCTCCGCGATCTCCTTTTCCGGCCAGACGATCTCGTCCGCGCCGATCTTGCGCAGGAGGTCGGCCTGAATTTTCTGCTTGGCCTTGGACACGATCATGCGCGCGCCGTACTGCTTGAGCAGCGACGTCACGACCAGAGAGGCCTGAAAATCCTCGCCGATGGTCACAAAGCAGATGTCGAAATTATCCACGCCCAGCGCTTCGATGATGGACTCGTTCGTGCAGTCGCAGATATTGGAATCGGTGAAGCGGTCGGACAGTGCGGTGATCACGTCGGGGTTTTTGTCCACGATCATAACCTCGTTGCCGAGAGCTTGCAGCTTGCTCGCCAGATGGCGGCCCATATGGCCCATGCCGATGATCAGAACTGATTTCATCTTAATTTCTCCTTATCCGATCAGAATTTTCCCTGCCGGGCGCTCCAGCGGCGGGTCGGAACGCCGCTGAGAAAAGAGCAGGACGAAGGTCAGACCGCCCAGCCGTCCGGCATACATGAGCAGGATCAGAATGACGCGGCTCACCGCGCCGAGCTGCGGCGTGATGCCCATGGACAGGCCGACCGTGCCGACGGCGGAGCAGACCTCAAAGAGGATCTCCTTCATGGAAAACGGCTCGATGGCGCAGAGCGTCAGCACCGAAAGAAGGGCAAGCGACAGATAGATCATTACCACGGAGCTTGCCTGCCGCAGCGTTTCCCGATCAACGGAGAAGCGGAAGGCGTTGACGCGCATCCGTCCCTTGGCCGAGGCCACCGCGCTCAGGAACAGCACCGCGACCGTGGTCGTCTTGATGCCGCCGGCGGTAGAGCCGGGGCTGCCGCCGATGAGCATCAGCACATCGGTCAGGAGATTGCCGGACTCGGAGAGCGCGGACAGGTCCACCGTATTGAAGCCCGCGGTGCGCGGCGACACCGACTGAAACAGCGAAGCCAGCACCCGCTGCGGCCATGTGAGCGAGGCCATGGAGGCATTGCGCTCGAAGAGCAGAAACAGCGCCCAGCCCGCGAGGATGAGGATGCCGCTCGTGACCAGCACGAGCTTCGTATGGAGTTGGAATCTGGAAAAGCGGAAGCGGCAGCGCAGCACGTCCCGCCATACCAGAAAGCCCAGACCGCCGATGACGATCAGCAGGCACACGGTCAGGTTGACCACGGGGTCCGTCACGAAGGAGGTCAGCGAGGAGTAAGGCTCGCGCATCCCCATGAGGTCGAATCCGGCGTTGCAGAAGGCCGAGATCGCGTGGAAAACCGAGGCGTAAAGCCCGCGCCCCCAGCCGAAGGCCGGGACGAAGCGCGTGGCAAGCAGCGCCGCACCTGTCAGCTCAATCAGGAAGGTAAAGGGCACTATACGGCGAATCAGGCCGCCCACGCCGTTGAGCGTCGTGTTGCCGGCCGACTGCATCAGAACCTTCCGGTCGTACAGGCTCAGCCGCTTGCCCACGGCGAAGGACACGAGGGTGATGACCGTCATGAAGCCCAGACCGCCAATCTGGATGAGCGTGATGATCACGATCTGGCCGAAGGTCGTCCAACCGGTGAAGGTGTCGCGGACGATCAGGCCGGTCACGCAGGTCGCGCTGGTCGCGGTGAAGAGCGCGTCCAGCGGCGCGGCCGGTGCGCCCTTGGAGGCGAAGGGGAGCATCAGCAGCCCCGCGCCGATCAGGATCACAAGGAAAAAGCTCAGCGCGATCAGGCGCGCCGGCGAAAGTTTGTGCAGTTTCATAGATGCCATCCTTTCCGGCTGACGATATGCTCAGTATATCCCATCTTTCCGCAAAAAACAAGAGGGAAGTACGCACGGCCGGTTTCCGCAGGACGCAAAAAAGCGCCCTCCGGGACCCGGAGGGCAAGTCGGTTGTGGGACCGACGCGGACAGCGTCGGACGTATGAAGTGCGCTCGCATTGGATAAGCTGTGCATCAAGCATAGCACCTTTGCGGCGCAAAATCCGTCGTTTCCCGCCCGAACGCGAAATATTCCGTTCTTTTTCTGTTTTTCCGGCGCACGGTAGCTTTTCCCCCGCAGATATGATATAATGAAGATCCAGTTTTTCCGAAAGGGGGCCGCGCCATGCAGGTCTGGAACCGCGCGCAGCAGAAACTCACGCAGGAGCCCGTCGTGGGGGAAGGCGCAATGCGCTTCGTCTACGAGACCGCCTTCGGCCGGATGCTCGCCAAGGGGATCCTGTGCCGCAAGCCCATTTCCAACCTCTACGGCGTCCTTCAGCGCAGCCGCCTGACACGCGGCAAGGTGCGCCGCTTCATCCGGCAATATGACATTTCTCTGGAGGGCTGCACAAAGCAGGAATTCTCCAGCTTCAATGACTTTTTCACCCGGCAGCGCCTGCCACGGCCGGACACGACCGCGCCGGGCGTCCTGCCCGCCATTGCGGACTCCAAGCTGACGGCGCTGCCCATCGGGGACGACACGGTCTTTACCGTCAAGGGCGTCCCCTACACGCCGGCAGAGCTTCTGGCGGACGACGCGCTCGCCGCGCGCTACACGGGCGGCCTGTGCCTGATCTTCCGCCTTTCGCCGGACGATTACCATCGCTACGCCTACCCCGACGCCGGGACGCAGGAGGCCGCCATGCACATCCCCGGCGTGCTGCACAGCGTCAACCCCATCGCGGGCAGCCAGCGCGTCTACCGCCGCAACAGCCGCTGCCGGACGCTGCTGCACACCGCGCATTTCGGAGACGTGGTCGAGATGGAGGTCGGCGCGCTGCTGGTCGGGCGCATCTGCAACCACACGGAGTCCGCCGGGGCAAGTTTTGAGAAATTGCAGGAGAAGGGCTATTTTGCCTATGGCGGCTCGACGGTCATCCTGCTGCTGGAGCCGGGACGCGTCCGCATGGACGAGGACATTCTGACCTACAGCGCCCAAGGCGTGGAGAGCAAGGTGCGCACGGGCGAGAGGATCGGTGAGGCACTGTGAGCGAGCACTATAAGTTTTTTCAGAATCGTGAATGTGAATTCTTCCCCTGCCATGCGGGGGCTGACCCGGAGCGCTTCAACTGTCTGTTCTGCTACTGCCCGCTGTACGCGCTGGGCGAACGCTGCGGCGGCGCGTTTTCCTACACGGGAAGCGGCATCAAGGACTGCTCGGCCTGCCGCTTCCCGCATATCCCGGAGAATTACGACATCATCTGCGCCCGCTTCGCGGAGATCGCCGAGCTGTGCCGGAAAAAGCCGGAAAGATAATGTCATTTTTTGAAGCGGTCTGAAATTTCATCTGTTTCCGTAGGGAATCCATACAGTACGCCTTACAAAAAAAGTTCCGTCCCCTGCGGAGTCCGAAAAAGAAAACATAGATAATCCTCCGCAGACGTTATCTGCGGAGGATTACTGCTTGTCAGCCATTCGCCGAAGAGTTTTTTGTTGGAACAAGGCGTTTTTCCGCAGTGCTACTTTGTGTAACACAAGGAAAAACAACGCAGTTCCGGCGAAAAAGACTCGGCGAAGGGGCTATGGTTTCTTATGAAGATGGAGCAAAAATAGGGACGGAACTTTTATGTTTCCGCAGCGCTTTCGCGCAGGCGGCGGAGGATCTCCCCCGAGAGATAAAAGGTCGTTTCGTAGCGCAGATAGCGGCAGGTATTTCTGTCCCACAGCAGCTGGAGCTGCGCGGGGAATTCCTCGTCCGCCTCCCAGAAGCGAAGCAGCACCGGCAGGCAGTCAAACGCCGGCAGCACACTGGCAAAATCGCCGCCTTCCGCCGCTTCCTCCCCGCCCAGACGCGCGCAGGCGCGGCGCAGCAGCGGGAGCTTCCCCGCGAAGGGCTGCGCGGACTGCTCCGGGTGAATCATCAGCGTGCCGGAGAGTGTCCCGCCCTGCACGGCGTGGAAGCTCGTGTGTGCGCACCATTCGTGAGAAAGCACAGGGCGGCCGTTCGGATTCGTCAGAAGGTCGTAGACCGTCATGGTTAGGTTGAAGCCTGCCGGCACCCAGTCCTCGCCCACGCGCCGCTCCACGGCGGCGTTGTCCAGCCGGACGCGGTGGGGCGTATGGAGAATGGAAAGATACAGCGCGGTTTCGTCCATGTTCAGAGCAAAGCGCTGCGCGATCTCGCGCGCGTCATAGGTAAGAAAACTCCGCGCGGCGGCCTGCATTTGCAGATCGTAATTGTTTCGCATCACTTTTTCCTCTTTTTCAGGTAGCGCTCCGCCTGCCGGAGTTGCGCCTCGGTCGGGACGGCCGGGCCGGATCTTTCCGGCTTCTGCGGACGCCTCTGCTGCTTTTTCGGCGGGGTCTTTTTCTGCGGCGGCCGGACGGGCGCCGTCTTTTTCGGCTTTTCCTCCTTGCGCGGACGGATCAGACATTTTTCTCCGAAGCCGATCAGGTCGGTGCGCCCGGCCTTCACCAGTGCCTCATGCACAAGGGCATAGTTCTTCGGATCGCGATACTGGATGAGTGCGCGCTGCATGGCCTTTTCGTGCGGGTCGGTGGGGACATAGACCGGCTCCATCGTGCGCGGGTCGAGGCCGGTGTAGTACATGACGGTCGAGAGCGTCGAGGGCGTTGGATAAAAATCCTGCACCTGCTCCGGCATATAGCCCAGATCGCGGACGTATTCGGCCAGCTCCACCGCCTCCTTGAGCGACGACCCCGGATGCGAGCTCATGAGATAGGGAACAAGATACTGCTTTAATCCCTCTTTTTCGTTCAGCGCGGCGTATTTCCGGCAGAATTTCTGATAGACCGCGTGACGCGGCTTGCCCATGTAGTGCAGCACGCGGTCGGCCACGTGCTCCGGCGCGACCTTGAGCTGGCCGGAAACGTGATGCTCCACCAGCTCCTTCAAAAACGTCGGGTCGGGGTCGGCCAGCAGGTAGTCAAAGCGGATGCCGCTACGGATAAAGACCTTCTTGACCCCCGGCAGGGCGCGCAGCTTGCGCAGCAGCGCGACATAGTCTGTGTGCTCCGCGACAAGATTCTTGCAGGGCGTTGGGAAGAGGCACTGCCGGTCGGGGCAGGCGCCGGCCTTGAGCTGCTTGTCGCAGGCCGGGCGGCGGAAATTGGCCGTTGGCCCGCCGACATCGTGGATGTAACCCTTGAAATTGGGCGCTTTCGTCATCTCCCGCGCCTCTTGGAGGATGGATTCGTGGCTGCGCGTCTGCACGATGCGCCCCTGATGGAAGGTCAGCGCACAGAAGGAGCAGCCACCGAAGCAGCCGCGGTTGGACACCAGACTGAACCGCACCTCGGAGATGGCCGGGACGCCCGCCTTGTACGACGGATGCGGCGCGTTCTGATAGGGCAGGGCGTAGATATCGTCCATCTCCTGTGTGCTCAAAGGGCGCTGCGGCGGATTCTGCACGACAAATTCCCGCGCGCCGTAGGGCTCGATGAGCCGCTTGGCGCGGAAGGGGTCGGTGCTGCGGTACTGGGTGTAAAAGCTCTCGGCATAGCGGCGGCGGTCGGCCTTCAGCTCCGCAAAGGCGGGCAGGACGATCGCGTCCACGACGTCCGAGATGTCGTCCGTGCGGTAGACCGTGCCGTCGATAAAGGTCAGGTCGCGGACGGACAGGCCGCTGGCCAGCGCGTCCGCCGCCTCGACGATGCTGCGCTCGCCCATGCCGTAGAGCAGCAGGTCGGCCTGCGAATCCAGCAGGATGGAGCGCTTGAGCTTGTCCGACCAGTAGTCGTAGTGCGCCAGACGGCGCAGGCTGGCCTCGATGCCGCCGATCAGGATGGGAATTTTCGGATGTGTCCGGCGGATGAGGTTGCAGTAGACCACCGTGGCGTAGTCCGGGCGTTTGCCGGTCACGCCGCCGGGGGTGTAGGCGTCGGTCTTACGGCGGTGCTTGCCCACGGAGTAATGGTTGACCATGGAGTCCATATTTCCGCCCGTGACGAGAAAGCCGAGGCGCGGCGTGCCGAAGATGTTGACGGAGTTTTCGTCCTTCCAGTCCGGCTGGGACACGATGGCGACCTTGTAGCCCGCGGCCTCCAGCACGCGGCTGATGATCGCGTGGCCGAAGGAGGGGTGATCGACGTAGGCGTCGCCGATCACATAGACAAAGTCCGGCTGTTCCCAGCCAAGCGCGCGCATCTCCTGCGCGCTGACCGGCAGAAAGCCGCCGCTCATTTCGTCCCCGTGGAGCCGAAGCCACCCTCGCCGCGCACGGTTTCGGACAGAGTTTCGGACTCGACGAACCGCGCCGTCAGAAACGGCGTGAGGATCATCTGCGCGATGCGCTCGCCCGGCTCTATCGTCTGCGGGGCGGCGCTCTCATTGCGCAGGGGCACGAAAAATTCGCCCCGGTAATCCGGGTCGATCACGCCGACCTTGTTCGCCGGCGCAAGGCCGCGCTTGGTGGCAAGCCCGCTGCGGGCAAAGACCAGCCCGGCATAGCCTTCGGGAATTTCCATGGCGATGCCGATGGAAATGAGCTTCGTTTCGCCCGGCTGAAGCGTGAGGGGCGCGTCCAGACAGGCGCGCAGATCCGCGCCCGCGGAAAATTCCGTGCCGTAGGCCGGAAGCTGCGCGTCGGGACGGAGCTTTTTGACGTTAATGTTCTGCATGGTTTCCTCCGCGCCGCCAGCCGTCGTCCCAGAGGACGACCGTCCCGGCGGCAAGTGTTTTCGGTACGTCGATCAGGCGCTGGTTGGACGAGCCGCGGAAGCGCAGCGCCAGATCCTTTTTTTCGATCTCAAAGGGGCCGTCCACGAGGACGTTCAGGCGGGAGAGGATCTCCCGCACCAGCGCGGCGTCACCCACCTTGCCCGCCAGCAGCTCGCTGTCTAACAGGTAGCCCGTGAAGGCCCAGAGGCTCTTTTCCGGAAAACGCGCGCGCACCTGCCGCAGCAGCTCCGCCACGCCCGCCTGATTCTTCGGCTCAAAGGGCTCGCCTCCGAGGACGGTCAGACCCGCGATGTGCGGCGGCTCCAGCGTTTTGAGGATGCCGTCCAGCACCTCCTGCGTCAGGGGCTCGCCATAGTCGAAGTCCCATGTCTGCGGCTGGAAGCACTCCTTGCAGTGGCGCGTGCAGCCGGAGACGAACACCGACGTCCGCACGCCGGGGCCGTTTGCAATATCATACGTTTTGATTGCCGCGTAGTTCATGGTTCAGCCTCCCAGGCAGCGCCCAAGAAAGGCGCGCACGGCGTTCTGATAGCGCTCCATCTGCTTGAGGTAGCTCTGGCCGTGACCGGCCTCCGGCGTCAGAAGGAGCGTTTTGTCCTTTGCGGCGCAGGCCGCGTAATTCCGCTTCGACATCTCACATGGGACGAAGGTATCCTTCTCTCCGTGGGCGAGGAAGGTCGGGATCTTTGTCGTTTTCATTGCGTCCAGCGTGGAATATTCCTTCAGAGAGAAGCCCGCGAACAGGCTTGCCTGCAAATCGACCGGCGGCAGCAGCAGCCACGACGGAACATGGAAATCCCGGCCGCACTTGCCGATGATGTCCCATGGCGAGGTGAAGCCGCAGTCCGCGATCACGCCGCGCACATTCCCGGCAAAGGGTTCGCCGCAGGCCATGAGCACCGTGGTCGCACCCATGGACACGCCGCCCAGCAGCAGCGGAAACGCCGCCCCGCTGCGTTCGGCGCACCACTGCACCCATGTGTGCACGTCGTGCCGCTCCCGGACGCCGAAGGTGATGAATTTTCCCTCCGATTCGCCCTGTGCGCGCTCGTCCGGCAGCAGAATATTCACGCCGAAGGACTGATAGAAGGTCAGTGCCGCGCCGAAGTCCAGCTCCGGATAGCTGCGCCAGCCGTGAAACAGCAGCAGCGTCGCGCGGGCGTTTTCGCAGGGGATATAGCGCGCCCGCAGGCGCAGGCCGTCGTAGGAGGTCACAAAAACCTCCTGCACGGGCTGCTCCTTCAGCCACTGCTGTGCGCGGACGATATCATCCTTATAGTGCCGGAAGGAGGAATGGCGCAGCTCTTTATCAAGATCTGTCCCCAGCGCATGGCCGCGGCGGCAGGCGTAGCGCATGACGATATACGACGCGAGCAGCAGAATAAGCGCCAGCGCGCCGAGGCAGATCAGGACGATCCAGACCGCCCTCATTGCTTTTTCTTCCCCAGCCGCGCAAAAAAGCGGAAGGTCAGCGGCCAGACGGTCGCCGCCATCAGCACGACGGCGAAATAGCGGATGGCATTGGTGCCGAGCCACGTGAAGCCGAGCGCGCTGAACACGAGCTTCAGCCCCTCCTTGACGGCCAGAACCACCGCAAGGCCCAGCACGACCTTGAGGATCTGCGCCCACCAGACGGCCTTTGTTTCAAAGCGGATATACTTCCGCTCAATGCCGTAGGCCAGACAGAAGCCCAGCAGCGCGCCCAGCAGGGAGTAGCTGTTTTTCTGCCCGTGGGCGAGGTTCTCCGCGTCGATGTCCGCGGGGAAGGCGGCGAGGTTGGCATACAGCACAAAAGCGAGAGAAATGGCGGTCATCACGCCCAGCAGGACATACATCCGCTTGGGCTTCTGCACCGCGTAGCGCACGATGGGGTACAGCGCGAACACCAGCACAACCGCGACGGCGAAGGAAACGCCCACGTCCAGCGGCGTGTGCACGCCCAGATACATCCGGGAGAAGGAGGTCAGCAGCAGCGTGGCGATACAGGCGATGCGCAGCCATTTCTGCTTCTGCCAGCGGGCGATGCCGCCCAGCGTGCCGACGACGTTCTGCGTGTGGCCGGAGGGGAAGGAATAGCCCGTCGCGTCGGCGCGCGCACTTTCCACGATGGTGAACTTCGGGTCCTTGACCCACGGACGGGGAATGCGGAACACCAGCTTCAAAAACTGATTGAAGATCGTGCCGAGGAAGCCGACGAAGAGCAGGTAATAGCCCTCCTCCTTGCTGACGCACCAGAAGATCATCAGCGCCAGCACCAGAAACACGGCTTCTCCGCCCAGCTCGGTGAAAAACTGCATGATCGCGTCCAGCACCGGGTTGCGGATGGATTCGAGAAAATACAGGAACTGCAAGAAAATGCCTCCCTTTCATTGCTTGTATATAGCGTCGCCTGACAAGGGTACACATGGTTTTCCCGGGGCTAAACGACATCTGGTTTCGTTATCCTCGTTGATGGGCCGGCGTATGTCAAGGACGATAATGCCGCGAAAGGCGTGGCGGTGTGTCCTGCGGACATATGTGCCCTTGTCAAACGACACTTATAGTATACCACACAGGCAGGGAAATGACAAGCCGCACCGCGGCGGCTTTCCCGCACGGCATACAAAAAGCGGCTGCATTTTTTCAAATGCAGCCGCAGAAAAGGGTTCTCCGTCACACCGGGGATCCCTGCCGAAATATTCTCATCAGGAGTCCGTATCAGAACGCCCAGTTGCCCTTGCGGAAGATCGGCACGGTGCGGCCGTCGCGGGTATGCGCGTCGATGTCGAGATCGGCCGAGCCGATCATGAAGTCCACATGGATCATGGAATCGTTGATGCCCATGGCGCGGCACTCGTCGAGGCTGTAGTTTTCAAAATTCTTGATCGTGTCCGCAAAGCCCATGCCCAGCGCCAGATGGCAGGCGGCATTCTCGTCGAACAGCGTTTCCATGAACAGCAGACCCGTGTTCTGAATGGGAGAATCGTAGGGAACCAGCGCGCACTCGCCCAGATAGGCCGCGCCCTCGTCCATGGAGATCATCTTTTTCAGAAGCTCCTCGTTCTTCTCCGCGTGGACCTCCACGGCCTTGCCGTTTTCAAACCGGACGGAGAAATTCTCAATAATCTGTCCCTGATAGGAAAGCGGCTTGGTCGAATACACGATGCCCTCGGCAACGCCGCGCTTCGGGGAGATAAAGACCTCCTCGGAGGGGATGTTCGGATTGAAATAGTGGCCGAGCAGGGAATTTTCGCCGCCGCCCTTGAACTCGGCTTCGGGGATCATGCCCACACGGAAATCCGTGCCGTTGGAGCTGTGATATTCCAGCGTTTCGATGTTCAGTGCGTTGAGGTAGGCGCAGCGGTTGGCCAGATCCTCGTTGTGCTCCTTCCACGCCTGCACGGGGTCGTCCGTGACGCGGGAGGCGGTGAGAATGGCCTGCCACAGCTTCTCGATGGCCTGCCCCTTCGGCAGCTCCGGGAAGAGCTTCTTCGCCCACGCCGCGCCCGGCACGGCGGCGATGCACCACTGATACTTGTTTTCGATCCGGTCGCGGTAGGGACGGATGACCTTGTATTTCGCCTGCTGCGCCTTGGCGGCCTTTTCCATGTTGGCGCCCTTCAGACCGTCGGGGTCCTCGGAGATCAGATAAATGCGGCAGGGGATCTCGTCCACATAGTGCTGCCAGCGCGCCTCCTCCCAGTTTTCCAGCGTGGAGAGGTTCTTCTGGCTGCGCCAGCGCAGGTGCAGCTTGGTCAGCGGCTGGTAGTCCCAGTCCACGACGACGCGCTTCGCGCCCGCGCGGTAGCACTCCTCGACGACCATTTTCACGAATTCGGGCTGATCCAGCTCTGCCGCGACAAAGACCTCCTGCCCCTTCTGGACGTTGATGCCGACGGTGGCGATCAGATGCGCATATTTGCGCAATACGGTTTTTTTCATAACACGCCTCCTGCGATTTTTTCTTCATTCTAGCAGATTTTTCAAGGGAATTCAACCGTTGCAAAGCGGCAAAAAAACGGGTACAATAAAGCAAAAAAGCGAAACGAGGGGAAAAACGTGACAAAAGAGGAATTCTCCGCCATGAAAAAGCCGATCCTGCTCGACGGCGCGACCGGCTCAAACCTGATGGCCCGCGGGATGCCGCGCGGCGGCTGCACGGAACAGTGGGTGCTGGAGCACCCGGAGGTGCTTCTTGACCTCCAGCGGGAGTACGTCGCGGCGGGCACGCAGATTTTGTACGCGCCGACCTTCTCGGCCAACCGCCACGCCCTGAAGCACTACGGGCTGGACAAAAACGTCACGGAGATGAACCGTGCGCTCGTGGCGCTCAGCCGCGAGGCCGCGGGCGGACGCGCGCTGGTCGCGGGCGACCTGACCACCACGGGCGTCCCCTTGAAGCCCGACGGTGCGATGTGTCCGACGGAGCTGTTTGACCTCTACGCCGAGCAGATCGCCGCGCAGGCGGAGGCGGGCGCGGATCTGATCATTGCGGAAACGCTGCTTGGCATCGACGAAGCGGCCGTCGCGCTGGACGCGGCGCAGAGTGTGTGCGATCTTCCCGTCATGTGCAGTCTGACCGTGCAGGCAGACGGTGCGGCTTACTTCGGCGGCAACTGCGTCGACGCGGTTCAGACCCTTCAGGAGCTGGGTGCGGCGGCGGTGGGCATCAACTGCTCCTTCGGCCCGGAGCACCTTTCCAGTCTGGTGAAGAACATGAAGGCCGTCGCGCGCGTGCCGCTTCTGATCAAGCCCAACGCGGGGATGCCCGTCATCGCCGACGACGGCACGGCGGTCTATCCCATGGGGCCGGAGGAATTCGCGCGGCATATGTGCGCGCTGCACGAGCTGGGCGCGGACCTGATCGGCGGCTGCTGCGGCACGACCCCGGCCTACATTGCCGCCCTGCGCGCAGCGCTGGAGGGTGCGCGGTAGAATATGGGCAGGAAATCGCCCGCACCTACGTGACGGCTCAAAATATCAAAGGCACCCCGCTGCGGCGGGGTGTTTTTCATTGCACTTTCGGACGGCTTGTGATACGATGAAAGAAAACGGAAAAGGCGGGATCGGAATGCAGAAAACCAGGCTCTCTCCAAGATTTTGGTTAGCGCTGACGCTGTTCAGCCTGATCGGACAGGTCGCGTGGGTCGTTGAAAACATGTACTTCAACGTCTTTATCTACAAGATGTTCCACGCGAGCGCCTCGGACATTTCCCTGATGGTCGCGGCCAGCGCGATCGCCGCAACGGTGACGACACTGCTCATCGGCGCGCTGTCGGACAAGCTCGGCAAGCGGCGGCTGTTCATCTGCGGCGGCTACATCCTGTGGGGCATCTCCATCTGGTGCTTTGCGGCGCTGCGGGTAGACGTGATCGCCTCGATCTTCCCCATGGCGGCCTCGGCCGCGAGCGTGGGCGTGAGCCTCGTCATCATCATGGACTGCGTGATGACCTTCTTCGGCTCGTCGGCCAACGACGCCTGCTTCAACGCATGGCTCACCGACGCGACCGACGCAACCAACCGCGGCTCCGCCGAGGGCGTGAACGCGATGATGCCCCTGATCGCGATCCTTGTCGTGTTCGGCGGCTTCATGGGCTTCGACCTCGACCGCGCCGAGAGCTGGACGGTGATCTATGCCATCATCGGCAGCGTCGTGCTGATCGCGGGGATTCTGGGCTTCTTCCTCATCCGCGACACCGGCGTGAAAACCGAGGAAAATCAGAGCTATTTCAAGAATATTTTCTACGGCTTCCGTCCCGGCGTCGTGCGGGAAAACAAGATTCTCTATGCGGTGCTGGCGGCCTTCGCCCTGTTCGGCATCTCCATTCAGATCTTCATGCCCTACCTGATCCTGTACTACAACGTGTCGCTCGGCATGGACAACTATGTGCTGATCATGGCTCCGGCCATTGTACTGGCGGCGCTCGTCACGGTGTTTTACGGCAAGCTCTATGACCGCCTGCACTTCCGCAGGACCGTTATCCCCGCCGTTTTAATGCTGATGGCGGGCTATGGGCTGCTGTATTTCTTCCGCAGTACCGTCCCGGTGTTTTTCGGCTCGCTTCTGATGATGAGCGGCTATCTTGCCGGCATGGCCGTGTTCGGCGCGATGCTGCGCGACCGCACCCCGGCGCACCGCGCGGGGATGTTCCAGGGGCTGCGCATCGTCGGGCAGGTGCTCATCCCCGGCATCATCGGCCCGGCCATCGGCGCCTTCGTCCTGCGCAATGCGCAGAAGATCGTCAACGACGACGGCACGGAATCCTTCCTGCCGAACGGGAATATCTTCCTCGCCGCGCTGATCGCCGCGGCCGTCCTGCTGCTTGCACTCGCAGCGGTGTTCCGTCTGCTGAAGAAGGAGGAAGCTCATGCACAGTGATCTCATGACGCAGGCGGGGCGCGCGCTGCAGGGCCGGCCGTGGCAGGAATATCCCCGCCCCACCCTGCGCCGCGATTCCTATTTTAACCTCAACGGCGAATGGGAATTCTCTGCCGGCAGCGAGGCCTATGACCGCACCATCCGCGTCCCCTTCCCGCCGGAGTCGCTGCTCTCCGGGATTCACGAAACCTATCCCGACGGGACGGCTCTCTGCTACCGCCGCCGCTTCCGCCTGCCGGAGGGCTTTGTCCGCGGGCGCGTGCTGCTGCACTTCGGCGCGGCCGATCAGGTCGCGGAGGTCGCACTCAACGGCGTGCGCCTCGGCGCGCACACCGGCGGCTATGCGCCCTTCTCCTTTGACGTGACCGATGCGCTGCGGGAGGAAAACGTCCTCACCGTCCGCGTGACCGATGAGCTGGACCGCCATATTCTGCCCTACGGCAAGCAGAAGCACGAGCGCGGCGGCATGTGGTACACGCCGGTGTCCGGCCTGTGGCAGACGGTGTGGATGGAAAGCGTCCCGGAGGAGTATATCCGCGCGGTGCGCCCGGAGATCTCCGGAAACCGCGTCACGCTGCACATCGAGGGCGCTCAGAGGGGTACCGTGCGCGTAAAGACGCCGCAGGGCGTCCTGACGCAGGCATTTTCCGGCGGACAGGCGGTGCTGGAGCTGCCCGCGCCGCGGCTGTGGTCGCCGGAGGACCCCTATCTCTACGAAACGGAGATCGAAACCGCGCAGGACCGCGTGCAGACCTATTTCGCCCTGCGGACGCTGGACGTGCGCGAGGTGGACGGCTTTCCCCGCCTGTGCCTGAACGGCAGGCCCTATTTCTTCCACGGCGTGCTCGATCAGGGCTACTGGAGCGACGGCCTGTTCACGCCCGCCTCTCCCGCCTGCTTCGACGAGGACATTCTGGCCATGAAGCGTCTCGGCTTCAACACCCTGCGCAAGCACATCAAGGTCGAGCCGGAGCTGTTCTACTACGCCTGCGACCGGCTGGGCATGGTGGTCTTTCAGGACATGGTCAATAACGGCGCGTATTCCTTTTTCACGGACACGGCGCTGCCCACGCTGGGCATCCGCCGCCGGAACGACCGCAGGATGCACCGCGACCCGGCCACGCGCCGCGCCTTTACCGAGGCGATGGAGGAAACCGTGCGGCTGCTGCAAAAGCACCCCTGCGTCTGCTACTGGACGATCTTCAACGAGGGCTGGGGGCAGTTTGACAGTCAGGCGCAGTTCGAGCGCCTGCGCGCGCTGGACGATTCCCGCTTTATCGACACGACCTCCGGCTGGTTCCGCTGCGGGCAGTCCGACGTGGAGAGCCTGCACGTCTATTTCAAGCCCGTGCGCCTGCCGAAAAGCGAAAAACCGCTCGTGCTGTCGGAATTCGGCGGCTATTCCTACAAGCCCGAGGGCCACGTGTTCAACACGGAAAAAACCTATGGCTACCGCTTTTTCAAGGAGCAGCCCGCCTTTATGGACGCACTGGAGCGGCTCTATCTGGACGAGATCGTCCCTGCGCGGGAAAAGGGCCTGTGCGCCGCGATCTACACCCAGCTTTCCGACGTGGAGGACGAGACGAACGGCCTTGTGAGCTATGACCGCGCCGTGTGCAAGGCGGATGAGGCCAGAATGTGTGCGATTGCGGAAAAATTGAAATTCTCCTATTGACAAACTGCGGCAAAAACCCTATAGTAGAGGATAGAATTCAACGAAAGGAGGCGCGCAGCATGAAATACATCTTTGCATCGGTCAGATTTTATCCCGCGGGGATCTCTGCGCGCCGTCCGAGGTAGGCATTTTGCGGACTTTTTGCGCGTTCTCTGCGGTCTGACCGCAGAGAACGCTTTTCTTTTTGTCAAAAGGGGGAAAATCCATGGAAACGAATGAAAAACTGTCCCGGAGAGAAAAGACGCGGCTGGTGATGCGCTATCTCCGGGGCTGCCGGGGCTTTTTTCTGGCGGGGCTGATCTTCTCCTGCCTGAGCATGGCCCTCAACGCGCTCACGCCGCAGATCATCCGCCTGACGGTGGACTCCATTCTCGACAGCAAGACCCCGGAGGTCCCGGCGTGGCTGCTGCGGCTGCTGCACTGGGACGTCCTGACCGGCGACACCCTGCGCGCGCTGTGGGTCGCGGCGGCGGCCGTGCTGGCGGTCGCCATTCTGCGCGGCCTGTGCAATTACGGCCAGCGCGTCAACCTGTCCAAAGGCTCGGAGACCTATGTCAAGAGCCTGCGCGACAGCCTCTACCGCCACATTCAGCACCTCACCTTTGCGTGGCACAAGGCCAATCCCACCGGCGACATCATTCAGCGCTGCACCTCCGACGTGGACGTCATCCGCAATTTCGTGTGCAATCAGCTCGTCGAGGTCGTGCGGACGGTCATTCTGATCGCGCTGTATCTGGGCGTCATGTATACGATGAACGTCCGGCTGTCGCTGGTTGCGACGGTCTTCCTGCCCATCGTGGGGCTGTCGTCCGGCGTGTTTTACCGCAAGATCTCCTCGCGCTTTCAGGTCGCGGACGAGGCCGAAGGCGAGCTGACCACCTGCGCGCAGGAAAATCTCACCGGCGTGCGCGTCGTGCGCGCCTTCGGGCGCGAGCGCTTCGAGGACGACAAGTTCGACGAAAAGAACAATCGCTTTTCCCGCCTGTGGGTCAAGCTGGGCAGGCTTCTGTCCGTCTACTGGGCGTCCGGGACGCTTCTGACCTGCCTTCAGGTCATGGTCATCATCCTGTTCGGCGTGGTCGAGACCGTGAACGGCCGCATGACTCTCGGCTCCTTCCTCGCCTTTGTGACCTACAACGAATCGCTGGCGTGGCCGGTGCGTTCGCTGGGCCGCGTGCTGTCGGAGATGAGCAAGGCCGGCGTGTCCATGGACCGCGTGGGCTACATCCTGAACGCCAAGGAGGAGGCCGACGCGCCGGACGCGAAGCCATTTGCCCCCGGCGACATCGAGTTTGACCATGTCAGCTTCGGCTACGAGGGGCAGGAGGTCCTGCACGACCTCTCCTTTACCATCCGGCAGGGCGAGACCTTCGCCATTCTGGGCGGCACCGGCTCCGGCAAGAGCACGCTCGTGCAGCTGCTCGACCGGCTCTACGACGTGCAGTCCGGCAGCATCCGGATCGGCGGCGTTGACCTGCGCGAGCTGTCGCGCAGCGACCTGCGCAGGCATGTCGGTTTTGTCTTGCAGGAGCCCTTTCTCTTCTCGCAGACCATCCGCGAGAACATCTGCGCCGCAAGGCCGGACGCGACGGAGGAGGAGATGCGCGCGGCGGCGAGGATCGCCTGCGTGGACGAGGCGATCTCGGCCTTCCCGGAGGGCTACGACACCGTCGTCGGCGAACGCGGCGTGACCCTCTCCGGCGGGCAGAAGCAGCGCGTGGCCATCGCGCGGATGCTGCTGCAAAGAGCACCCGTGATGATCTTCGACGATTCCCTCTCCGCCGTGGACGCGGAAACGGACGCCAAGATCCGCGCCGCCCTGCGCGAAACCCTGCAGGACGCCACGGTCATTCTGATCTCCCACCGTATTCCGACGCTGATGCAGGCCGACCGCATCCTCGTGCTGGAGGACGGGAAGCTCGCCGAGCTGGGCACGCATGAGGAGCTGATTGCCCGTCCGGGCATCTACCGGGACATCTATGACATTCAGATGCGCAGCGACGACCGCGCGCTGATTTTGGAAGGAGGCGGGGACAATGCATGACGAAAAAGAGTTTACCCAGAGCTTTGACTGGGGCATCTGGAAGCGTCTGAAGCCCTTCCTCAAAAACTACCGCGCGGATTTCGTCGGGATGCTGACCTTCAACGGCCTTTGCGCTCTTGTGGACGTGCTGCTGCCGCTCATGCAGCGCTACGCCATCCGCAATTTCATCGAAAAGGGCGTGACCACGGGCCTGCTTCCCTACGCACTTGTGTATCTGGCGCTGATCGTTTTGCAGGGGCTGAGCGTCATGTGGTTCTGCAACAACTCCATGCGCATCGAGATGTACCTCGGCCGCGACATGAAACAGCGGCTGTTCCACCACCTGCAAACGCTGTCCTTCTCCTTCTACAACGTCACGCCGGTCGGTTATCTTCTCTCCCGCGTGATGAGCGACACCAACCGTATCGCCGGCATGATCGCGTGGAACTTCACGGATATTCTCTGGGCGCTGTTCTACGTGGCCGGCACCATGGTGTCCATGCTGATCCTCAACTGGAAGCTCGCGCTGGTCGTGATGCTGATCGTGCCGGTCATGGCTGTCCTGACGGCCTATTTCCAGAACCGCATCCTGCACTGGAACCGCAAGGTGCGCAAGCTGAATTCCCGCATCACGGGCGCGTTCAACGAGGGCATCACCGGCGCCAAGACGACCAAGACCCTCGTCATTGAGGAGAGAATGACCGGCTCTTTCCGTGAGCTTACGTCGAAGATGCACGATTCCGGCATCCGCGCCGCGCGGCTCAACGCCGTGTATATCCCGCTGGTGCTGCTGTTCAGCACGCTGGCCGTGTCGGTCGTGCTGCTGCGCGGCGGCTACCTCGTCACCGAGCAGGCGCTGGAGCTGGCGACGCTTTCCACCTTCCTGACCTATGCCGTGGGCATCTTCGAGCCCATTCAGATGACGGCCTCAAACATCGCGGAGTTTATCTCCCTGCAAGCCTCCATTGAGCGCGTCACCGACCTTCTGGACAAGGAGCCGGAGGTGCGCGACACGCCGGAGGTCGAGGCGGTCTACGGCGACGCCTTCCATCCGAAGAAGGAAAACTGGGAGCCGCTGCACGGCGACATCGAATTTCAGGACGTGACCTTCCGCTATCCGGACGGCGGCGAGGACGTTTTGCAGCACTTTTCGCTGAAAATTCCCGCCGGGACGACCGTCGCCCTCGTGGGCGAGACCGGCGCGGGCAAATCGACCCTTGTGAACCTCACCTGCCGCTTCTTTGAGCCGACGGAGGGGAAAATCCTGATCGACGGCTGCGATTACCGCGAGCGCAGCCAGCTCTGGCTCCATTCCAACATCGGCTACGTGCTGCAAAGTCCGCACCTCTTCTCCGGCAGCGTCCGCGAGAACATCCGCTACGGCCGTCTGGACGCGACGGACGCCGAGGTCGAGGCCGCGGCGAAGGCCGTTTCCGCCGATACCGTCGCGGCAAAGCTGGAAAACGGCTGGGACAGCGAGGTGGGAGAGGGCGGCGACAAGCTCTCCACCGGCGAAAAGCAGCTCATCTCCTTTGCCCGCGCGGTGCTGGCAGACCCGCGCATCTTCGTGCTGGACGAGGCGACCAGCTCCATCGACACCCAGACCGAACAGCTCATCCAGCAGGCGATCGACCATCTGCTCCGCGACCGCACATCCTTCCTGATCGCGCACCGCCTGTCGACCATCCGCAAGGCCGACCTGATTTTAGTTGTCCGCGACGGCAAGATCGTCGAGCAGGGCACGCACGAATCGCTAGTGAAGGCGCGCGGCTATTACCACGATCTTTACAGCCGGCAGTTCGCGGAGGAATCCGCCGCCCGCCTCCTGAAAAACGACGCGGTGTGAGATTTCGCGGGCGGGCAGCCGCCCGCCCCACAGGGCAGGTAATCCTTTGTACGCACCCGTAGGGAACGGTTCGTAATTTCACCCGCACCCTACGTGATGGTTCAAGATTGCGGTGGTACCCGTAGGGAACGCTCTTGAGCGTTCCGCGTGCAGGCAGTGGCGATTACAGGAATGTCGGCTCTGCAATCTGCAAAAACACCCCGGCGGGCAGAGATATTTCTCTGCCCGCCGGGGATATTCTTTTTCTCTATTTAATCGACGGTTACACCGCCGGCCGGCTACCTACAGAGGCAGCGGTGATTGGTTTACATAATCTACAAACTGATATTCCGTTCCGCCGGACGCCTGAACCTCCGACGCCCACGTCTGCGTCCAGCCGGGCAGACGGTCGAGGTCGGGGAAAAAGCGGTCGGCGGGCAGATCGCAGAACGTCCGCGTCAGGCGCACCCGGCCGCAATAGGGCAGGAGCAACCGATAGACGCTCTCGCCGCCGATGACGCACAGCTCGTCCGAATTCAGCGTCCGCAGCAGCGCAAACAGCTCCGCCTCGCCGTGCAGCACCTCCGCCCCCTCCGGGCAGAAAGAAAAATCCGAAGAAAGCACGAGATTCCGGCGGTTTTTCAGCGGTTTTCCGCCGGGGAAGGTTTGCAGCGTTTTGCGCCCCAGAATCACGGTTTTCCCCTCGGTCAGCGCGCGGAAGCGCTTTAAGTCCTCCGGAATGGCCACAAGCAGGCGATTTTCAAAGCCGATGCCCCAATCCGGGGTCACATTCACGATGGCTTCCATGCGGCGGCCTCAGATCGCAACCGGAATCTTCTCCCGGAATTCGTGGTAACGGTAGTTTTCCAGCCGGAAGTCGTCCACGGTGAAATCGTAGAAATTCTTCACTTCCGGGTTGACATAAAATTCCGGCGCCGGGTACGGCTCGCGCTCCAGCAGCTGCTCGACCAGCGGCACATGGCGGTCATAGATGTGGCAGTCCGCGATCACGTGCACCAGCTCGCCCGCCTCCAGCCCGGACACCTGCGCGAGCATATGCACCAGCACGGCGTACTGCACCACGTTCCAGTTGTTCGCCGTGAGCATATCCTGCGAGCGCTGATTCAGAATGGCGTTGAGCGTGTTGCCGCTGACGTTGAAGGTCATGGAATAGGCGCAGGGATAGAGCGCCATCTCGTGCAGATCGCTGAAATTGTAGAGATTCGTCAGGATGCGGCGGCTGGCGGGGTTGTGCTTCAGGTCAAAAAGCACGCGGTCGACCTGATCAAACTCGCCCTCCGGGTAGCGGTGCTTCACGCCCAGCTGATAGCCGTAGGCCTTGCCGATGGAGCCGTTTTCGTCCGCCCAACTGTCCCAGATGTGGCTGGAAAGCTCGTGCACGTCGTTGGATTTCTTCTGCCAGATCCACAGAAGCTCGTCGATGCAGGAGCGGTAGTACGTCCTGCGCAGCGTCATGATGGGGAATTCCTTTTTCAGATCATAGCGGTTGACGACGCCGAAGGTCTTGATCGTGTGCGCGGGCGTGCCGTCCGGCCAGCGCGGACGCACCTCGCGGTCGGTGTCCCAGACGCCCTCGGACAGAATTTTCCGGCAGGTTTCCTTGTAAACGATGTCTGCATAGCTCATGGCCGTCCCTCCTGTTCTATAGCAGAATACCAGAAGCGGCGGCGTTTGTCAATCTTCGGCGGCGCAGAGCTGCTCCCGGCAGGCGCGGCAGACGCACCGCCCGCGGAAGGCCAGCAGGTCGCTTTCCCTGCCGCAGAACACGCACCGGGCCGTCGTTTTCCGAATGCGGATCTCCTCGCCCTCCAGACGGACCTCCACGAGGTCGCGCTCTCCGATGTCCAGCTCCCGCCGCAGCTCGGCCGGCAGGACGACGCGCCCCAGCTCGTCCACGCGGCGGATCATTCCGTTTCCCATGATTCTCCCTCCTTTGCATCTATTATATCAGGAGATATTTTACCAGTCAATACCCGCATTTTGCGCGGCAGTCCTGCATAGATTGTCCACGGAGGTGTTGTCCCGTGGTGATGGGTATGATCTGGATGGTGCTGGTCGTGACGGCGGTGATCGCCGCGGCGCTGGAGGGGAATCTGGGCGCGCTTTCGCCCGCGGTCATGGAGGGGGCAAGCAGCGCGATCCGGCTGGCGCTGTCGCTCGCGGGGGCGCTGTGCCTGTGGAGCGCACTGGCAAAGCTGATGGAAAAGGCGGGGGCGCTGCGCGGTCTGGCGCGGGTGATGCGGCCGGTGTTCCGGCGGCTGTTTCCGCAGGCGAGCCGCGATGAAACCGCCATGGGCTATCTGTGCGCCAACGTTTCTGCCAACCTGCTCGGCCTCGGCAACGCCGCCACGCCCATGGGCATCGCCGCGGTGAAGCGGATGCAGGAGCTTGCCCACACCCGGACGGCTACGGACGAGATGTGCCGCCTGATCGTCATGAACACCGCTTCCATCCAGCTGCTGCCGACCACGGTCGCGGCGGTGCGGGCCTCGCTGGGCGCGGCCGCGCCCTTCGATATTCTGCCGGCGGTGTGGGTCACCTCGGCGCTCTCGGTCACGGCCGGGCTGCTGGCGGCGCGCCTCTTGCGGAGGTTCTCCCATGCTTGATCTGCTCATTCCGCTTTTGATGATCGCGGCCGCCTGCGCCGCCCTGATCAAAAAGCAGGACGTCTACGGCGCGCTGCTGGAGGGCGGGCAGGAGGGGCTGCGCCTGCTCGTGTCCATCACGCCCGCCCTCGTGGTCCTCCTGACGGCGGTGCATATGCTCCGCGCGTCCGGCGCGGTGGAGCTGCTGACGAATCTGCTTTCGCCCGTGGCCGACGCCGTGGGCATTCCCGCTGAAACGCTCCCGCTGGTGCTGATCCGGCCCATTTCCGGCAGTGCGGCGCTGGCCGTAGGGGCGGATCTGATGGCCGTCCACGGGCCGGATTCCCTCATCGGCCGGACGGCGGCGGTCATGCTGGGCAGCACGGAAACGACCTTTTATACCATTTCGGTCTATTTCGGCGCGGCTGGGATCCGGAAAACGCGCTATACCATCCCGGCGGCGCTGATTGCGGACGCAACAGGGTTTTTCGCGGCCGCCTTGTGCGCAAAATATCTGTGAAGGCGGGTGCCTGCGCGGCGGCGAAAATCCCCTATGGACTTTCTGCCCGTTATTTGCTAGAATACAGAAAGAATCACAACAAAGGAGCTTTTTACGATGGAAAAGCTGATGGAAAAACTCTCCCGCGCGGTCGCGGCGGCCTTTGAAGCGGCGGGCTATGACCCTGCCTGCGGCAAGGTGACGGTTTCCAACCGTCCTGATCTGTGCGAATTTCAGTGCAACGGCGCGATGCCCGCGGCCAAGACGGAGCACAAGGCCCCGCTGCTGATCGCGCAGGACGTCGCAGAAAAATTGCAGGACAGCCCCGTGTTCAGCGTTGCCGAAGCGGTCAAACCCGGCTTTCTGAATCTGCGCGTCCGGCCCGAATATCTGGCGGCGCACATCGAGGAAATGCGCGCGCAGCAGCACCTCGGCGTGACCGGCAGCATCCCGGCGCGCACGGTCGTTCTGGACTACGGCGGCCCGAACGTCGCCAAACCCCTGCACGTCGGCCACCTGCGCCCGGCGATCATCGGCGAGTCCATCAAGCGTATCTATCGCTATTTCGGCGATAAGGTGATCGGCGACATCCATCTGGGCGACTGGGGCCTGCAAATGGGCCTTGTCATCGCGGAATTGCAGGAGCGCCACCCGGAGCTGCCCTATTTCGACGAAAACGCGACCGAATACCCCGACGGCGCGCCCTGCACGGTTTCCGAGCTGGAGGAGATCTATCCCTTTGCCAGCGCCAAAAGCAAGCAGGACCCCGCCTTTGCAAAGAAAGCCCATGAGATCACGGCGCAGCTTCAGGCGCATCAGCGCGGCTACTATGCGCTGTGGCAGCGCCTGCTCGCCATCTCCGTGGCCGATCTGAAGCGCAATTATGAGAATCTGAACGTCAGCTTCGACGTCTGGAAGGGCGAGAGCGACGCCGAACCCTATATTCCGCCCATGCTGGAAAAGCTCGCCGCCCGCGGCGTGCTGACCGAGAGCGAGGGTGCGAAGGTCATCGAGGTCGCCGAGCCGGGCGACAAGAAGGAAATGCCGCCGTGCATCGTCGTCAAGTCCGACGGCGCGACGCTCTACGCCACGACCGATCTTGCGACCATCGTCCAGCGCATGGAGGATTACGCCCCCGATAAGATTCTTTACGTCACGGACAAACGGCAGAATCTGCACTTTGAGCAGGTGTTCCGCGCCGCGCGCAAGGGCGGCCTCGTGCCGGAAAACGTCGAATTGCAGCACATCGGCTTCGGCACGATGAACGGCAAGGACGGCAAGCCCTTCAAGACCCGCGACGGCGGCGTGATGCGTCTGCAAACGCTCATTGAGGACGTCACGGCCTATGTCGAGGCCAAAATCTCGGAGAACAAGCTCGTCGATTCCGCCGAGGCGCACGACACCGCACGCATCATCGCGGTCGCGGCGCTCAAGTACGGCGATCTGTCCAACCTCGCGACGAAGGATTATATCTTTGATCTGGAGCGCTTCTCGGCCTTTGAGGGCAACACCGGGCCGTATCTGCTGTATACCATCGTGCGCATCAAGTCCATTCTGGCACGCTACGGCAAGCCCGCCGACCTGCCCGTCGTCCCGGCGGACAACGAGAGCGCCAAGGCCCTGCAGCTCACCCTGTCACAGATGCCCGACCAGCTCCAGATGGCCTATCGTGATTCCGCGCCGAATGCGGTCTGCGCCTATGTCTACGATCTGGCGCAGGCAGTCAACCAGTTCTACCATGAAACGCGCATCCTCTCCGAGCCGGACGAGGAAAAGCAGAAGGGCTATATCGCCCTGATCGCGCTGGCCAAGCGCGCCATGGAGGAGTGCATCGACCTTCTGGGCTTTACCGCCCCGGAGCGGATGTAAGAGAGAATGCAAGCCCCGGCGCGGGAAGTTTTTCCCGCGCCGGGGCTTGCCCGTTCCGCCGTGCAGGCGCCGGCGATGATGAAAGTTCCCTCTGCGAAACTTTTTTCGAAATTTCAAAAATTTTACTTGCAATTTGCAAAAAAATCGGTACAATAGTATCGACAATACGACGCTGCAGGGAGTAGGAACAGTGCGTTAAGTACCGGTCGGATGGGAGGTTGCCGCCGGGCGAAGGAGAATCTTCTCCGCGATACTGTTACCGCAACCGCCTGAGCAAGATGTCCCTATATTTATCGGGGCATAGCGCCGTACATATTCTAACCTCCTTCCATTATTTTAGGGAGGGTTTTTTTATGTCCAAAACCAGAACTGTCCGCTTCCCCATCCTGCGCATCGCCATTGATGCGGTGCTGGTCGCGCTGTACTTTGGCCTTTCGTGGCTGTCCGTTGAGATTGGCGGCATCAAGCTGACCTTTGCCGGACTGCCCGCCATGATCTGTGCCATGATCTACGGCCCGATCGACGGCTTTCTTGTCGGCTTCCTCGGCGCCTTCTGCGAGCAGATGCTCAAGTACGGCTTCACCCCCACCACGCTGCTGTGGGTGCTGGGTCCGGCTGTGCGCGGCCTGTTCATCGGCTGCTGCAAGCTGATCTTCAAGAAGTCCATGGCGCCTGAAAACCTGCTGAAGGCCAAGCGTCCTTATGTGTTCTTCGCCGTGTGCATCGTTTCCGGCGTCCTCGTATCACTGCTGAACACGATGGCTTTCTACGTGGACGCAAAAATGTTCCACTATTACACCTATGAGCTGATCTTCGGCGTCCTGTGGCTGCGGCTGCTGTCGGGGATTCTCTCCTCCGTGCTGATGTCCATGGTCACCCTGCCGGTGCTCGCGGGCGTGCGGCACACCACTCTTGTTCCAAAGAAGGTAAGATCATGACCTATCAGGAAGCGCTTTCCTATATCCATTCCGTGAGCTGGAAGGGCTCCGTGCCGGGGCTGTCGCGCACGCGTGAGCTGCTTGCGCGCCTCGGAAATCCCCAGGAGAAGCTGAAATTCGTCCACATCGCCGGCACCAACGGCAAGGGCTCTACGGCGGCCATGCTGGCCTCCATCTTCCGCGCCGCAGGTTACCGCACCGGCCTTTACACCTCGCCCTTCATCCTCTGCTTCAATGAGCGGATGCAGGTGGACGGCGAGATGATCTCCGACGAGGAGCTGGCAGAAATCACCGAATTCGTCCGCCCGCACGCCGAGGCGATGCAGGATCATCCGACGGAGTTCGAGCTGGTCACGGCCATCGCCATGGAATATTTCATGCGCCATGACTGCCAGATCGTCTCTCTGGAGGTCGGACTCGGCGGCGAACTGGACTCCACGAACGTCATCTCCACGCCGGAGGCCTCCGTCATCTGCAACATCGGCCTCGACCACACGGAGGTGCTGGGCGACACGCTGGAAAAAATCGCCTCCGCCAAGGCGGGTATCATCAAGGGCGGCGACGCCGTGATCTACCGCGGCAAGCCGAGCGTCGAGCAGGTCTTTGCCGATGCCTGCGCCAGAACCGGCGCGCGCCTGCACAAGGCGGATTTCGACGGCATCCACCTCAAACACGCCGACTTCACCGGTCAGGTCTTTGACCTCGGCGCGCGGAAGGATCTGGAGATCCCGCTGCTGGGCGAGCATCAGCTCAAAAATGCCGCCGTCGTCGTCGCGACGGTGGACGCGCTGACCGCCAAGGGCTGGAAGATCTCCGAGGAGCAGCTCCGCAGGGGCCTGAAAACCGTTTCCTGGCCCGGCCGCTTTGAGCTGCTGCGCAAAAAGCCCGTGTTCTTCGTGGACGGCGGGCACAACCCGCAGTGCATGGCCGCACTGGCAAAGAATCTGGAGCAGTACCTCTCCGGCCGCCGCCTGATCGCCCTGACCGGCGTCATGGCCGACAAGGATTACTCCGATATGTACCGGACGATGGCGCCGTATTTCTCCGCCTTCGTCACCGTCACGCCGGAAAATCCCCGCGCACTGCCCGCGGAGAAGCTGGCCGAGATGCTCGCGCAGTTCGGCAAGCCCGTGACCGTCTGCGCAAGCGTAAAGGAGGGCGTGGAGACCGCCATTCGGCTGGCCTCCGGAGAAAACGACGCCGTCGTTGCCTTCGGCAGCCTCTACATGGTGGGCGATATTCGCACCGCCGCAATGGAAAAATAAAAAGATTTCCCGGAACGAATCGTTCCGGGAAATCTTTTAATCTGGGAAGCGCTTCTTCAGCGCCGACTCCGTCTTGGCGATGCACACAAAGATCGGGATCAGATTGATCAGACACAGTCCTGCGGTAACGCCGCCGATTGCCTCTCGGGAGGCGCGCAGCAGCGCCAGCAGCAGCGCGGCGGAGAGCAGCGCCATGCCCAGTCCCGTCCGGAAGAAAAATTTTCCGCAGGTCTCGTTGGCATAGCGCCACGTTTCCTCGTTTTTCATCGAGCGCGCGGTCCGGTAGCCGACAAGGCCGTTGATCTTCTTCGGGCAGCGCTTCCACGACAGCAGCCCGGCCAGCGCCAGAACCGCCGGAATGATCAGGGATATTCCGAAACAGATCCACCAATTTTCCATATTCACGCCTTCTTTGGATAGGGCACATGCCGTACGCCCACAGTGGGTATTGGAAAAAGACCCTGACGCTTCTGTATCAGGTTCTTTTCTGGAGCGGGTGACGAGGCTCGAACTCGCTACCTCCACCTTGGCAAGGTGGCGCTCTACCGGATGAGCTACACCCGCATTCAATTGCGGGTTTTATTATAGCGTCCGGCGGGCGGTTTGTCAAGAAATTTTTTCAATTTTCCGCATCGTCCGGCGGAAGATTGTCGCCGAAGAGCGTGCGCCAGTAGTCCGACTCCAGCACCCACGCCGAGGCCGTGAATTTGTTGCTCACCACGCCGTTGATGCGGGTGATCTCCTCGTCGGTCAGCTCCGTGCCGTCGAAGGGGGTATACTCCCCGGTGGGCATATAGTAGCTGCCGCGCTCGGTCAGCCAGCTATGGTCGCTGAAAATGATAAGCGGGTCGGCGTCGGAGAACACGTCCTGCCCCATATAGAGCCGGGAATCGAAGTCCAGCCCGAAGAGATTCGACAGCGTGGGCAGCAGATCGAGCGAGGAGCAGGGGCGATCGACCGTTTCCGGCGTCATGCCCTTTTTATAGATGATGCAGGCGTTGCGGTACATCTCGAAGCGCTCGTCGATCTCGTGGCCGGCAAGCTCGCTCTGCTCGTCGACGGTCAGGCCGTAGGGGTAGTGGTCGGCGGAGAGCGCGATGACGGTATTGTCCGCCACGCCCGCCTCCTCCAGGCGCTCCAGCAGCAGCGCCAGCGCCCGGTCAAGCTCGATGTTGCAGGCGAGATATGCCTTCGCCGCATCGCTGTAGGGCAGATCCTCGACCAGCTCACGGTTCTTCGCGGCCATCATATTGCCGTAAAAATTGTACTCCAGATGGCCGGAAACGGTCATATAATACGCATGGAACGGCTCTTTTCCCATATAATCTACCGTGGACAGGTCGATCATCTCGACGTCCGACTCCGGCCACGTCGCCTTGACGTCGAGGCCGTTGCCCAGTCCCTTGTAGATATAGCCGAGGTTCGGGTGTGACTCGTTGCGGTCATAGAAGGTGTAGGTGTGGTCGTGGTAGGCGTAGGCGGAGTAGCTCAGCTTCTTGAGCTGCTGCACCATCGTCAGCGGCATGGCGTTGTTGGAGGTGCGGCTGAAGCTCCACACGCCGTTTTTCGGGATCGTGCCCGTCAGGGCGACATATTCGCCGTCCGAAGTGGACACGCCCCAGATGGGCGTATAGAAATTCGTGAAATGGAAGCCCTGCGTCGTCAGCTTGTAGAGCGTCGGCGTCAGCACCGGATCGACCGCCAGATAGGAAAAGCCCTCCGCCGTGATGAGAATGAGGTTGCAGCCCTTGAACATCCCGGTTTTTTCGTTCTTTGCCGTGGGGGTCTGAACGGAGAAATAGTCATGGAGCTGGCGGATGGTCGGGTCGGTTTCGTTCTCCATCAGACCCGCAAAGTCGATGTCCAGCACATTGGGGCTGGTGTCAACGGGCGGCTCGGTCGGCTCGGTGGAAAGCTCGGTTTCGGAGGACGGCTCCGTAGACGGCTCCGTGGGCACCGGCTGCTCCGGCACAAGCGCGCCGCCGCGGAAGCCGAAGATCAGGCGATGGACATCCAGCCGGAAGGCCGGCAGCAGCCCCAGCCGGGACACCGCAGAGGTCAGGTCGTTGGTATTATGATACAGATCATAGGCCGACAGCGGCTCTCTGCCGAAGGCAGGCAGGAGCAGCACCGTGCCGAAGTGCATCGCAGCTGCGAGCACAAGGACGATCACCAGCCGGTACCAGCGCTTCGGGCGGCGGCTGCTGAAAAAGCGGCCGAAAACCGTCAGGCACAGGGGCGGGATGGCCAGCAGCACCAGCGGCAGCCAGTTTTCGCCCATCGTATGTATCGTCACATTCCAGAATTCCAGCACCTGTCCGCCGTTCCCCATGGAATAAGCCGAATAAAAACAGCCGAAAATCCGGAAATAAATGAGCTGAGATGCGTAAAACAGGAAGAAAAACCAGCTCACCACCAATTCCAGCACGCGGTTGACCTTTTCCGGAAACAGGCGACACAGGAAATACAGACCGAGCGCCGGAACCAGCGCAAACAGGCAGGCGACGGCCAGCCCGCTCTGCCAGAAACCGCGCGCGGTAACGGCGCGCAGGATGACTTCATTGGTGCAGAAGCTCAGGTAAAAAAACGGCAGCAGCCAGATGTGGGACCGTTTTGGATGTTTCATGGGATGCTTCTCCCTCTCTTTTTTTCATTTCTTGCCGATAGTCTGAAAGGCGGCATTTCGCGCTGCGAAATGCCGCCTTACTCTTCTGTGAACTCAGGCTTCGATGTCCGCGAAGTCTTCCTGCTCCTTATTGCACTTGCAGCACGGCAGGTACTTCTTCAGATCATCCCAGAAATGGATCACTGCAACCGCCGCAGCACCTGCCACGACAACGCCGCCGATGATGGCCAGAATCAGCTTCAGGGTGCCATTATTCTTCATTGGATATACCTCCTTATTCTTTTCTTTGTGCTTATAGTATACCGCTTTTTTGGAATTTCGCAAGAGTTATTTTTTGAATTTTTTATGGAAAGTCTGCGGAACCGCCGCGGTTTTGACGGGCAGAATGTGAGATTTTAAGCCAGCGCATAGTGTGCGGATAATCAGACAACGACGATATAATCCGATTTTCTCGGGGAGGCCGGTTTCTCCGGGCCGTCGGCATAGCCGAGCAGGCAGTGGCCCACACCGATGTAGCGCTCGTCTACGCCCCACGCGCGCAGCAGCGCCTTGCCCTCGGCGCTGTTGAATTCCTCGCGGGCGCGGTTCACCCAGCAGGAGCCGACGCCCAGACTGTGCGCGGCGTTCATCAGGTTGCCCATCACGAGCGCGCCGTCTTCGACGCAGGTGCGCACCTCCGGATCCGTCAGCACCACCAGCACGGTGGGAGCACCGAAAAACGGCTTTGCATTGGGATTGCCCAGCACCGCAGCGTTCATCCGCTCCAGTGCGGCGATGTCCTCCGGCTTCTGCAAAACGACGATCTTCGCCGCCTGCCGGTTCATGCCGCTGGGGGCATAGGTCCCGGCCCGCAGGATCTCCGCCAGTGCCGCCTCATCCACCTGCTTCGGCAGATATTTCCTGCAGCTTCGGCGCTCTACCAGACACTTCACGACTTCGTTCATTGTAATTCCTCCTTTATACTCCACGGACGGAAACCTCGCCGGAGTTGACCGTCCGGATGTTTCCATCCTCATAACGAACCACCAGACCGCCGTCCTCGTTGACATCCAGCGCGAAGGCCGGTATCTGCTCCCCGCCGCGCAGCAGGACGACCCGCTTGCCCAGCGTCACACAGGCGCGGCGATATTCCAGCATCCACGGGCGGCGGTCGCCCTCGAGCACCTCCGCCAGCTCTTGCAGACGTCGGATGAGCGCCAGCGCCAGCTCATTCGGGTCGAGCTCGCGCCCCGTGATGTCGGCAAGAGAGGTCGCAATGGGGCGCACCTCCGGCGGAAGCTGCTCGATCTCGGTGTTGCAGTTGATGCCGATGCCGATCACGGCGTACTCCAGCCGGCCGCTCTCGGCCTCGCAGGAAAGCTCCGTCAGGATGCCGCAGAGCTTCTTGCCGTGCCATTGCAGATCGTTCGTCCACTTGATGTCCGCCTCGACGCCGCAGCTGTCGGCGATCGCGCGGCGCGTGGCCACTGCCGCCAGCGCCGTCAGGTGCATCAGATGCCCAAGCTCCACCGTCGGGCGCAGCAGCACCGACAGGTAGACCCCGCCCGGCGGGGACACGAAGCTCCGCCCCAGCCGGCCGCGTCCGCCGGTCTGGTGCTCCGTGACGACGACCATGCCGTGCGGCGCGCCCTGTGCGCCAAGCCGCTTTGCAACGTTATTGGTCGAGTCGACCTCCTCCGGGACGACGACCGTCCACGGCGGAGCCTGCAAAAGCGCCGCGTTCAGCCGCGCGGCGGGGCGCAGGCAATAGCCCCGGTTCGGCACGGAGTCGATGCGGCAGCCCTCGGCGCGCAGCGCCTGCACCGATTTCCACACGGCGGCGCGGGAAACGCCCAGCTTTTTGCTGATCTCCTCGCCGGAAATGTATTCGTCCTGCCGCAGCAGAGTCAGAACTTCTTTTCTTCCCATCGTTTCAGATTCCTCTTGCTTTTTTTGCAAAAATGTACTATAGTAATTGTAAACTGTTTTTCCGAAAATGTAAACCGTTTTCGGAAACTTTTTTGCCCAGATTGTAAACCGCAAAAATCAATTGTAAACCAAGGAGGAACCATTCCATGTCCAAATCCGCTCTCCGGACGCGGTCGCTGCTGCTGACCGCTCTGTTCGCCGCGCTGACCGCCGTCGGCGCCTTCCTGCGAGTCCCCGTCGGCCCGATCTCGTTCACCTTGCAGGTTTTCTTCACCTGCACCGCCGGCCTGCTGCTCGGACCGTGGTACGGCGCGGCCTCGCAGGCCGTGTATGTCCTGCTGGGGCTGATCGGCGTGCCGATCTTCACCGAGGGCGGCGGTTTGATGTACGTCGCCAAGCCCAGCTTCGGCTTCCTGCTGGGTCTGATCCCCATGGCGCTGATCATCGGCCTGCTCACCCGCCGCGAAAAGTGCGGCTTCTGGCGCATGGTGCTGGCCTGCGTTGCCGGTCTGGTCGTGCTCTATGCCATCGGCCTGCCGTATATGTATTTTGCACTGAACGGCGCGTGGTCGGTCGAAAAAACGCTGGTGTCCGGCTGCGCGATCTTCCTGCCCTTTGACGCGATGAAGATCGCACTGGCCAGCCTGCTCGGCTGCCGCTTACAGCGCGTGCTGCGGAGGTAAAAGGCAAAACAAAATTCTGGATTTTTCCACCGCCTTATGGTATACTGGTCGTACCATTGGATCCGTGCGGGGGGTAGGAGAAATGACGGGACTTTATATTTTTCTCGGCGTGACAGCCGGGGTTCTGATGATCGGCGGCATTGTGTATCTTGTCGTCCGGCGCAAGGTCAAGCGCTTTGCAAAGCAGAGCTTCGGCACCTCCGATCTTTCCTATCTGATGCGCGCGGCACAGGACGCGGCGCAGGATGAGAGCTATGAAGGGCCGAAGTCCCTCTCAGGCGGCGACAGCATTTTCATGCCGCGTATTTTGCGGGATTTCCCGGATTTCAATCTGGAGCGCGCCAAGAGCCTCGCCCGCGAGGAGCTGACGAAGCGCCTGTCCGGCAAGCCGGAGCTGAAAATTCACAAGATCATCCTGCACGACTACCAGCGCGCCGCGAACGAAAAGACCATCGTTTTTCAGGCGGCTGTGCAGTACAAGGAGGACGGCCATGTGAAGCAGAAGCGCTATTGCCTGCACTATGCCTACCTTCTGCCGGAGGACGGCGGGGCGACCGTCGCGGGAAGCTGCCCGCACTGCGGCGCGCCTTTTACCAGTACCACGCAGACCAACTGCCCGTACTGTGGCTCGCTGGTGGCGAATGTGCTGCGCAACACGTGGAAGTTCACCGACTGCTACGAGAAATAAGCGAAGATTCGGTTTTTGACCGTCTGTCCGGAGGCTTTCCATTCGGAAAGCCTCCGGTTTTTTGGTGGCGTACCGCCGGGGGCGGTTTCATTATTGCAAGTGCCTGCACGCGGAACTGTAGGGAATGGTCTTGACCATTCCGCTGATGGCATTTCCATCATTGCAAGTGCCTGCACGCGGAACAGTCAAGACTGTTCTCTACGGGTGCAGTTGAGATTTTGAGCCGGCGTGTAGGGAGCGGTCTTGACCGCACCGCTGGTGGCAGTTTCATCATCGTAAGCCTGCACGCGGAACGGCCAAGGCCGTTCCCTACGGGGACGTGGGGAAATCGCGAGCCGCCGCGTAGGGTGCGGGGGAATTTCCAGCCGACATAGGGTGCGGACGGAATTTCCACAAAAATCGCCGGGCGGGGAATCCCCGCCCGGCGTTGCTCTCTTTTCCCGGGAAATGCTTATACCTTCAGACTGCCGAGGCAGACGCACTTGCCGCTCTTGCGGTCAAAGAGCATGATGTCCTCGCCGGAAACACTGACCGGCACCTGCGCGCCGATGGTGAACAGGGAGCTGCCGAACACTACGCCCGTCAGCAGGAAGTCGCCGATGCGCACCTTGATCGTGGACTCCATGCCGGTGGGCATGGCGCCGTAGATCTCGCCCTGCAAACCGTTCGGGTCGCTGATGTCCAAAAATTCCGGGCGCACGCCCAATACGAAGTCGCCGTTGGTGATCACCGGCTCCTCGGCCAGAGAATCGTCCTCCTCGGTGACGCGGGCGATATGATAGCGGAACACCTCGTCCTTGTTTCCCTTTTCGACCGCGCCCTTCTCGCCGGCCTTGCGCTTCTTCTCCGCCAGCAGCGCCGCTTCGTCCGCGTCGCGCTGCTTAAACCATGCGGAAAGATCGGTCGCTTCCTTCGGGCGGAACACGGCCTTATGTCCGCCGAGCAGTGTCAGCGCGACGGAGCCGTCGGCCGCCTGCGTGCCCTTTGCCTCAATAAAGTTGATGGAGGGATTGCCGACAAAGTCCGCGACGAACAGGTTCGCCGGCTTGTGGTAGACAGACAGCGGGGCGGCATACTGCTGCAAAACACCGTTGTTGATCAGGCAGATGCGCGTGGCCAGCGTCATGGCCTCCATCTGATCGTGGGTGACGTAGACGAAGGTGGAGCCGGTTTCGACGTGCAGACGCTGCAATTCATAGCGCATTTCCAGACGCAGCTTCGCGTCGAGGTTGGAAAGCGGCTCATCCATGAACAGCACCGTAGGCTCCGGGGCGAGCGTTCTGGCGATGGCTACGCGCTGCTGCTGGCCGCCGGACAGCTCCGCGGGATAGCGGTCCATGAACATACCGATCTTAACGATGCGGCTGACGCGGCGGACGGTGAGGTCGATCTCCTCCTTCGTCAGCTTGCGCGTCTGCTGGACGGGCTTGCCGTCCTTGCACCAGCGGTACTCGGCATCGAGCGTGCAGCCCGCGGCCTCGGCCGCCTTTTTGCCGGCCTCCGCCTTTTCCTTCAGCGCGGCGACCTCGGAGGCAAAGCCCTTGCCGCTCTCCGGATGGCAGCCGAGCAGGCGCTTGGCGGTGAACTGCGAGAGGGTGAAGGCGTCGATCAGCTTCAGGACGGCCTTTTTCTCGTCGAGCTTTCCGGTGCGGTCGCGGCAGTCCTCAATGACCTTGGCGGCCTCCGCGGGCGCTGCGAGGATCTCCGCCAGCCGCGCGGCGTTCTTCGCCTCGAAGTCGATGCGGTCCATCGGCTCTTTGATATTGGAAAGGCCGAAGGAGATGTTGTCATAAACGGTCATATTCGGCCACAGGGCGTAATTCTGGAAGAGGAAGCCGACCTTGCGCTTGTTTGCCGGGACATTGATGCCCGCTTCGCTGTCGAACACGACCTTGTCGCCGATGGTGATGCGGCCGGAGGTGGGCGTTTCCAGACCCGCGATCATACGCAGGGTGGTGGTCTTGCCGCAGCCGGAGGGGCCGAGCAGGGTGACAAAAGCGTTGTCCTCGATGACGAGGTTCAGATCCTCCACGGCGTAGAATTTGCCCCAACGCTTGGTAATATGTTCTAGTCTGATTTCAGGCATGGTTTATCCTCCTATTCCTTTGTCGAGGCTGGCGCCCGTGACTTTATTGACGATGGTATTGCAGACAAGAATGGTGACGATCAGGATCAGGTTGATGCCGCTAGAGAAGGCATACAGGCCCATCTCGTCGAAGTAGTCCAGCGTGGTCGAGAGGATGAAGCCCTGCACGCACAGCAGCATGAACAGCGACAGCTCACGCAGACAGGTCATGAACGGCAGCAGGTAGCCGCTGATAATGGACGATTTCTGGATGGGGATGATGATGCGCGTCATGCGCTTGAACCACGGAATGTCCTGAATGATGGCCGCCTCCTCGATCTCGCCGGAGAGCTGGAGCATGGAGTTCAGGGAGCTGCGGCTGGCGAAGGGGATGTACTTGACCGTGCCGACGATGATCAATAGTGTGTAGGTATTGAACAGGTTCAGCTTTTCCGTGGAGAACAGGACGAAGAAGGCCGCACCCACGGCGATGGAGGGCATCAGGTAGGGCAAAAACGCCATGGAGTTGACATAATTTGCCCATTTACTTCGCCGGTTTTTCGACACCGCGTAGCCGATCATCGTGCCGATGGTGCCCGCGATCAGGGCGCAGCAGACGCTGACGAGAATGGTGCCGCCGAAGGCCTTCCAGATCGTCTTGTTATACAGGATGCCCTTCTGGCCGTACATACCGTTTTCGGTGACGTTCTCCGAGGTGATCCACCACTTGGTCGTCAGGTTGGAGGCATCGCCCGTGTAGAGGAAGGAATAATCGCCCGGGTTCGGCAGGAAGGTCTCAAAGGCGAAGGAGGCGATGGGGAAGATGCTCGTGAAGAAGGTGATGACCACAAGCAGCAGAGCGATGATGTACTTGCCCGCCTTGCCCAGATTGATCTTGGAGATCTGACCGGACTTGCCGGAAACGGTGGTGTAGTTCTTGCGGCTGTGCAGGGAGATCTGGTTCATGAGCATGATCGCCACGCCGAACACCATCATGATGATCGCCAGAATACCGGTTTCGCCGGTGTACTTGTCGTTCATGGACACGTACTTGGTCGAAAGGGTGTTCAGGCCAAGGTAATGCGGCACGGGATAGGAGCCCATGGCGCTGCCGAACACCAGCAGGATGGTCGAGAGAATGGCGGGCTTCACCATCGGCAGGGTGATGCGCAGCATGGTCTTCCAGCGCGGGGTGTCGAGGATGGTCGCGGCCTCCTCCAGATTGGCGTCCATATTGCGGAAGATACCGCCGATCAGGATATAGGCAAAGGGCGCATAGTGCAGGCCCAGCACGACGATGCTCGGGAACAGCCCCTTGCACCACCAGCCCGGCATATTCACGTTGAACAGCGCCGCGAGCAGGCCGTTGGACGTGCCGGTGACGGCGTTGGAGTTAAAGAGGTTCTGCCACACAACGGCCAGCGTCCACTGCGGCATGATGTAGGGGAAAATGAAGATGGAGCTCAGATACTTCCGCCACGCCAGATTCGTCCGCGTGATCAGGAAGGCGAAAATGCCGCCGAAAAGGATGGACACCAGGCAGGTGCCGACCGCCAGCAGGACGGTATTGAGAAGCGGCATCCACAGGTTCTTCGTGGCCATCTTGCTGGTGAAAAGGTCGATGTAGTTGACGAGGGTATAGCCGTCCTGCTTCTGCGTGAGGTAGGCGTCGATGGTGCCGGGATGGATCTTGAAGGTATCCTTGATGATGGCGACGATGGGTGCGACCGTTGTGAAGGTCAGCACGATGCCCAGAAGCAGAAGGATGATATTATAGGGCTTGGAAAAGTAGGTCTTGAGCTTGTTCAGCAGGATCGTACTTTTGCTCGCCCGCAGGGGGGTGGATTGGTTCATGGCACGCTCCTTTTCCGGGATGGTGCGCCGTGGAAAGCTGCGCACGGACGGACTGAGATGGTTCAGCCCGCTCCTGCGCAGGCTTCCGCGGCGGAATGGCAGGCGCCCCTGGACGCGGCGGGAAATCGCTGGTCCAAGGGCGCCGCGAATTTTACTTTACGGAAGCTCCGGTCAGATTTCTGATGATCGGAGCTTCCTGTTTTTCACTCTTTGTAGAAAAGAGAGGTCAGATCTTAGCCTGCGCTGTACTTGGTCAGCATCTCGATCCAGCTGCCGACCGTGAAGGCGACGGATGCGCAGTATTCCGGATCTTCCAGAACCAGCTCGCCGTCGGTGGTCCACCAGTCGTAGCCGCGGTCGTTCTTGGCTGCGAATTCAACCGTGGTGCCGTCCTCAGCCATGCCGCCGATGGAATGATGGAAGTTCTCTTCCGTCTCCGCAGCGACGTTCGGGTTGGAGGAGTAGCCGCCCATGTCCTTGCCCCATGCGGAGAAGCCGTCGGCGGTGCAGGTCATGTAGGCGATGAAGGCGCAGGCAGTCCAGGGCAGCGGGCTGTTGTCGGTGACGAAGAGGTAATGGCAGTAGCCATAGCCGCCGATGCCCTTGTAGCCGTCCTCATAAGCGGCGACCTTGATGTTGTTGACGGAAACGGAGCTGGACTCCTCGACGGAGCGGAGCTTGGAATAAACCAGCAGGCCGAACTGATCGGTCGCGGAGGCGTCAACGAGGGTGTTGCAGATGGGGCCGTCGTCGGTCTGGGCGTTGTAGCTTTCGACCCAGAGCTTGATCCACGCCAGAGCGTAGGCGCCGTCGGCACCGAGGCCGAGGTCTTCCGCTTCGGACTCCATCGCCTTGATGGTGGGCTGGAAGTAGGTCTGCTCGTCGGCGGGCAGTGCTTCATAGGCTTCCTTCAGCCATGCAGCATAGTCGTCGCGGGTCAGCATGTACAGGAAGTTCTTGCCGACGATCTCGGAGTCGATGTCCATGAACAGGCCATGCTCGCCCTCGGCAACGAAGTCCCAGCAGTTGTCATAGGTCTTGGAGCCGGTGGAGTTGTACATGAAGACCTTGTTCAGGGTCTGCAGGGGCAGGAAGCCCTTGTACTCATCGGCCGTGGTCTTGTTGGCGTCCGCCCAATCCTTCGGGATGAAGGTGTCGAGGATGGCGGTCTGGACCATCTTGCTTTCGATCTGGTTGCCGTCCTGGATCAGGGTCATGGCGAAGGTGCCGGTCTCCTTGAGGGAGTCAGCGGTGAGCTGATCGAAAATTTTGTTGTTTTTCGGCTGCTGCCACTCGAATTCCATGGTATAATTGGGATCGATGGTCTGCAGATATTCGATGAACAGAGGCAGGGCGCTCTTGCCGCGGCTGGAGTTGCCCACGCCGTAGAACATCTTGCCGTTGGACTCCTCGATGGCCTTCTTGGCCAGCTCTTCGAGGGTCATGCCTTCGGCTTCCTTGATGATCTTCTGAACAGCGGTGAGGTTTTCCTCAGGCTCGTTGTCCTTGGATTCCACGGGGGCCTTGCTTTCATCGGAATTGTTCGGCGTTTCATCAGACGGCTTGGTCGGATCCTGCGTGCCGCAGGCTGCCAGTGCCAGAATCATGCAAACGGCCAGAAGCAGTGCGAGAATTCTTTTCATTGCGATTTCCTCCTATACACTATACAATTTCGGACACCGGGCGGCACTTCCGCCCCGATCCTTGGTTTTATTGTACCTTTTCCCAGGACGATTGAACAGTGGACAAAACTGCGTTATTTTGTAGGATTCTGAGATTCTTGTGCGTTTTTAATGAAAACCGGATGGATTCTATGTTATAATTAGGCAAAGTGCAGACAGATCATGGAACAAAGGAGAACAGGATGAAAAAACGGGCTTTCTTCCGTCTGGCGGCGGTGCTGGCAGCAATGTGCCTGCTGGCGGGCTGTGCGGCGGACGCCGCGCCGGACGGCGCGGACTTCGCGCCTGCGCAGGAGCAGCGGCTGGTGGTCTACACCTCCCATAAAAAAGAGGTCTGGTGGCCGATCGTCAAGGAATTTGAAGAGCGTACCGGCATCTGGGTGGACGTGGTCACCGGCGGCACCAACGAGCTGCTGGAACGGATCTCGTGGGAGGCAGACGCCCCCTGTGCCGACGTGATGTTCGGCGGCGGCGTGGAAAGTCTGGAAGCCTACAGCGAATACTTTACCCCCTATCTCTGCGCCGACACGGCGGACATCGCCCCGCAGTATCGGACCTCCGACGGGCTATGGACGCCCTTTTCCGCTCTGCCCATCGTGCTGATCTACAACCCAAAGCTCGTCGAGCGCACCGAGCTGACGAGCTGGCAGGATCTGCTGCGGCCGGAATTCTGCGGGCGGATCGCCTTTGCCGACCCCGCCGTTTCCGGCTCGTGCTACACGGGGCTCGTGACCATGCTCAGCGCGGTGGACGCGCCGCAGGAGGACACGCTCCGCGCCTTTGCGGAGAATCTGAGCGGCAAGCTGCTCTCCTCCTCCGGCGACATCCTCGACTCCGTCGCCGACGGCACGGACTGGGTGGGCATCACGCTGGAGGAAACCGCGCTCAAGCGCATCGCTGCGGGCGAAAACCTGCGCATGGTCTATCCCTCCGACGGCACCAGCGCCGTGCCGGACGGCAGTGCGCTCATCCGCGGCGCGCAGCACGCGGAAAACGCCCGGCGCTTCCTCGATTTCACCGTCAGCCGCGACGTGCAGTCGCTTTTGCAGGATTCGGAATTCTCCCGCCGCAGTGTGCGCAGCGACATCGAGCCGCCTGCGGCGCTGGTGCGGCTTGAAAAAATTCCGATGACGGCGTATGATATTTCGCAGGCGAGCAGCGAGCGCGGCGCGATCCTCGAACGCTTTCAGGCGCTGCTTGACGGGGAGGGCGAGAAATGAAACGATCGTACTCCTTCCGCAAGCGGCTGTTCGCCGGGTTTCTGATTGTGTCGCTCGTGCCGCTTCTCATCTGCTCGGCGATGCTTTTGCAGATCTTCCGCCTGCGCATGACGAGCAGCGCCGACACGCAGTCCGAGCAGGCGCTGGACGAAAGTATTCTGGCCCTCGACAAGCTGGATGCGGGCATCCGCGGCGCGGTGCAGGCGCTGCGCGGCAACCGGACCGTCAGTCAAGCGCTCTTTGACGAGCGCGCGGAGGACACATTGGTCAACGGCCAGCTCTTCCGGGCCTCCGGCGAGGCGAAGAACTTCGCCCGGCTCGATCTCTATGACATCAGCGGCCTCTGGCGCTACTCCACGCAGACCGCGCCCGCAAGCCTCCGCCTGCCCACAAGCTGGGGCATTTTATATGAGGCGGCACAGGCGCCTCAAAACGAGCTGGTTTATATTTCCGGTGAACAGCCCTCCTCCGACGCGGTTTTGCAGGGCGCTGCCCTGCTCACCGACCCTTACGGCGCACCCTTGGGCTATCTGGTCATCAGCGTTTCGCCCGCGGGGCTGCAATCGCTGCTGGGCGGCAAGGCCGGCGCACAGAATGTTCTGGCCGTTCTGAGCCGCTACTGGCGTCCCGTCTACTGCACGAACGACACGCTGGGCGACCAACTTGCGGCGAGGCTGCGCGCGCAGCTTCTGTCCGGCGGGACGCTTTCCGGCTTGTCCGAGGATTATGTCTACCGCATCCGCAGGCACGAGGCGACGGGGCTGTGCGTCGTCTTACAGCAGCCGCAGGTCTTTACCCGCAGCACGATGCGGCTGTTATACACCGTGAGCATCTCCTGCGCGCTGATTTGCATCGGCGTGTGCGTGGTGATGAGCTTTCAGATGAGCCGCCAGCTTTTCCGCCCCATCGGGCAGCTGCACAACGCCTTGCAGCAGGTCGGCAAAAACAATCTGGAGGTCCACGTCCCGGTGCTGCAATCGGACGAGCTGGGCGAGCTGGCCCAGCAGTTCAACCGCATGGTCATCGACCTCAAGCGCAACCAGCAGCTACTGGTCGACAACCAGCGCGCGCTCAACGAAGCGCAGATCCGGATGTTACAGGCACAGCTCAACCCGCATTTTCTCTGCAACACCCTCGACACCATGAAGTGGATCAGCAAGATCAATCAGGTGCCGCAGGTCGCGCTGATGTCCACGGACCTCGCCGATATTCTGCGCTTCTGCATCCGGCCGGAGGAATTCGTTTCCCTGCGGCAGGAGGTGGAGGTCCTGAAGCGCTATATGGAGATCCAGCGCATCCGGCTGGCCGACAGCTTCACCTTCTCCGTGGAGGTCCCGGCGGAGTTGGAAGACTGCCTTGTGCCGAAAATGATGCTCCAGCCGCTGGCGGAAAACGCCGTCCTGCATGGCCTGTCCGGCGTGGACGGCGGCCGGTTGGAGGTCACGGTCTCTGCCGCAGACGGCGTGCTGCGCATCTGCGTGGCGGACAACGGCGCGGGTCTGCCGCAGGAGCTGCTGGGAAAATACCGTCCCCACGCCGCAGGCGAGGGACATCTGGGGCTGTTCAATGTGGACACCATTCTGCAAAAACACTACGGCGCGGAATTCGGCCTATTTCTGGCCAACCGCGCGGAGGGCGCGGGCGCGGTCATCACCGCCACGCTGCCCGTGACACGAAGGGAGGCGTCCGACCATGCTGAAGGTACTGGTCGTTGAAGATGAAGAAATGATCCGCAAGGGCATCGTTCTGACGGTGGACTGGGCGGCGATCGACTGCGTGGTCGTGGGCGAGGCCGCCAACGGCGAGGAAGCGCTCGCCGTCGTGGAGCGCTGCGAGCCGACGCTCATCATCACGGATCTGAAAATGCCGAAGATGGACGGCATCGAGATGCTGCGCCAGCTCCGCGAACGCGGCTGCCGCGCCCCGGCGATCATCCTGACCGCCTACGACAGTTTTGAGTACGCCCGCAGTGCGATGCGGCTGGGCGCGGTGGACTTCCTGCTCAAGCCCTTCCACGACGGCGATCTGGAGCAGGCGGTGCTGACGCTGCAAAAGAAGCTGGAAACGCAGGCGGTGCGCGCCAGAGAGGTCGAGCTGCCGAAAAAGGGCGGGCAGAGCCGCTATGTGCTCTCCGCCATGGACTGCATCGCGGAGAACTACGGCAATCCGAACCTGACCGTGGGCATGATCGCCCAGCAGCTCGGCCTGAGCGAGGGGCATCTGAGCCATTTATTCAAGAAGGAAACGGATTCGACGCTGCTTTCCTATCTGACGCGCTACCGCATCCACAAATCCATGGAGCTGCTGCGCGACTGCCGCCGGAAGGTCTACGAAGTGGCCGAGCAGGTCGGCTACCGCGACATTGCCTATTTTTCCGCCACTTTCAAGAAGCTGACCGGCATCAGCCCGTCGGAGTATCAGGACAGCACAAAATAGAAAGGAGTTTCCCGTATGATCCGACTGATTGCCTGCGACATCGACGGTACGCTGCTGTTTCCGTGGCAGCGTGAGATCGCACCCGCAGTCCTGCACGAGATCCCGCGGCTGGCGGCCAAGGGCATCCGCTTCTGCCCGACCAGCGGGCGGCGGCTGGAGAGCCTGCGGCGGCTGTTTGCGCCCGTCGCGGACGAGCTGTATTATATCTGCGAAAACGGCTCGACCCTTTATGCGCCGGGCGGCGCGCTGCTGGGCCACATCGCCATCCCGCGCACGGACGCGCTGACGATCTGCCATGACATTCTCGCCCGGCCGGACTGCGAGCTGATGGTCTCGGGCGTGAACGGCTGCTACCTCTTCCCCAAGGGGCCGGAGATCGTGGAGGTGATCCGGGAGGTCGGCAACCATCTGGTCTATGTGCCCACGCCGGAGGATATTCCGGAGGAAATTCTCAAGGTGTCTGCCTTCTGCCCCGATCCTGCTGCGCTCGTACCCAAGCTGGCCGGTCTTTCCCTGCCGCCGCGCATCGCAGGCGAGCGCTGGGTCGATTTCACCCGGTCGGACAAGGCCGACGGCCTGCGGCGGCTGGGAGAGCTTCTGGGCGTCGCACGGGAAGAAATTCTCGCCATCGGCGACAATTATAATGACGTTGGGATGCTCGACTATGCCGGAAGCGCCTATCTGATGGCCTCGGCTGCACCGGAGCTGCTGGCGCGTTTTCCGCAGCATTGTGAGCGGGTCGAGGAGCTTCTGCAAACGCTGTGACCGGCGGTTTGTTTGGTATAATACTGATTCTTGATTAAAACATTTAATCAAGAATCCCGTGTGCTACGCACACTCGCATCGTGCGAATGCACGCTGCGCCGTCTCATGCAGAATCTGACGCGCCTTCGGCGCTATAAAAAGCTTTTCAAGCTTTTTAACAGATTCTAGTATAAAGTATATGCGCCGGGAACCCGAAATAGAACGGGTTCCCGGCGTTTTTGAGGGGTTTTTTCATGGGAACCGCCGATGGCGGTTCCATTATTGCGGATGCCTTCACGATGGAACGGTCTGCCCGCAAGGGGCACGCCACACCCCTAAGACGGCAAAGCCGCCAAGGGCTGCGCAGAAGAGCGTTCCCTACGGGTGCAAACCAAATTTCAAAACACCACGTAGGATGCAAGCGTTTTTTGGATATACGGGCGCAGAAAGGCGCAGGCGGGTTCCCCGTCTGCGCCTCAGTCTGTCAAAAAACTACCCAAACGGCTTAGATTCTGGTATAAGGGTCATGGATTACGAATGGCTGTATGACCGGCCGACACCGTATTACTGCCATGACAACGACCGACCGGGGACGGACCCGGTCGTGCTGATCAAGATGGTGCTCATTCAACATCTGTCTGCAAGCGCTTTCCGGACGAGCTGACCAGTGAGATTTTCTAGCATATTCTCAACAAGGCGCTCAATCACCGTATGGTCGATCCGAACGCAATTTTCATTGACGGCACCCATATCAAAGCCAGCGCGAACAAGAAAAAGTTTCA
>UQWH01000003.1 GCA_900544705.1 uncultured Eubacteriales bacterium | reverse complement strand
GGATGCCTCCGGTGTGGCGAAAGTCAAGATGCCCACCTGGACGCTGAAGGACGGACAGGATGACCTCGTCTGGCACGAGGCAACGGTTTCCGGCACGACTGCTTCCTTCTATGTCAATATCTCCGATCACAACAACGAAACCGGAAAATATCTCACGCATATCTATGCTTCGGACACCAAGGGCTACGAAAGCAGCGCCTCGGCGGGCGAAGTCAACGTTCCCGAGGACACCAAGGGACCGGAGATCTCCAATATCCGGATCACTGAGGTTTCCTCCGGCGGCTACCGTGTGACCTGCACGGTCACGGATGCCTCCGGTGTGGCGAAAGTCAAGATGCCCACCTGGACGCTGAAGGACGGACAGGATGACCTCGTCTGGCACGAGGCCACCCTCAACGGCAATACCGCGACATTCTATGTCAGAACCGCCGACCATAAGAACGAACCGGGCAAGTACATCACGCATATCTATGCCGATGATACCAAGGGGCAGGTCAGCTCCACTGCCGCGCCGGCGATTACGGTCCCGACCATCGTGGGAGGCGCGCCCATCACCGGTGAGATCGCCGACGGCGTTTATACGATCGCAAGCTCCCTGAATCAGAATATCGTGCTGGACGTTGCGGAGGTGTCCAAGAACAGCGGTGCGAACATTCAGGTTTGGACGGCTGCCAACAGCGAAAACCAGCTCTGGTACATCAAGAGTCTGGGCAGCGGCCTGTATTCCGTCCGCGCCCTGCACAGCGGCCGCTATATCAATGTAGCCGGCAGCGGCAAGACCAACGGCACCAACGTTCACCAGTGGCGCAACGACGCCCCCAACGGCGACGAGAAGTGGCGCATCACCAACAACGGCGACGGCACCTATACCTTTATCGCGGCGGTCAACGGCCTTGCGCTTGATCTGGCAGACGGCAAGGTCGCCAACGGACAGAATGTTCAGTGCTGGACCTCCAACGGCACCGGCGCGCAGAAATGGTCGCTGATCCCGAGCAGCGTGCAGGAGGACTTCTACGGTCCGTCCATCAGCAACATTCAGGTCACCGAGGTTTCCCCCAAGGGCTACCGCGTGACCTGCACGGTCAAGGATGCCTCCGGTGTGGCGAAAGTCAAGATGCCCACCTGGACGCTGAAGGACGGACAGGATGACCTCGTCTGGCACGAGGCAACGGTTTCCGGCACGACTGCTTCCTTCTATGTCAATATCTCCGATCACAACAACGAAACCGGAAAATATCTCACGCATATCTATGCTTCGGACACCAAGGGCTACGAAAGCGGCGCCTCGGCGGGCGAAGTCAACGTTCCCGAGGATAAGCAGGGGCCTGAGATCTCCAACGTCCGGATCAGCGAAGTCACGCCCAACGGCTACCGCGTGACCTGCACGGTCACGGACGAGACCGGCGTAGCAAGAGTCAAGATGCCTACATGGTCGGACAGAAACGGTCAGGATGACCTTGTCTGGCATGAGGCCACCCTCAGCGGCAACACCGCGACGTTCTATGTCAGGACCACCGACCATAAGAGCGAGACCGGCAGCTATACCACGCACATCTATGCCGACGATACCAGAGGCAACACCTCCAGCACAGCGGCGCCCGCGATCCATGTCCCCTTCGGCGTGCCGGACGGCTACTATCGTCTGGCTTCCGCGGTGGATAACTCCAAGGGCCTCGACATTGCAGGCGTGAGCACGGACAACGGCGCCAATGCCCATCTGTGGGCTTATGGCGGCGGCAGCAACCAGAAGTTTGAGCTCAAATATCAGAACGGTTACTACACCCTCATGGCACTGCACAGCGGGAAGTACATCGACGTTGTCAACGGCAGCAATGTTGCCGGCACGAATGTCCAGCAGTATCAGGGCAACGGCAGCGATGCACAGCAATGGATGCTGAAGGACGCGGGCGACGGCTATGCCTATGTCATCAACAAGTCCGGCCTGTATCTGGATGTCAACGGCGCTTTCTCCGACAATGGCACCAATGTGCAGGTCTGGACCGGCAACGGCTCGGTTGCGCAGAAGTGGAAGCTCATCCCCGTGGAAAAGGAAGTCCGCAAGGGCTATGATGCGGGTTATACCGGCGGCATGGCCGGCAGCGGCTCCATCGTCGCCTACGGCATCGACGTGTCCGAGCATCAGGGCACGGGATTCAATTTCCAGAACCTGAAAAACAGCGGCTATTCCTATGTCATTCTGCGCTGCGGCTTTGTTTCCCGTAAGGACTACCGCTTCGAGGAATATTACGCTGCGGCCAAGGCCGCGGGCCTGAACGTGGGCGTGTATTTCTACTCTTACGCTTCGACACCGGCGGAGGCCTCCTATGAGGCGGATCGCTGCCTGAGCTACATCCAGGGAAAGAAGTTTGAGTACCCGGTCTACTTCGACTTCGAGGACGGCAGCGCACGCAGCTACAACGGCGCGCTGGCGCAGCAGATCTGCAATGCCTTCCTGTCCAGAATTGAAGCGGCGGGCTATCTGCCCGGCCTGTACGGCTACGCAAGCTGGATGGATCCGAACTACGGCGCATGGGTTCCCACCGCCAGCATTTGCTCCAAGTGGGAGTGCTGGATGGCAAACTACTACAATGATTCGCCCGTCAATGTCAAGTCGGCCAACTACCCCTCCACCTACGGTATGTATCAGTACACCTCCAGCAACTACGTCAACGGCGTCGGCCCGCTGGACACCAATGTGTGCTACAAGGACTATCCGTCCATCGTGAAGACCTATCACTTCAACGGCTATTGATTCCTGAAACCTGCGGGGGAAGCATTTCGCTTCCCCCGCGTTTTTGTGTCTGCATCGGGCTTGTGTGACGATTCTGTCACAAAGAAGTCACCCGGCTGTCACCGGCGTGGTATATACTGAGGGCAGAACAACAGAAAGGAACCAAAAGTTATGGAAATTCTCAGGGTAGAGCACCTGTCAAAGGTCTACGGCAGCGGCGAAAATGCCGTTCACGCGCTGAACGATGTGTCCTTCGGCGTAGAAAAGGGACAGTTTCTTGCCATCATCGGGCCGTCCGGCTCCGGAAAATCGACGCTTCTGCACATCCTCGGCGGCGTGGACAAGCCCACCTCCGGCAACGTTTACCTGAACGGGGAGGACGTTTATTCCCGCTCGGACACGCAGCTTGCCATCTTCCGCCGCCGAGAGGTGGGCCTGATCTACCAGTTCTATAACCTCATCCCGGTGCTGGACGTCGTGGAGAACATCACCCTGCCCGTCCTGATGGACGGCCGCAAGGTCAACGAGGAGCGCTTACAGGAGCTATTGCAGACGCTCGGCCTGGAGGGACGGGAAAAGCACCTGCCCAACCAGCTCTCCGGCGGCCAGCAGCAGCGTGTCTCCATCGGCCGGGCGCTGATGAACGCGCCCGCCGTGGTGCTGGCGGACGAGCCGACCGGCAACCTCGACAGCAAAAATTCTCAGGAGATTGTGGAGCTGCTCAAGCTCTCCAACCGCCGCTACGGGCAGACGCTGATCGTCATCACGCACGACGAATCCATTGCCCTGCAGGCCGACCGCATCATTGCCATCGAGGACGGCCGCATCACGCGCGATGAGGTGATCCGGAAATGAAGATCTTCCGTACCGTTGCCGTGAAGTCCATGAAGAAAAACCGCACCCGCACGCTGGTGACCATCATCGGCGTCATCCTGTCGGTTGCGATGTTCACGGCCGTCACAACCTTCATCTCCACGCTCTACGGACACATGGCACGGGTCGACGCCTATGAAAACGGCAGCTACTGCCTCGCCTTTTCCTCCGTGCAGGCCGAGGCGCTGACCGAGATGCGCGTCGATTCCGACACGAAGCAGCTTGCCAGCGGAGAGTATCTCGGTTATGCAAGGCCGGAAAACGCGGAGCTGCGCAATGACCGCTATGTCTATCTGCTGTCCGTGAGCGGGAATTTTTCCGAGCTTCTGCCGGTGCATCTGACGAGCGGCCGGATGCCGGAAACGGCACAGGAGATCCTGCTGCCCGACCACTTGCCGACGCTTGCGCGTGTGGGCGAGGAGCTGACGCTCGCGCTGGGCGACCGGATGCAGGACGGCAGGATGGTCGGCCAGGACACGGCATATCAGAAAGGCGAGGTGTTTGCCCCGCGGCAGACGCGCAGCTATACCGTCGTCGGCACCTACCGGCGGCCGAGCTTTGAGTCCTTTATTGGGCCGGGCTACACCGCCCTGACCGTGGGCGAGGGCGTCTCCACGGGACTGTATGACGTTTTCGTGCAGACCAAATCGGCCAAGACGGAGGCGCTGGACGCCTATGCCGCCAGATATCAGGCGCGCAGCGCAGGCGAACCGGAATACAACTGGAGCTACCTGCGCATGAGGGGTAATATGCGCTACGGCAACCTTGACCGTAGTATGTACCGCTTTGCCGCGATCCTCTTTGCGATGATCATGGTCGGCGCGGTCAGCCTGATCTACAGCGCCTTCTCCATTTCCGTCAGCGAGCGGACGAAGCAGTTCGGCCTTCTGTCCTCCGTCGGTGCGACGAGAAAGCAGCTTCGCAAAACGGTAATTTACGAGGCCCAGACCGTCAGCCTGATCGGCATTCCGCTGGGCTTGCTTGCCGGCTGCGGGGGAATGTGGGTGACCTTCCTGCTGCTGGGCGACCGGATGAAGAGTCTGCTCGGCGGAACGATTCCGCTGCGCTTTTCGGTCTCTCTGCCTGCGCTTGCCGTTGCGGCCGCAGTGGGCTTTCTGACCGTGCGCATTTCCGCCATGCTCCCGGCGCGGCGTGCCATGCGTGTGACGGCCATCGAGGCCATCCGCCAGAGCCGCGACATCAAAATGGGACGCAGGCCTTCCTCCGGCAAGCTGGCCTACCGGCTGTTCGGCCTGCCGGGGATGCTTTCGAAAAAGTATTTCCACCGCAGCCGGAAAAAGTACCGCGCGACCATCCTCTCTCTTGCCATGAGCGTGCTGCTGTTCGTCTCCGCCAGTACCTACGGGATGTACCTGACGGGCTCGGCGGAGGATGCGGTCGATGTGAGCAGCTATGACTACGCCTATTTTATGGAAAAAATGCCCCTGCGGGATGCACAGGCGCTTGCCGAGACTCTGCGCGGCGGCGAGGGCGTCCGCGCGGCGTGGTGCAGCGTTGAGGAGAGCAGCACGGTCGTTCCGATGAAGGATGCCTTCTCGGAGGAGTATCTGCAATACAGCGACGACCGGTACGGCAACCGCGTGGAGACGGAGCTCTATGTCATGCTGACCTATCTGGATGAGACGACCTATGCCGCCGTCTGCGCCGAGGCGGGAATCTCCCCGGAGAGCGGAAGCCCCATTTTGCAGAATTATATCCGGCAGGTCTATTATACTCCAACCGAAAACAGCCGGCGCACCTATGCCGGAAGCGTCCTGGACAGCGGGGTGCAGGAGCTGGCAATCTTTTTGCCGGACGGAATCCCCGGCTACAGAATGACGGGCGCCTATTCGCAGGAGGAGGACGGCTCCTGGACGGCGGAATATGGGCAGAATTTGCAGGACATCTACTGGCAAACGCACGAAGCATCCTCCGAGCCGGAGTGTATGGTTCGTCCGGCGGTGACCGAGAAGTTCCGCTTCGGCGCGACGATGGGAGAATCGAAAATCAACACCGCCGCCTCCTATGGCCTCGCGCTGTACCTGCCGATGTCCGCACTGTCGAAGGAAGAGGCTAACGTCGTCGTGTATGTGGCTGCCTCCAATATGGAAAAGGCGCACGAAACCATGATTGCGGCTCTGCAAAAGGCGGATCCCGGCTTCCGCGAGGGCGACCTTCTGGACGCGCACGAGACGGAGCGCAATATGCGCAACGTTCTGACGATTATCCGCGTGTTCTCCTACGGCTTCATCACGCTGATTTCCCTGATCTGCGTGGCAAATGTGTTCAACACCATCTCGACCAATGTGGCGCTGCGCCGCCGCGACTTCGCGATGCTGCGCTCGGTGGGCATGACGCAGGGCGGCATCTACCGCATGATGGGCTACGAGTGCCTGCTCTACGGCCTGTGGGCGCTGGCGCTGGGGCTGCCGTTATCGGCGGGCGTGGCGTATCTGATCTGGCGCGCCGCGGGGGAGATCAGCAGCAGCAGCTTCCGGCTGCCGTGGATGAGCGTTCTCGTCGCCGTGGTGTCGGTGTTCCTTGTGGTGTTTGTCTCCATGCTCTACGCCGTCGGGAAGCTCCGCAGGGACAATCCCGTGGAAACGCTGAAGGAAGAAAATGTCTGATGATCTGCAAGGTGGCCGCCGGTTTCCCGGCGGCCGCCTTTTTTGTGAAATCTGTTTGAAAAGCATTGCAATTCTGCGCCGGGATGTGGTATGATGCAGGTGGGAAAGGGGCGCTGCGGCGCTCGGAGTTTGAAGAAACTTAGGAGGAAGACGAGCATGAAAATCGGAAAGAAACTTGCGGGCATCCTGCTTGCACTGTGCCTGCTTCTGAGCCTGCTGCCGATGGCGGCGCTGGCCGCGCCTGCCGCTCCGGAGGGCATCTGGACGGATTATGCGGCTGACGCATTTGCCGGCGGTTCCGGCACGGAGGAGGATCCCTATCAGATCGCAACCCCGGAGCAGCTTGCGAAGCTGGCGGCGGACGTGAATACGGGCGTTGTGAATCTGAGTCACAGCGGTGAGCATTTTATCCTGACGGCAGACCTGAATCTGTCCGCGCACCGTTGGATTCCAATCGGCACCGGAACACGGAATGCATCTTTCCACAGCTGGTATGGCTATTTTGACGGCAACAACAAGACCATCACCGGGCTTTATGTGGATGAGAGCAAGGAAGAATTTACCGCTGGTCTGTTCGGCAATTTCGGCGGCGAAACGATTAAAAACCTGACAGTCAAGGATGCCTATGTGAAGTCGAAAAGTACACGGCAAGAGAAAGACGGCGCAGGCATTCTGATCGGCAACGCGATCGCTTCCGGCAGCGCAAAGATTCTGACCATTGAAAACTGTCATGTCAGCGGCACGGTGGAAAGCAGCAGCACAGTTACCGGCGGTATGGTCGGCTACAGCAGCTACTTTACTTACAACGACTGCACCGCGGATGTCGAGGTCAAGGGCGCAGGCCAGGCGGGCGGCTTCGTCGGCAGCGAGTTCAGCGGAAAATACAATGGCTGCACGGCGAAGGGTACAGTGACCGGCTCTTACAGCGTCGGCGGTTTTGCCGGGGTTCTCTTCTTTGAGAGCAAGGCGGTGAAGTGCGCCAGCTACGCCAAGGTGACGGCCAGCGACTGGAACGCGGGCGGCTTTGCGGGTTATGTGGAAAGCTGCGAGATCAAAAACTGTGTTGCTTTCGGCGACGTGCGCAGCCTGGTGACCGACTGGGATGTGAAGGCGGGCGGATTTGCCGGTACCAATGATTCCTCCGCGATCCTGAACAGCCATGCGGCGAGCAAAGTGACGGGCGGCAGCGCGGCGAACCCCGTCGGCGGCTTTATCGGTGTGACGAACGGAACCATCCAAATGACGGAATGCTCCTTCGATGCGGAGAAGAACCCGAAGTTGAAAGCCGCAGGAGTGGAGAATGGTGACATCAAGGTCGAGGCTGGCACGACGCAGAAGGTTCTGTGCAACATCTGCGAGGACTATTATGAGGGTCATGACTGGGACGGCGAGCTGACGCTGGTCGAGGAGCCGACCTGCACCGAGCCGGGCTATGAGGCGTTCCACTGCAAACGCTGCGGTACGGCCGGAGAGCGCAGCCCGATCGAACCGAAGGGTCATGAGCTGACCAAGGTCGAGGGCAAGCCCGCGACCTGCACTGAGGACGGCTATGAGGCCTACTGGCGCTGCGAGGTCTGCGAGGGCATCTTTGCCGACGAAAACGGTAAGGAGAAGATTGAAGAGCCGGTCGTGATCGAGGCGGAAGGCCACAAGCTGGAAAAGACGGAAGGCAAGCCTGCGACCTGCACCGAGGACGGCTATGAGGCCTACTGGACCTGCAAGGTCTGCAAGAAGCTGTTTGCCGACGAGCAGGCGGCAAAGGAGATCGAAAAGCCCGCCCAGCTCAAGGCCAAGGGCCACAGCTTCGGCGCGTGGAAGGTCACCAAGGCGGCGACCGCCACGGAAAAGGGCGAGAAGGAGCGCGTCTGCTCCGTCTGCCAGTACACCGAGAAGGAAGAGATCCCCGCCACCGGCGAGAACAAGCCGGGTGAGACGAAGCCCGAAAAGCCGAACGGTCCCAAGACGGGCGACGAGAGCGAGGTAAACAAGTGGATCGTGATCCCGATCGTCTGTGTGGTCGTCATCGCCGGACTGGTCGTGCTGCTGGTCTGCATCAGCAAGAAGAATAAAAAAGGCGGAAAGTAAAAAGTTCCGGTACATAAAAGTGCCCTGGCAGCATGGCTGCCGGGGCACTTGGCGTGTAAAAGAAATTGCGGGCCGAAGGTTTCGGAGGGAAGAATAGTGTGAAAGGGAACCGTCACACCGAGCCGCAGCGAGGCGTTTCGGAGCGCAACCGCCGCAAAGCGGCGGCACTTAGCGCGGAGATGGGTTCCCTTTCGCGTTCAATAACCCGCCGCAGCGATCAAAATTGCAAAATAATACTACAAATATTGATTTTGCAATTTTGTAGTCAGCTTGTCAAAAAAGTCCAAAAGGACTTTTTTGACAAGCTGAGCTGCCCGGCCGTTTTTGCGGCCGGGCAGTTGCTTTTTTGTCATTCTTTCACTACCGCCGGGGTGCGCTGCACGGAGAAAAACAGAAGCAGCGCGCCAAGGGCGGAAACGCCGGTGTAGACCAGCAGCATCTGCCGTACGCCGAGCGCGTCGATCAGCAGGCCGGAGAATACGCTCGCCATCAGCCCGCCGACGGTGCACACCGCGCCGAGGTAGGTCTGTCCCTTGACCTCGTCCTTTTTGGCGACGACCATGCCGACGTAATAGACCGAGCTGACGGTGTACAGGCCGTAGCCCAGCATCTGGGCAAACTGCGCAATATACAGCCCGGCAATGCCCGGCAGCAGCAGCGTCAGCGCCAGCCGCAGCGTACAGAAGATCCCGGAGAGCTTCAGCCAGAAGTTGCAGCGGGCGCGGCAGAGCATCCGCGCGAACAGCACCATGGGCACCAGCTCGACGATCGCGGCGATCATGACGGCCGTTCCCTGCGCGTCGCCGTTGCCCTTGAAGAGCGCGATCTGATACATGAAGTTGGTCAGTGCGGAGGTGCTGATCAGCAGCAGGACACAGCCCATCAGCAGCAGGAAAAACCGGCGGTTTTCAAGGAAAAACTGCGGAAAACGGGACGCCTCGCGGCGCTCGAGCCGTGCCTGCTCCGGTTGCGGAAAGCACAGCGTGGAGATTAGCAGCCCCAGCGTGAGCACGGCGGCGCAGACGGCCAGCGTGCGCATCCCAAAGTGTACGAGCAGCAGATTGACGCCCTGCACACACAGCGCAAAGCTGACAGAGCCAAGACCGCGGCTCGGCCCATAGTTCAGCGGCAGGCCGCCGTGGATGGCAGACATCCCCAGCGCGTTGGCAAAGGAGGGCAACGCCTGCACGCAGACGCAGGCGACGCTGAACAGGACGACCGCCGGCACGCGCCGGTCGATCAACGGCAGCAGCGGCAGCGCACACAGCAGGATCGTCGCCGTCAGAATGCAGACGATGCGCTGCACGCTGACGTGCAGGCGCTCAATGACGCCCGTCAGCAGCGGCTGGATCAGAAAGGACGCGCCGGTGCCCAGCCCCAGTAGGATGCCGGACTGTGTGTTTGTCAGGCCGAGATGGAGAAAATAGCGGCTGGCATAGGCGACCAGAACACCGTAGGCTCCCCAGAGGAAAATGTTGATCAGCGCATAGAGAAGGTTGATGCGGCGGCTCATGCGATCATTCCTTTATGTTTGAATAATACCACCCGGTCAACAGGTCTACGACCTCGCCGTAGGACTGCTTGCCGGATTTGACGGAGAAGGCTTTTAAGTAGGAGTCGTAGACCTTGGAGGTGGCCTCTGAAACTTTTTCGTTTTCCACTTTCTGATAGTGCGTGCGGGAAGCGGCGGCGTCGGTTTTGATCTCGTCGGACGCGGCCTGCCAGACCTCGCCTGCCGCTTCGCGGTCGACGCGGTAGAGGGCGTTATAGCAGTAGACAAAGGCCAGATAGTAGCCGGAATAGCGGAAGGCTTCGTCGTTCGACACGCTGCACGCCAGAAATGCGGCAAAATTCGCCTCGTTCTCCCGCGCGAAGGCCATGCGGTGACCGATCTCGTGGCACATGGTGAAGGGAACGGAGGTCGTGAAGGTGGTCGTGCTGATGCTGCTCTCGCCGGTGAAGGCGATGAAAATGCCCGTTGTGCCGGTCGCGCCCATGAGCTTGCTGCTCAGCAGCTTCTTGACCCGCGCGGTCGAGCCGTCAAAGCAGGGCATGGTCTGTGCCAGCAGCTTGTAGTTTTCTCCGGCCTGCGTGGAAAGCGCAGAAAAATCGCCCGGCAGCATCACGCCGTCCTCGCCGCGGGGGACGGCCTTGGAGGCGGCGTTTGCCTGCGCGAGATAGTATTCCGTCGCCTCGCGCAGCTCCTGCGGAGTGTACTGCTCCACGGAAAAACCGAGGCGCTCCTGCATGGGCGGCGCGAAATAGTTCAGCCCCCAGATGGCCACGAAGAGGAACACGCCCGCGCAGACGATTTCCAGAACGCCGGTCAGCCAGCGCAGGAAGTGCGACTTCCGGAGCGAGAGGATCAGCGACACCACCAGCCAGACGGCCAGCGCGCAGACCGCCAGCTCCCAGACCGGGACGGGAATGGGGGCGGTCAGATCGGCGAGGAAGGCGAGAATTTTCCGGGAGAGCTTGGGATAGAAGGCAAAGACGAGCGCCGACCATTTTTTTGCGGCGAAGATCATCAGGCCTGTCAGGACCAGAAAGGCCGCGCTGGAAATCAGGCGGCGCAGTGGTTTGATCATGGGATACCTCCAAAATCCGGGAATTTCGTTGTAGGGAAGGGGAAAAATTTCGGTTGCACCCGTAGGGAACGCTCTTGAGCAGGGATCTGCAACAACGATAGTGCCGGCAGCGGTGCAAGGGCTGCGCAGAAGACCGCACCCTACAGCTTGCGGGAAAGTCCGTATTTCACAAAAGAGCTTCAAACAGCGCAAGGCCAGTGTCCAGCACGGACGGATCGAAGTCGAAATCCGGCGTGTGCAGTGCCGGGCCGCCGGTGCCGAGAAAAAAGAACACACCCGGCACGCGGCGCTGGAACTCCGAAAAGTCCTCCGTCGTGTAGGACGGCGCAGCCTCCGCGATGGGGAAGCGCGTTTTCGCCTCGGTGAGTAGAGCGGGATCGTTGGTCACAGGCGGGTAGCCTTCGCTGCGCGTCAGGCGGACGGCACAGCCGGTTTCCTCGCCGACGCGGCGCGCGAGCGCCTCCAGCCTCTGCCACAATTCCGCAAAAAGCGCCTCGTCAAAGCAGCGCAGCGTGCCCTCCAGCCGGGTGCGGTCGCTGACGGCGTTGCGCGCGGAGCCGCTTTCCATCCGGCCGAAGCGCAGGACGCAGGTTTTTCCCTCGGCCAGCGCATAGGCGTCGGCGACGAAGTGCAGCCCTGCGGCCAGCGCGTCGCGACCCTCCTGCCAGCGGGCGATGTGGGCAGAGCACCCCTCAATCTCGGCGGTCAGCTCGCAGGAGCGCGCCATCTGCCCATCGGGACGGGCGGCGACCACGCCCTTTTCCAGCTCCGGCCAGAGGTGCAGGCCGTAAATGCGCGTGACGTGATATTCTTCCAGAATTCCCGTTTCGCAGATGTGCTTTGCGCCGCCGGTGGTTTCCTCGGCAGGCTCGAAGATCAGAAGCACATTGCGCGCCTGCCGCATTTTCACGCGCGACAGGTACTCCGCCAGCGCCAGCACGATGGCCATATGGCCGTCGTGTCCGCAGGCGTGCATTTTGCCGGGATGCTGCGAGGCAAAGGGCAGGCCGGTCGTTTCGCAGATGGGCAGGGCGTCCATGTCACTGCGGAAGGCGACGGTTTCCGGCTGCCCGTAGTCAAAATAGGCGCAGACCGCGCTCTCCCACGGAGAAAACACCCGGCAGTGCAGCCCGGACAGCACGCCGCGGACGTAGGCGGCGGTTTCCGGGAGATGGCAGTCCAGCTCCGGGATGCGGTGCAGTGCGATTCGGTGTTGCGACGGCATGGCTCGGCCTCCCTTGCGAATTCTTTTGTTCTATTGTATCGTAGTTCTGCGCGATTTGCAAGAGCGCGGAATGGGTGAAAAAATCCCGCCGTCCATTTTGGACGGCGGGGAATTTCAGATTGTGCGGTGCTTTTTCCCAAGCAGCGCAAGGCAGCACAGACAGAGCGCTGCGGCGGAAAGACAGACGGGAAGCAGCCTGCCCGCAGCATCACCGGTGGCCGGGGCGTCCGCGGGGGCAAAGACCACGCGGAGCACACAGTCACTCCGCAGTGCCGGGAGGACGAGCTTGCCGCTTTCAAAGCGGGCGGTGACATCCTCGCCGTTGAAAAACACGGCCTGCGGGCGGCTGCCGGGGGTCAGGGCGACTTCCGGGGTGCTGGCTTCCGCGAGTTCCAGCGCGGTGGTCTGCGCGCAGAGCGTGCTGTTTACCCGGATGCTGCCGCTGCCGCTGAGCTCGACGCGCAGGGTATATGTGCCGGGAACGTGCGTCGTCAGGGTGGTTCCCCGTGCGAAGGCGCAGAGAGTGAGCGACGCAAGCAGCAGCAGAAGCAGCAGTGCGCGGACCGGCACGCGCAGAGTCGGTTTGAGCTTCATGGCAACACGTCCTTTGATGGGGCGTGCTTATTCTGCGACGACCTCAGCGGTGAAGGTGATGGTCGCGGTGTAGTCACCGGCGAGGGCCTTGCCCCAGTCGGTGCTGGTAATTTTGGCATACATATTTTGACAAGTCCATTCAGAGCCGCTAGTGCTAAAAATAGCGCGATTAGAAACGCTGCTCGAGGCGTTCCCGCGGAATGTAAGTTCGTGGATATTGTATCTAGAATAGTGATCATTGGGGCCGCCAGTACACTCAATAGAAAACGGAATCGTCGTGGATACCCCCTCGCAGGTAAAGGCATCATAGTCCATTGTAACCTTCAAATTTTTGCCTTCTGCAAATCCTGCGGCGTCCGTTACGGTAACATTTCCGATGTTGTGCCCGGTTTCTCCAAACGGGATTTCCTGATCGGCGGGGATATTCAGCGTATAGGTCGCGGGCGGGACGGTGGTGGTCAGGGTGGTCGTGCTTGCAAGGGCGACGGTCGCCACGGAGGCGAGCATCAGCAGAGCCAGTGCGAGGGATAAGAGCTTTTTCATGATTTCTTCTCCTTTGATTTTATTTTACCCGAAGGGTCAATTTCATTTCCGCGCCGTTCAGGGGCGTGACGCCGTCGTCCTCGCGGAAACAGGCGTAGTTCAGGACGGCGGAATACGTTCCCGCGGCGAGCGGCCGGCGCAGGACGATGGGTGCGGAGGTCTTGCCCGGCGCGATCCGCTCCGACTGCCACAGCAGTGTCCCGTCCGACAGGGTGAGGGTGATCTGAAAATAGCAGGGATTCCGCGCCGGATTTTCCAGACACAGCGTCTGCTGCGCGGTGTCCGCCGCCAGCTCCAGCAGCTCATAGCCCGGGACGGAGATGGAGTCCGGGTTCTTTTCCATGGACGGCGCATCGCCGGGGAGCTGCGCAGACTGCGCGCCGCAGCGCCACAGGAGCAGCGCCAGAAGCACAAGAAACAGGGCTGCGGCCGCGGCGGGAAGCGCGGGGGAGCGGTGCTTGGGCGGGGCTTCAAAACGTCCGCGTTTCATTTGGCGGCTTCCGCCCCGGAAAGCAGCAACTGAAATTCGTCAAAGAGCTCCTCTGCGACGGGGGATGAGATCTCGTTGGCAGATTTGCCCAGATAGGGATGGTATTTTTTGTCGAAGGCCGCGGCGTTTTCCGGTTCCGCCTTTTCGTGCAGGAGCATGGACATCATTGCGACGAAATCACCGCTTTCCGCTTCGTCTGCCCAGTGGTGTTTGGAGGACAGATACGCCTCGAAGTGTTCTTCCAACGGTAAGGCAATATGGCCATGAAAGTTTTCTGCTGCGTTCATGCGTGCGGTTCACCTCCTATGTTTGAATTGTATTCGAAAATATATATTAAATAATGAATACAGACAAATGATAACACGACGAATACAATTTTGTCAAGAGGTGAGGCGAGAAATGAACTATTTTATACCGCAAAAGCCGGATAAAGAGGTAATTTCCATCCGGCTGCCATCGGAACTGCTGAAGCAGATCGACGAAAACGCCGCCAAGGCGGACATCAGCCGCAACGAGTTCATCAACCAGTGCATTCTGTTTGCCATGGAGCACCTGCAGGGAGAATAAAAGAGGGGTCATGAAGCAACGCTTCATGACCCTTCTTGTTGGTATTTCATTCCGTGAAGGTATAACGCACGATGGTGCCGCGGCCGTCGCCGGTTGTAATGACCACGTCGCCAGCGCTGTTTTTGCCGGAGTCGATCACCGGATAGCGTGCGTTGGCGGCAACATAGGCATCCGGACTCTCCGCTTCGATCTCCAGAAAGTCCTTGCTGGCGTGCGCTTCGCCGCCGCAGGGGTTGACCGTTTCGATCAGAACTTCATATTCGTTCATATGCTTGGCTCCTTTCTTTTTTTCAGTATACCACAAAAACGCGGGCGAATGCAAAGCGTTTTTTCGAAAAAAGTGTTTTCTCAGGCTGTCGAAAAACCCATCCAGCCCGAAGTTACGGAAGAAAGAAAAGAGCGAAGGGAAACCACCACAGCGAGGTGTTTCGGAGCGCAACCGTCGCAAAGCGGCGGCTCTTGGCGCACAGACAGGCTCCCTTGCGCGCGGAATCAAAAGGGACGCGGAGCGTTCCGGCTCATTCCACCGTGAAGGCTTCTTTTCCCAGGCCGCAGACCGGGCAGACCCAATCCTCAGGGACATCCTCCCACGCGGTGCCGGGAGCGACACCGTTATCCGGGTCGCCCAGCGCGGGGTCGTAAACATAGCCGCAGGGGCATTCGTATTTCATAATCATCCTCCTTAGCCGCTCATCCGGTCGGAGATGAACGCCATGATCTTGTCGTGGCAGCCGCCGCAGCCGGTGGCGCAAGACGTGATGCGCTGCACGTCTTCAAATTCCCTTTCCACATCGGAAAAACGGGTGTTTTGATGCAAAGCGCGGTCAATGTCCGCCATGCTCACGTGCTTACAGTGGCAGAGCTCTTCGTTTACTGCGTAGTCCATAGAATCCTCCTGCTATAAACGGGCTTGCGCCGGGGTTGCGACATCCGAAGCGATCACCCGTTCCGAACCGTCTTATTTCCCAAAGTACCGCTCCAGCAGGCCCTTCAAAGCGCGGCCGTGGCGGGCCTCGTCGCGGGCCATTTCGTGGACGGTGTCATGGATGGCATCGAGGTTGTTCTTCTTTGCGACCTTGGCCAGCTCGACCTTGCCTGCCGTTGCGCCGAACTCGCAGTCCACGCGCCATGCCAGATTCTTCTTGGTGGAGGCGGTCATGTTGGGCTCCAGCTCGCTGCCCAGCAGCTCGGCAAACTTCGCTGCGTGCTCGGCCTCTTCATATGCAGCCTTTTCCCAGTACAGGCCGATCTCGGGATAGCCTTCGCGGTGCGCGATGCGCGCCATGCACAGGTACATGCCGACCTCGGAGCACTCGCCGGTAAAGTTGGCCTTGAGCTGCTCGAGGATGAACTTCTTGTCCTCTTCGGGAACGCCGTCGAGCTTGGTGCCGACGCCGAACTCGTGCTCAGCAGCCAGCGTCAGATCGCCTTCGACAAGCTTGAACTTCTCGCCGGGAACGCCGCAGACCGGGCACTTGAAGCCTTCGGGGAGCTCGCCTTCATGGATATAACCGCAAACGGGGCAGACATACTTTTTCATTTGAAAATCCTCCAATTTTAATTTTTTTGTTCATTATTTGCCGCATCCGGCCGGATGCAGGAATTACAGATCCCGGTAAAGGTCAGGACACATTCGCGCACCGCGCCGCAATGGACCTGAGAGATCAGGTGTTCTGGCGGGTCGGTGCCGTCAACATCGATGACCGCGCCGCAGTGCGTGCAGATGAAATGCGCGTGCGGGGTGGTGCAGGCGTCGAAGCGTTCCAGCCCATTGACCACGCCGACGGAGATCAGCCGCCCCTCCTGCTGGAACAGGTTCAGGTTGCGGTAGACCGTGCCGAGGGAGAGATCGGGAATTTCCGGCTTGAGCCGGGAATAGACCCACTCCGCGCTGGGATGCGTCTTGGTGCTGCGGACACATTCGTAAATGGCGTCGCGCTTTTTGCTGTGTTTGCGTGGCGGCATGGGCCTCATCTCCTAAACAATAATAATTATCATTTGCATTATTATAATAGCATGGGGCCGGGGAATTGTCAAGAGGGCAGGCTAACTTTTTTTGAAAAAATTCTGCGCGGAGGGAAATGTCCTGCCAAAACCGCCGGATCCTCACGAAGGTTCCGGGAGCGATCGCGTGCCTTGCGGAATTTCTCAGCAAACTGCCCAAATTGCCAGTTGAAATATCCATCGGAATCGGCTATACTATGAATGAAAAATTGGGGAGGGAGGCCAGAATATGGGAGAAGTGATTGCCGTTATCTCCGGCAAGGGCGGAACGGGAAAGACCTCTGTCTGCGCCGCGGTCGCCTCCTGCCTCGCCGCAGAAGGAAAGCGCGTGCTGTGCATCGACGCGGACATCGGCCTGCGGAATCTTGACATTGCGCTGGGCATGGCGGAGCTGCCGGTACTGGCGTTTACGGAGATTCTGGAGGGCAATTACGCGCTGGCGGATGCGACGGCGCATCCCGAGCTGCCGAATCTGTTCCTCCTGACCGCACCCAGCCGCGCGCTGGGGCAGAAGATCGACGAAAAGGCCTTCGCCTGCCTTTTGCAGGAGGCGCGGGAGCAGTTTGACTTCTGCCTGATCGACTCCGCCGCGGGAATCGGCGACGGGTTCCGTCTGGCGACGGAAGCTGCGGATCGCTACATGATCGTCTGCACGCCGGATCCGGCTTCTCTGCGCGATGCCGCCTGCGCCGCCGACCTTCTGGAGCTGCGCGGACGCAGGGATGTACGGCTCGTCGTCAACCGCGTCAGCCCGCGGATGTTCTCGCGGATGGAGCTGACGGTGGACGACATCATGGATAACGTCGGCCTGCCGCTTCTGGGCCTTGTCCCGGAGGATCCGAAGGTCGTGTTGGCTGCTGCGCAGGGCGTGGCGCTGATCTTTGCTGCGGAGGACGGCGCGGCCGAGGCCTGCCTGCGGATCTCCCGCCGCCTGCGGGGGGATTACGTTCCGCTGATGAAACTCTAATGAGGTGATGATATGAACATAACACTCATGGCGCATGACAAGAAAAAGGAACTGATGGTGCAGTTCTGTACCGCGTATAAGAGCATTCTTGCCAAGCACAATCTGTCGGCGACGGCTACGACCGGCCGTCTGGTCGCGGAGGCGACGGGACTGCCTGTCACGCTCTTCCTCTCGCACAGCCAGGGCGGCCATCAGCAGGTCAATGCGCGGATCGCCTATAATGAGATCGACATGGTGCTGCTGTTCTCTGACCCCAACGGGATGGATCCGTGGGAGGATCAGCAGATCGTCCAGACCATTCATCTGTGCGACACGCACAATGTCCCCATTGCGACCAACCTCGCTTCTGCGGAAATGCTGATCCTCGGCTTGCAGCGCGGCGACCTCGACTGGCGCGAAATGGTCAAGCCCAAGCGCTCGATCCGCTGAAAGGAGCAGTATGGAAGCACTTGAAATCATTGAAATGATCCGCACGGCGGAGAAAAAGACCCCCGTGCGCGTGACCGTGCAGGAAAAGCTGCCCTGCGAATTCACGGACGTGGAGGTATTCTCCGGCGGCTGCGGCCTGAAAATTCTCTATGGCGACTGGAAGGTGCTTGAGCCCCAGCTCGCAGCGCAGTCGGAGCGCATCTCCGCGCTGCACATTGAAAACTCTGCCTGCAATTCCGCCATTCCCATGCTTGATCTCAAGGGGCTGCACGCCCGGATAGAGCCGGGCGCGATCTTACGCGACGGCGTGGAGATCGGGGACAATGCCGTCGTGATGATGGGCGCGATCCTGAATATCGGCGCAGTCGTCGGCGAGGGCACGATGATCGACATGGGCGCGGTGCTCGGCGGCCGCGCGACCGTGGGCAAAAACAGCCACATCGGCGCCGGCGCGGTGCTGGCAGGTGTGATCGAGCCGCCCAGCGCGAAGCCCGTGACCGTGGGCGACGGCGTGCTTGTAGGCGCGAACGCAGTGGTGCTGGAAGGCGTGCAGATCGGTGACGGCGCGGTCGTTGCGGCCGGTGCGGTCGTGACGCAGGATGTCCCGGCGAACGCCGTCGTTGCCGGCGCGCCCGCGAAAATTCTGAAATACCGCGACGAAAAGACAAATGCCAAGACGGCCTTTGTGGACGCCTTGCGGGAGCTGTGAATTAGAAATTGGAATAAGATATACGCCCCGGATGTGATTTTCATCACATCCGGGGCGCTGTGCGTTTTCGGGTATTTGCGGGATGGTTGCAATTCCGGTCGCACCCTACAACGGGGAAGACGCCGCACCTTACGGCTCGAACTGGCTGCTGTACAGCGCGGCATAGAAGCCGTCCTTTTCCAGAAGCTGCTCGTGGCTGCCCTGCTCGATGATATGGCCGTCGCGCATGACGAGGATCTGATCTGCCTCGCGGATGGTCGACAGGCGGTGCGCGACGATGAAGCTCGTGCGGCCGGCGGTCAGCTTGGCGAAGGCCTCCTGAATGAGCATTTCCGTGCGCGTGTCGATGGAGCTGGTGGCCTCGTCGAGGATCAGCATGGGCGGCGGCGAGAGCATCACGCGCGTGATGCACAGAAGCTGCCGCTGTCCCTGCGAAAGACTGCTGTCCTCGCTGATGACGGTGTCGTAGCCCTGCGGCAGACGCTTGATAAAGCTGTGGCTGTGCGCCGCCTTCGCCGCGGCGATGATCTCCTCGCGGGTGGCGTCCGGCTTGCCCAGCGCGATATTCTCCCAGACGGTCGCGTCGCGGATCCATGTGTCCTGCAGGACCATGCCGTACTGCGCACGCAGGACGTGCCGCGGCACCGAGCGCACGTCCGTGCCGTCGACGAGGATCACGCCTTTATCCACGTCATAAAAGCGCATCAGCAGGTTGATGAGCGTGGTTTTGCCGCAGCCGGTCGGGCCGACGATGGCGACGTGCTCGCCGGAGCGGATGCTCAGATTCAGATTCTCGATCAGCGGCTTTTCCGGGACGTAGGAGAAATCGACGGAGTCGAATTCCACCTCGCCGCCGCAGTCGGCCAGCTCGCCTTGCTCGTCCGGCGACTGCGCGGGCGCGTCGATCAGCTCAAAGATGCGCGCGGCGCAGGCAAAGGCGTTTTGCAGCTCCGTGACAACGCCGCTGATCTCGTTGAAGGGCTTGGTATACTGATTGGCATAGGAGAGAAAGCAGGAAAGCCCGCCGACCGTCAGCGCCGCGCCGCCGGTGTGGAAGCAGACCAGCGCGCCGCAGAGCGCAACGATGGCGTAGACGATGCTGTTGAGGAAGCGCGTGCAGGGATTGACCAGAGAGGAATAGAACACCGCGTGCAGGGAGCTGTCCTCCAGACGGTCGTTCAGCTCGTCAAACTGCGCCTCGTTCGCCTTTTCGTGGGAGAAGGCTTTGACGACCTTCTGGTTTTGCAGCATTTCGTTGAGGAAGGCGGTCTGCTCGCCGCGCAGCTCGGACTGCTTGCGGAAGAGGGAGCCGGTGCGCCGGGCGATGAATCTGGCGACAAAGAGGGAAAGCGGTGTGGCCAGCACCACGACCAGCGTGATCAGCGGGTTGACCGACAGCATGAAGCCGATCGTTGCGAGGATGGTCACGACGCCGGAGAAAAGCTGCGTGAAGCCCATCAGCAGGCCGTCGGCAAACTGGTCGACGTCCGTGATGATGCGGCTGACCGTGTCGCCGTGGGAGTGGGAGTCGATATAGGACAGGGGGAGCACCTGAATTTTGCGGAAGGCGTCGGCGCGGATGTCCTGCACCACGCGGTAGGTGATGCGGTTATTGATCACGCCGCTGAGCCACTGCGTCAGCGCGGTGATGCCGACGACGACGGCGATCCGAATCAGAATGGGGAGAATCGCGGCGAAATCGACCTTCCCGGCCTCGACGATGCAGTCGATGGCGTCGCCCACCAGAATGGGGACGTATAGGGTCAGACCGACGGTCACGGCGGCCAGCACGATGGTCAGCGCCAGCGGGAAGCCGTGGCGTTTGACGTAGGAAAGTACCTTGTGGAGCGTGGAGGACTTCATCTTACTGCGCCTCCTTTTTATACTGGGATTCATAGATCTCGCGGTAGACCTCGCAGGTTTTCAGCAGCGATTCGTGCGTTCCGAGACCGACGGCGCGGCCGTCGTCCAGAACGACGATCTGGTCGGCGCTGCGGATGGAGGCCGTGCGCTGGGAAACGATGAACACCGTGGGATGGAAGGAAAGCTCCCGCAGGGTGCGGCGCAGGGCGGCGTCCGTGGCGTAGTCCAGCGCGGAGGCGCTGTCGTCAAGGATGAGAATTTCCGGCTTGCGCACGAGCGCGCGCGCGATGGTCAGGCGCTGGCGCTGACCGCCGGAGAAATTCTTGCCGCCCTCGGCGACTTCGGCGTCCAGACCGCCCTTTTCCATGACGAATTCATAGGCCTGCGCCGCGCGCAGAGCGGCGAAGAGCTCCTCGTCCGCCGCATCCTCACAGCCCCAGAGAAGATTGGTGCGGATGGTGCCGCGGAACAGCACCGCTTTCTGCGGTACCAGACCGACCTTGCGGCGAAGCTGCTCCGGTTCATAGGAGCGGGCGTCCAGCCCGTCGATGTAGACCGCGCCGGAATCGGCGGGGTAAAACGCGGGGATCAGGTTGACCAGAGAGGTCTTGCCGCTGCCCGTGCCGCCGATGACGCCGACGGTCTGCCCCGGCAGCACGCTCAGACTGATGTCCTCCAGAGAGGCCTCGCCCGCGCCGCGGTAGGTCAGGCCGGCGTGGTCGAACAGCACCTTGCTGTCCGTCTGCACGCGGTGCTCCGGCAGAATTTCGGTGGAGGCGGGGCGGTCGAGCATATCCGCCACGCGGTTGGCGCTGGCCAGCGCTTTGGTCATGGTGATGATGAGGTTTGCCAGCTTGATCAGCTCCACCAGCACCTGCGACATATAGTTATACAGCGCGATGACCGCGCCCTGCGTCAGAAAGCCTGCGTTCACGCGCAGCGCGCCGGTGTAGATCAGGGCGATGACGGCGGCGTTGATGATAACGTAGGTCAGGGGATTCATCAGCGCGGAGATGCGCCCGGCGAAGAGCTGGATCTTCGTCAGCGCGCGGTTCTTGCGGTCGAAGGAGTCGATCTCCGTCTGCTCAATGCGGAAGGCGCGGATGACGCGCGTGCCGCTCAGGTTTTCGCGGGTCGTGCCGAGCACGTCGTCCACGTGCTCCTGCACCTGCCGGTACTTCGGAATGGTCACGAGGATGATGGCAAAGACCACCGCAGCCAGCACCGGAATGACGGCGGCAAAGACCAGCGCGGCCTTTGCGTCTATCGTGAAGGCCATGATCATCGCGCCGAACACGATGAAGGGCGAGCGCAGGAACAGACGCAGCACCATGTTGACGCCGTTCTGAAGCTGATTGACGTCGCCCGTCATGCGCGTGAGCATGGTCGGCGCGCCGAGCGTGTCGATGTCGGAATAAGAAAAGGTGTCGATCTTGCGCAGCAGCGCACCACGCACCTGCTTGGCGAAGCCGACGGCGGCCTTCGCGGCAAAGAACTGCGCCGTGACGGACGCGGCAAGGCCAGCCGCAGCCAGACCGATCATCAGAAGCGCATAGCGCACGATGACGCCGGTTCCACCGCCGCCGTTGATGCCGCGGTCGATGATCGCCGCGACCACGACCGGCACCAGAAGATCCAGAAGCGCCTCAAACAGCTTGAACAGCGGCGCAAAGACGGATTCTTTCTTATAATCCGCCAGATACTTGAGCAATCGTTTCACAAATGGCCTCCATGTTTGTGCCTTATTTCTCAGGTCATTATAGCACCCGGCGGGGAAAATTCCAACAGGATTTTTCCCCGGTAGGCAGAAGGGGACATCCCAAACTGCCGGGTAAAGACCTTGGTAAAATACAGTGCGTCCGGATAGCCCGCGGAGCGGGCGATCTCCGAGATATGCAGGCCGGTGCGCTCGAGCAGCTGGCGGGCGCAGTTCAGACGGCGGCTGCGCAGGTAGGCCGCGGGCGAACAGGCAAAGCGCTCCATGAAACAGCGGTAAAGCCAGCTCCGGCTCACGCCGGCGCGGGCTGCGATGTCGTCTATCGTGATCTGGTCGGCGTAGTTGTTTTCGATGAATTCCGCCGCGCGGGCGGCGGGGTTGGCACTCTCCTGCGGACGCGCCTCCGCTTCGATCAGACGGCCCAGCAGAAGATAGGCATAGCCGAGCATCTGCGTGCGGCTTCTCAGGTCGCTGCCGCGCGCGTCATAAATGGCAGTGACGTACTGCTGAAAAGTCTTGCCGAAGCCGATGGACAGGACCGGCGCGCTGCGCTTGAGGCCGGTGTGCGACAGGAGCACCGCCGCGTCCGGCCCGGCGAAGCCCAGCCAGTAGTATTCCCACGGGTCGTCGTGGTCGGCGGTGTAGCTCAGAACGGTATTCGGCCACGCCAGAAAGACCTGCCCGGCCTCCACCGGGAAGGAGCGTCCCTCGACGGTATAGGTCCCGCGCCCGGAAACGACGTAGTGCAGAAGATAGTGGTCGCGCATTCCGGCACCCCAGCGGTAGCCCGGCGTGCACTGCTGAAAGCCGACGTTTTTGACGCTCAGCGGCAGGGGCGCCTGCTCCGCTTTATAGGAATTTTTGAAATATTCCGCCATGATACCGCCTCCTGCGAAAATTATACCATGGGAAGCAACAAATTTCCATAGAAACTAGAGAAAAAACCATTGCTTTAGCAACATAATTACCTAGAATAGAAGTAGAGAACAAAATAAAACAGAGAGGTGAAACAACCGTGTACGAAACCATCAAGCGAAAATTCACGCAATGCTTTGAGCGAGTACCCCAGTACCTCTTTTCCGCGCCCGGCCGGACGGAGCTGGGCGGCAACCACACCGATCATCAGCACGGGCTCGTGCTGGCCGGCGCGGTGAACCTTGACACAAGAGCGGCGGTCGCCGCCAACGGCTCCGGGCAGATCCGCGTGCAGTCCGAGGGCTACCCCCTGTGCGTCGTGCCGCTGGACGGCCTTGCGCCGCGGGCGGAGGAAACGGGCACGACGGCGGCACTGGTGCGCGGCGTGGCCGCGCGGGTGGCCGCACTGGGAGGGACGCCCTGCGGCTTCGACGCCTATGTGGAGTCCGACGTGCTGCCGGGCAGCGGGCTTTCCTCTTCGGCTGCCTTTGAGGTGCTGATGGCGGCGATCTGCAACCGCCTGTTTCTGGACGGGAAGCTCAGCCCCGTGCAGCTTGCGCAGGTCGGGCAGTATGCGGAAAATGTCTACTTCGGCAAGCCCTGCGGCCTGATGGATCAGACCGCCAGCGCCGTCGGCGGCATCATTGCCATTGACTTTGCCGACCCGGCTGCGCCGGTGGTCACGCCGGTGCCCTTTGACTTTGCGGCCTGCGGCCATGCGCTGTGCATCATCGACTCCGGCGCCGACCACGCCGACCTGACCGCGGAGTACGCGGCCATTCCGGCGGAGTTGAAAACTGTCTGCGAATTTTTTGGGAAAGAATACCTGCGCGACGTTTCCGAGGACGAGTTCTATCAGAAGCTGCCGGGGCTGCGCCGATATGCGGGCGACCGCGCCGTGCTGCGCGCCATCCATGTCTTTGACGATAACCGTCGCGTGCGCCGTCAGGTGAAGGCCTTGCAGGAAAACCGGTTTGAGGACTTTTTGCACGAAGTCCGGGCTTCCGGCGTGTCCTCATGGCAGTATTTGCAGAACGTGATCCCCACGGGCGCAGTGCGTGGGCAGGCGCTGGCCTTCGCCCTGTCGCAGGCGGAGCGCCTGCTGGAAGGCCGCGGAGCCTGCCGCGTCCACGGCGGCGGCTTCGCCGGAACGATTCAGGCCTATGTCCCGACGGAGCTTCTTCCACGCTTCCGCGAGGGCATGGAGGCCGCGCTGGGGCAGGGAAGCTGTCATGTGCTTTCCATCCGGCAGGAGGGCAGTGTGGAGGTGTGCGAATGAACGGTGCTTATCTTGACGCGCTGGTGCGCTACGGCATCGGCTGCGGCCTGATCGAACAGGCGGACGCCTGCTATGTGAAAAATCGTCTGTTGGAAATTCTGCGGCTGGACGAAGCACCCGCGGAGGAAGAGATCCACGCGGCGCTTCCGGAGCTGCTCGCGGCGCTGACGGACGACGCCGTGCAGCGCGGGCTGACCGGCGGCAGCGTGACCGAACGCGATCTGTTCGACACCAAGCTCATGGGCGCGCTGACGCCCTATCCGCACGAGGTGCGGGCGGAATTTGCGCGGCGCTACGCCGTTTCGCCCGAGGCGGCGACGGACTGGTTCTACCGCTTCTCGCAGGACACAAATTACATCCGCCGCGACCGCATCGCAAAAGACCTCAAGTGGAAGTATGCTTCGCCCTACGGCGCGCTGGACATCACGATCAATCTGTCCAAGCCCGAAAAGGACCCCCGCGACATCGCGGCGGCCAAGGCTGCGCCGCAGTCGGGCTATCCGCGCTGCCTGCTGTGCGCCGAAAATGAGGGCTACGCCGGGCGCGGCAATCATCCGGCGCGGCAGAATCACAGAATTCTGCCCCTCACGCTGGACGGAAGCCAGTGGTACTTGCAGTATTCCCCCTATGTATATTATAATGAACACTGTATCGCGCTGAATGCGGAGCACCGGCCCATGCACATCGACGGCGTGACCTTCCGGCGGCTGCTGGATTTTGTCACGATCTTCCCGCACTACTTCATCGGCTCGAATGCCGACCTGCCCATTGTGGGCGGTTCCATCCTGAGCCACGACCACTTTCAGGGCGGGCGTTACCGCTTTGCGATGGAGGAGGCGCCGGTGGAGCGGGAGGTGCGTTTTGCGGACTTCCCGGCGGTGCGTGCGGGGGTCGTGCGCTGGCCGATGTCGGTCATCCGTCTGACGAGCGCCGACCGTGCGCAGCTCCTTGCGCTGGCGGAGCGGATCCTGGCGCGCTGGCGCGGGTATTCCGACCCGGAGGCGGGCGTTTTTGCGGAAACGGACGGAGTGCCGCACAACACGATCACGCCCATTGCGCGGCGACGCGGCGCGGACTACGAGCTTGATCTTGTGCTGCGCTGCAACATCACCACGCCGGAGCTTCCGCTGGGCGTGTTCCATCCGCATCCGGAGCTGCATCATATTAAAAAGGAGAACATCGGCCTGATCGAGGTCATGGGCCTTGCGGTGCTGCCCGCTCGCCTGAAAAAGGAGCTGGAGGGCGTGCGCACGGCGATCCTGACGGGGGCGGACCTGCGGCAGGACGAAACGCTCGGCAAGCACGCCGATTGGGTGGACGAGCTCAGGCAGCGCTATGACTTTACGCCGGAAAACACGGAGGACATCCTCCGGCAGGAGGTCGGCGCGGTGTTCACCCGCGTTCTGGAGGACGCGGGCGTGTTCAAACGAAATGACGCGGGGCAGCGGGCCTTCGGCCGCTTCCTTGCCGCAATATAAAAAAGGAGGACATTTTTATGAAGGTACTTGTCACCGGCGGCGCCGGGTTTATCGGCAGCCACACCTGCGTGGAGCTGCAAAAGGCGGGTCACGAGGTCGTGATCGTTGACAATCTGTCCAACGCCAAGGCGGACGTGATCGAAAAGATCCAGACCATCACGGGGATTGCGCCTGTGTTCTATCAGGACGACGTGTGCGACAGGGCGGCGCTGGAAAAGATCTTCCGCGCGCACCGGATCGACGCGGTCATCCACTTCGCCGGTCTGAAGGCGGTGGGCGAGAGCTGCCGCATCCCGCTGGCCTACTACCGCAACAATCTGGATTCCACGCTGACGCTGATGGAGGTCATGGCGGAGTTCGGCTGCAAGAAGCTGGTCTTTTCCTCCTCCGCGACGGTTTACGGCCCGGAAAATCCCGTGCCCTATGTGGAATCCATGCCGGCGCACCTTGCCACCAACCCCTATGGCTGGACGAAGATCATGATCGAGCAGATCCTTCGCGACTACACGGCGGCGAACCCGGACTTCTCGGCGGTGCTGCTGCGCTACTTCAACCCCATCGGCGCGCATGAATCCGGCCTGCTCGGCGAGGACCCCAACGGCATCCCCAATAACCTGATGCCCTACATCGCCCGCGTTGCCGCCGGAAAGCTGGAGAAGCTGACCGTGTTCGGCGACGACTATCCCACCCCGGACGGCACCGGCCTGCGCGACTATCTGCACGTAGTCGATCTTGCCAAGGGGCACCTCAAGGCGCTGGAGTATGCCGAAACGCATACGGGCGCGGAGGCGTTTAACCTCGGCACCGGGCGCGCGGTGAGCGTGCTGGAGCTGGTGCATACCTTTGAAAAGGTCAACGGTGTCAAGGTCAATCATGTGATCGGCCCGCGCCGCGACGGCGATCTTGCCAAGTGCTGGGCGGACACCACGAAGGCAAAGGACGTGCTCGGCTGGACGGCGGAAAAGACCGTCGAAGATATGTGCCGCGACACGTGGAACTTTGTGAAGAAACAGCAGTAAAAAACAGCGGCCCGCCGGAACCCCGGCGGGCCGCTGCACTTGCAAGGTGACGAGAGCCGCTTCATTCCAAATTGCTGTTCCCCTGTGTGTCGTAGAATCTGACCTCGCCGGTCGCGTCGTCGCAGGCATAGAGATAGCAGGCGTCCCCCGCATAGCAATATCCTCCGAGCAGGCGGCCGGTATGACGGAAGGGAACCTCGGCCAGCTCTTCCAGGGTGAGTACGAAGGAAGAGTACGTTCCGCCGTAGAAGCCTTGGGAGCCTTCGACAAAGGACCAACTGTCCGAAGCGTTTTCACGGGTCAATGTGACCTGTAAAATACCGTCCTCGGCGTCGGGCATGGGGCTGGTGGTGTGGTCATAGCCGGCATCATAAAAAATGACGCAGGTCATATAGCGCGCGTAATAGTCCTCCTCCGCCCAGCCCTTCACGGGCTTGCCGGACATCTGCTGCCGGTTATACGCATCGGTCAGGGCCGGCTCGAAGGCGGCTTTTTTGATCTCGTAGTGCTCCGGGCTGTCGCTTTCGATGATCTCTGCGGCGGTTTTCTGCGCAAGCTCTACTGCCGCGAGGAGGCTCTCTTCGGTGAAAGGATAGACCCTGATTGCATCCGGATTGCGCCAGACCTGAAAATCCTTCGGAATATTCAAGACCGTCGGAAACTCAGCATCGGACATGACGGAGCTGCCGACCTCGGACGTCGGGGGCGTGGACGCATCGTGCTGAGCGGAAGCGCAGGAGGAGAGCAGCAGCGCGGCGATCGCACAGCAGAACAGGAGTATCAACGGTTGCTTTTTCATGGGAAATCCCTCCTTTTATCGCGTTCTATCTGACTTGACATCTGTATTGTAGCAGAAAACAATCATAAATGCAAATACAAAAGATGTCTAAAATGCAATATCTGTGTCATATAAATGACGCTGGATTGTAACCCTCTGCCTGAACTTCAAAGAAAACCGGCGGCTGCGATGATCTGCAAATCATCGCAGCCGCCGGTTGGCATATCAGACCTTGCGGAAGCGGTACTCCGCGTATTTATGGAAGTGCTCGCCTTTGCGCAGCAGGGGGGAGGGGAATTCCGGGTGGTTGGGGCTGTCGGGATAGAACTCCGGTTCCAGAGCGACGCCGGAGTGCTTCTCCTTGAGGAACTCACCGCTGTAGACCTGAAGCGCGGGGAAGTCCGTGTGCAGCTCCATCTCCACGCCGCCGTCGCTCGCGCGGCAGGCGCACTCGCCGTCCAGCGGGAAGCAGTGGTCGACGCAGCCCTCGATGGCCTTTCCCTGCGAGAAGTCCAGCAGTCCGGCGGATTTCACCGGCGCGCCGCAGGGGAGCAGCGCCGCGTCTACGGGCAGGACGGTCGTTCCGTTGATCCAGAGGCGGGTGTCCAGCACCGTGGGCGCGCCGCCCAGATTGAAATACAAGTGCGTCGTGGGGGCAAAGTAGGTGTCCGCGTCACAGTCGCCCTCAAAGTCGATGCGCATCCGGTCGCCCGCGACCGTATAGGTGACAGCGATGGACAGATTGCCGGGGTAGCCGTTGTCGCCGTCCGGGGAGAACAGACGGAAGCGCACGGCGCTGTCCCCGCAGACCTCGGCGTCCCAGATGCGGCGGTCATAGCTGTTTTTGCCGCCGTGCAGCTGGTTCTTGCCCTCATTTGCGGGCAGCTCGTAGGTCTTGCCGTTCAGGGTGAAGTGCGCACCACCGATACGGTTCGCATAGCGGCCGACGATGGCGCCGAGATAGGCATCACTGTCCAGATACTCCTGCGCCGTTTCAAAGCGCAGCGCGACCGGACGGCCGTCGAAGCGGAAGTCGATCACCGTTGCGCCCAGCGTCATCACGCGGACGGAAAGCCGCTCCGAGGAGATCGTGTAGCTGTCATAGCCGAAAAAATCTGATTTCTGAATCATGGGGAGTCCCTCCGTTCTTCAAATTAAAAGGCTCCGGCGCGTTTCGGCACCGGAGCCATGGGGATCATTTTGCGTATTCCGTCGCCTTGGTTTCGCGGATGACGTTGATCTTGATCTGACCGGGATATTCCAGCTCGGATTCGATCTTCTTTGCAATCGCGCGGGCGAGCAGCGTCATGTTGTCCTCGGAAACCTCCTCGGGCTTGACCATGATGCGGACCTCGCGGCCGGCCTGGATCGCGAAGGACTTTTCGACACCGGGGTAAGTGCCGGTCAGCTCTTCCAGCTTTTCCAGACGGCGGATATAGTTCTCCACGTTCTCGCGGCGTGCGCCGGGACGGGCAGCGGAGATGGCATCGGCCGCCTGAACGAGGCAGGCGATGACCGTGCGCGGCTCCACGTCGTTGTGGTGCGCTTCGATCGCATGGATGACGTCGGGGGATTCGTTGTATTTCCGTGCGAGCTCGACGCCGAGCTGCACGTGGCTGCCTTCCATCTCGTGGTCGACGGACTTGCCGAGGTCATGCAGCAGACCTGCGCGCTTGGCAAGCGCGACATCCACGCCCAGTTCACTGGCGAGCAGGCCGGCGATGTGGGCGACCTCAATGGAGTGGTTCAGAACGTTCTGGCCGTAGGAAGTACGGAACTTCTGGCGGCCGAGGAGCTTGATCAGCTCCGGGTGCAGGTTGTTTACGCCCGTTTCGAATGCGGCACGCTCACCCTCCTGCTTGATGACGCGGTCGACTTCCTTGCGGGCCTTTTCCACCAGATCCTCGATGCGGGTCGGATGGATGCGGCCGTCGGCGATCAGCTTCTCCAGCGCCAGACGCGCGATCTCGCGGCGCACGGGGTCAAAGGAGGAAACGGTGATGGCTTCCGGCGTGTCGTCGATGATCAGATCGACGCCCGTGATGGATTCCAGCGTGCGGATGTTGCGGCCCTCGCGGCCGATGATGCGGCCCTTCATTTCGTCGTTGGGCAGCGGCACCACGGAAACGGTCGCCTCGGCAGAATGATCGGCGGCGCAGCGCTGGATGGCGATGGAGATGATCTCGCGGGCCAGCTGGTCGGCGTTTTCCTTCAGCTCCGACTCGATTTCACGGATCTTGACGGCGGAGTCGTGACGGCATTCGTTTTCAAGGTTCTGCAGGAGCTGCGCCTTGGCGTCCTCCTGCGTCAGACCGGAGATCTTTTCCAGAACCTCCAGCTGACTCTTCTTGATGAGGTTGACCTCATCCTGCGTGGCGGCAACGGCGGCCTGACGCTTGCGCAGATCGTCCTCCTTGCGCTCGAAGGTGTCGAGCTTCTTGTCCAGAGACTCTTCCTTCTGCTGCAGGCGGCGCTCTTGCTTCTGCAGGTCGGCCCGGCGCTCTTTGACTTCCTTTTCGTATTCTGTGCGGGATTTATGGATCTCTTCCTTGGCTTCGACGAGCATCTCGCGCTTCTTGTTCTCGCCGCCCTTGATGGCTTCGTTGATGATGCGTGTTGCTTCCGATTCCGCGCTGCCGATCTCACGCTCGGCAACTTTCTTGCGGTAGACAAAGCCGACCAGGAAGAAAATGACTGCTACTGCTAATACTCCTACTCCGATGAGGAGAAAATAGTACCATTCCATATCCTTGAATACACCTCCTGTTCTTCAGTATTGGGGAATGGGACGCGCCTGCGCCCCAAGATAAAGCAACGCCTGCAGCCACCACCCCTTGCGGCGGCAGGACAAACTAATCCACCGTTTATTGTACTTGCAAGGAGGCGCGTTGTCAAGGGAATATCGCGGATTTTTGTCGTCCTGCCGCGCACGCGCAGGAAAAGCGGCCGCCGCGGCTTCTTGACAAGCGGAAAAGAATCGTCTATACTAAAATATAGAAATCCTTCCGAAAGGAGGCGCGCACATGTCCTTACGCGATGAGTGGAAGCAGACCGGAAAAGATCTCGGCCACGCCTTCCAGGGACTGGGAAAGTCCATTGTCCGCTCCGTCAAGACGGGCGTAGACAAGGCGGACGAGTGGGCAAACAATGATGTTGCTCCCGCGTCCGGAACGACCGAAACGACCGAGACCAAGCAGGCTGAGCCGGTGGAAAAGCCGGAATAATGAAGGAAACGGAATCTGCTGATTTCAACGGAGACTCCTAAAAAATGCAGACCGTTTTTTGCTGCGTCCTCATAAGAAACCATAGCCCCTGCGCCAAGCCTTTTCCGCTGGAACCGCGGCGTTTTTTCTTGCGTTACACGAAGTAGCGCGGCGGAAAAACGCCTTGTTCCAACAAAAAAATTCTTCGGCGGAGGGCGGGAGCGTCCAGACTGTCAAAAAACCTATCGAACCGAAAGTTTCGGAGGGAAGGAAAGAGTGAAAGGGAACCGTCAGGGTTCCCTTTCGCGTTCAATAACCCGCCGTAGCGGCCAAAATTGCAAAATAAAAATACAAAATTCAGATTTTGCAATTTTGCAGGCAGCTTGTCAAAAAAGTCCAAAAGGACTTTTTTGACAAGCTGAGCGCTCCCGCCCCCGCAGACAAAGTCTGCGGGGGCGGGAGCATCTATGTTTTCTTATTCGGACTCCGCTTACCGGTCTGCATTTTTTGCGCTTTTTAGTCTGCTTGAAGAAATTCTTCAAAGGAAGCGGCAAAGCTCTCCTGCGCAGTACGGCGCAGTGCGGCGTAGTAATCCTCATAAGCGGCAAGCAGTTTTTCTGCTTTTGACGAAAGAACCGCACCTCCTCCGTGCCTGCCGCCCGTAGTGGATACCAGCAGCTTGAAGCCCAACGCTTCTTCTGAGGTTTTGACGATCGTCCACGCCTTGGAATAGGCCATGCCCATCGAGGCCGCCGCCGCGCGCAGGGACTTCAATTCCCGCACCCGGCGCAGCAGCTCCGCAATGCCGGGGCCGAAGCACTTTTCCTCCGTGAACAGCCGGACCGTCAGAACCGGTCGCAATGATCTCTTTTCCATAAATATAATATACCACGTGCGGCGGAGCCCGTCAATGTTTTGCGGTTGACGAAAGACGGTCTGCGTGCTACTATAAATAAAATAACGTATTGGAGCGGCCTATGGCATCTTTTGCGGAACAACTGCATCTTGCGCGCGGCCTGACCGCCATCATCGGCGGCGGGGGAAAGACCTCGCTGCTGTACCGGCTGGCGGAGGAGCTGGCGGCGCAGGGCAGCGTGATCGTCGCGACCTCCACGCATATCTGGCCGCCGGAACACCTGCCGGTGCTGGAGCGGACGCAGGCGGTCCGGGGCGTCGCGTGCGTCGGCAGCCGCTGCGAAAACGGAAAGCTCGGCGCGCCCGCGCAGTCCTTTTCCGAGCTGGCGGGGCTGGCGGACTTTGTGCTGGTCGAGGCGGACGGCTCCGCCGGGCGGCCGCTCAAGGCGCATCTGCCGCATGAGCCGGTGATCCCGGAAAACGCGGCGCAGGTGATCGCGGTCGTCGGCCTGAGCGGGATGGGACGGCCCATCTGCGAGGCGGCGCACCGGCCGGAGGTTTTCGCCCGTCTGGCGGGCGCGGCGGTCACCGACCCGGCTGCGCCGGAACACGCGGCGCGGGTCCTGACGGCAGAGGCGCTGCACACGCGGGTGCTTCTGAATCAGGCCGACACCCCGGAACGCATTGCTGCGGGAGAACGTCTGGCGGGAGGGCTTTCCTGCCCTGCGGTGCTGGCTTCTCTGCAAAAAGGAGAGATACTATGCTCGTACTGATCCGCGGCGCGGGGGACCTTGCCTCCGGTATTGCCCTGCGTCTGCATCATGCCCATATGAAGATCGTCATGACCGACCTGCCGCATCCTACGGCCATCCGCCGGACGGTTTGCTTCTCACAGGCGCTGCTGTTCGGCACCATGCAGGTCGAGGACGTCACCGCCGAGCGCGCCGCGTCCGTGCGGGACATTCCGGCAATTCTGGAGCGCGGGAACATCGCGGTGCTGGCCGACCCGGAGGCGAAGTGCATTACACGGCTGCACCCGGACGCCGTCGTGGATGCGATCCTGGCCAAGCGCAACCTTGGCACGCGCATCACGGATGCGCCCTGCGTCGTCGGCGTGGGGCCGGGCTTCACCGCCGGGGTGGACTGCCACGCGGCGGTGGAAACGATGCGCGGCCACTATCTCGGCCGGGTCATCACAGACGGCAGTCCCATTCCGAACACGAACATTCCGGGGCTGATCGGCGGCTTTGCGGGCGAGCGCGTCCTGCGGGCGCCGGCCGACGGCATATTCCATCAGATACAGGACATCGGCGCGGTGGTCAAGGCCGGGGACGTTGTCGGCGAGGTCGCGGGCGAGCCGATGCGCTGCCACATTGACGGCGTCCTGCGCGGGATATTGGCCGACGGTACGCCCGTGCATAAGGGCATGAAGTCCGGCGACGTCGACCCGCGCGGCGAAACGGCGTACTGCAATACGGTGTCTGACAAGGCGCTGGCCGTCGGCGGCGGCGTTTTGCAGGCGGTTCTGCAATTTACGAGAATATTGGAGGGACGTTGAATCATGGAAGATATCAAACTGACCAAGCTGGCAAAATGCGCCGGCTGCGGCGCCAAAGTGGGCGCGGGCGTGCTGGCAAAGCTGCTCGACGGCATCAAGGTCCATTCCGACCCGAACCTGCTGGTCGGCTTTGACAAATCGGACGATGCCTCGGTCTACAAGGTCACGGATGATCTCGCGCTCGTGCAGACCGTGGACTTTTTCCCGCCCATTGACGACGATCCTTACACCTTCGGACAGATCGCCGCGACCAACGCCCTGTCCGATGTCTACGCCATGGGCGGCGAGCCGAAGCTGGCGCTGAACATCATGGCGGTGCCGGACAGCCTGCCGAAGGAGGCCGTCCACGCCCTGCTGCGCGGCGGCTACGACAAGGTCTATGAGGCCGGAGCGATCATCACGGGCGGCCACAGTATTCTGGACGACGAGCCGAAGTACGGCCTTGCCGTCACGGGCTTTGTCCATCCGGACAGGCTCCTGACGAATTCCGGCGCGAAGGCGGGGGATGTGCTCTTTCTGACAAAGCCGCTGGGCATCGGGATCCTGACGACGGCGGCCAAGGCGGAGCTGCTGGAGCCGGAGGAGCGCGCGCGCATCACGGCGCTCATGACGACGCTCAACAAGGGCGCGCGCGACGTGATGGTCAAGTACCGCGTCCACGCCTGCACCGACGTGACGGGCTTCAGCCTGATGGGTCATGGGCTGGAAATGGCGCAGGGCAGCGACACGGAGCTGCATATCGACACTGCACAGGTCGATTTCCTGCCGCGGGCGGTGGACTTTGCCGACATGGGCATCCTGCCAGCGGGCATGTATCGCAACCGCAATTTTGCTGAAGGATTCGTGGACGCGGGCGAGGTGCCGCTGGCCGTGCAGGACGCGCTGTATGACCCGCAGACCTCCGGCGGCCTGCTCATTGCCGTGCATCCGGACGATGCCGAGGCGATGTATGCGGAGTTGAAGGACGCCGTGCCCTCGGCGCAGCGCATCGGCACGGTGGAGCCCTACCGCGGCGGAAAGCGGATTTTTCTGAAATAACTGCAAGAAACGGGGTGTTCCCCGCTTTTTGCAAAGTACATACGGCGAACACAGATTCACAATCCTCGAACGAAAGGCGGAATTCTCATGGCAACGCGGGGCAGACGTGTCCATTCCATTGAAAAATCCATCCAGCTGCTGGACTGCTTCTGGCAGGTGCGGCGGCCGCTCTCATTGAGCGAGCTGGAACGCATGACCAGCTGGGCGAAGAGCACCATTCACGGCCTGCTTGCCTCCATGCTGGACTCGGCCGTGATCGAGCAGAACGCCACCGACGGGAAATACCGGCTGGGCTATCACCTGTTTGAGCTGGGAAGCGCCGTCAGTCAGGGATGGAATGTGCCGGAGATCTGCAAGCCGCATTTGCAGAGCATTGTCGATCAGCTCCGCGAGTCGGCGTATCTGGCGAGGCTTTCGGGCGATGAACTGATCCTGGTGGACTGCGAGGAGCCGCACACGAATTTCCGCGTGGCCTCCGAGGCCGGAACGCGCCTGCCGCTGCACTGCACGTCGCAGGGCAAGATCATCCTCGCCAACCGTCCGGCCAGCGAGGTCGGGGCGCTGCTGCGCCGCAAGGAGCTGTATGCCTACACGGATGCGACGGTCACGGACGCGCAGGCGCTCTTGCAGGAGCTTCCGGCATTGAAGCGCGCGGGCTACGCCGAAGAACGGCAGGAATACCGGCTGGGCCTGCAATCCGTTGCCGCGCCGATCTTCGACAACCGCGGCGATTGCAGCTATGCCATCGGCGTGATCTGCATGGCGACGGTGAGCGAGGAACGCTTCGTGCAGATGCGCACGGCGGTCGCGGCGGCGGCCTATGCGGTGTCGGCGGAGTTGGGCTGGCAGCACCGGGGAAGGTAAGCCGGACTCCTGACAGAGAAAATTAAAAAATCCCGTCCTGCGGACGGGATTTTTTCTCTTTTCAAGCGGTGAAAAATGTGGTATAGTAATCTAGAATATACCAAACAGAGGAAAACGCCATGGAACACGACGAACACGAACGCCTGCACGAGCTGGGCATTGCGCACGAACACGATCACGACCATGCGCATGGGCACAAGCACCCGCACGTGCACGAGAATCAGAAGCTGGTTTCCAACCGTCTGGCGCGCGCCATCGGCCATCTACAGAAGGTCAAGCGCATGGTGGACGAGAGCGAGGACTGTTCGGAGGTGCTGATTCAGCTTGCCGCCGTTCGCGCCGCGCTGGAGAGCACCGGCAAGGTGATCTTACAGGATCACATCCGGCACTGCATCGTCGATGCGGTGGAGGAGGGCGACGAGCAGGCGATCACCGATCTCTGCGCCGCCATCGACAAATTTTTCAAGTAAAGCAGGAGCAACTATGACTGACCTATCCAAGCTGCGCAATTTTTCCATCGTTGCGCACATCGACCACGGAAAATCCACGCTGGCCGACCGCCTGCTGGAGGAATGCAACACCGTTGACCGCCGCGAAATGGAGGACCAGATCCTTGACTCCATGGATCTGGAACGCGAGCGCGGCATCACCATCAAGGCCCGCGCCGTCAAGCTGAACTACACCGCCGACGACGGGGAGACCTATACCCTGAACCTGATCGACACGCCGGGCCATGTGGACTTCAACTACGAGGTTTCGCGCTCACTGGCGGCCTGCGAGGGCGCGGTGCTGGTCGTGGATGCCTCGCAGGGCATCGAAGCCCAGACCCTTGCCAACACCTACCTCGCCATCGACGCGGGGCTGGAGGTCGTGCCGGTCATCAACAAGATCGACCTGCCTGCGGCCCGCCCGGAGGAGGTCAAGCACGAGATCGAGGATGTCATCGGCATTCCCGCGATGGACGCGCCGGAGATCTCTGCGAAAAACGGCATCAACATCCACGCCGTCCTGGAGGCGATCGTCGCCGGCATTCCCGCGCCGCAGGGCGACCGCGAAGCGCCGCTTCAGGCGCTGATCTTCGACAGCCAGTATGACTCCTACCGCGGCGTCATTGTCTATCTGCGCGTCAAAAACGGCGTGCTGCGTCCGGGCATGGACATCCGCATGATGGCCACCGGCGCGGAGTACAAGGTCGTCGAGGTCGGCATCCTGCACCCGAACGAGATGATCCCCGTCGACGCGCTGGGCGCGGGCGAGGTCGGCTATCTGACGGCTTCCATCAAAACCGTTGCGGACACCCGCGTGGGCGACACCGTCACCGAGGCGGCGCGCCCCTGCGCCGAGCCGCTGCCGGGCTACAAGACCGTGCAGCCCATGGTCTACTCCGGCGTCTATCCCGCCGACGGCAGCAAATACGGCGACCTGCGCGACGCACTGGAAAAACTCAAGCTCAACGACGCCTCCATGTCCTACACGCAGGAAAGCTCCATCGCGCTGGGCTTCGGCTTCCGCTGCGGCTTTTTGGGGCTGCTGCACATGGAGATCATCATGGAGCGGCTGGAGCGGGAGTACAATCTCGACCTCATCACGACCGCGCCGAACGTCGTCTACCGCGTGACCAAGACCAACGGCGAAACGATCGAGGTCTACACGCCGCTGAACTACCCCGACCCGGCGGAGATCCAGTCGAGCGAGGAGCCCTTTGTCAGGGCGAGCATCCTCACGCCGCCGGAATATGTCGGCAATATCATGGATCTGTGCCAGCAGCGCCGCGGTGAATACCGCGACATGACCTATCTCGACGAGGGCCGCGTGGAGCTGCGCTATTATATGCCGCTTAACGAGATCATCTACGATTTCTTCGACGCGCTCAAATCCCGCACGCGCGGCTACGGCTCGCTGGACTACGAGATGGACGGCTACCGCCCGTCGCGACTGGTGAAGCTGGACATCCTGCTCAACGGCGAGATCGTCGACGCGCTGTCCTTCATCCTCTTTGCGGACAACGCCTACGCGCGCGCCAGAAAGATCTGCGAAAAGCTCAAGGAGAACATCCCGCGCCAGATGTTTGAGATCCCCGTGCAGGCGGCGGTCGGCGGCAAGATCATCGCCCGCGAGACGATCAAGGCCCTGCGCAAGGACGTGCTGGCCAAGTGCTACGGTGGCGACATCACGCGCAAGAAGAAGCTGCTGGAAAAACAGAAGGAAGGCAAGAAGCGTATGCGTACCTTCGGCACGGTCTCCGTCCCGTCCGAGGCGTTCATGGCGGTCTTGAAGATGGACGAATGAGAACGGTCACGATCTATACTGATGGCGCCTGCTCCGGCAACCCCGGCCCCGGCGGCTGGGGCGCCATTCTGGAGTGGAACGGCGTGGAGAAGGAGCTCTCCGGCGGCGAGGCGCAGACCACAAACAACCGCATGGAGCTGACGGCGGTCATCTCGGCGCTGAGCGCGCTCAAAGAGCCCTGCCATGTGGAATTGTACACGGATTCCAAATACGTGGCCGACGCGGTGATGAAGCGCTGGGTCTATGCGTGGAAGGCGAAGGGCTGGGTCAAATCGGACAAAAAGCCCGCGCTGAATGTCGACCTTTGGGAAAAGCTCCTGCCGCTGCTCAAAACGCACGAGGTCGTGTGGCACTGGGTCAAGGGTCACGCGGAGAACGAGAAAAACAACCGCTGCGACAAGCTCGCCGTGGCGCAGAGCCAGAAATTCCGGGCCTGAGAAAGGAACTGCTATGTTTTATGCAATCATGGCCGCCCTTGCGGCGGCGGTGGTCGGACTCGACCAGTGGACCAAATGGCTGACGGTGCAGAACGTTCCCCTGCACGCGCGGGGCAAGAGCATCCTCGGCATTTTCAGCATCACACATATTGAAAATACCGGCGGCGCGTGGGGAATGATGGGCGGCCAGATGTGGCTGTTCACCCTCGTGATGGCCGCGTTTCTGGTGCTGCTGGTCGTCGCCGTCTGGAAAAAGTGGGTGACGAAGAAGTTTGAACTGCTCTGCCTCGCGGCCATCGCCGGCGGCGGCATCGGCAACATGATCGACCGCCTGCGCTTCGGCCGGGTGACGGACATGATCCAGCTTGATTTTGTCGAATTCCCGGTGTTCAACGTGGCCGACTGCTTTATCACGACGGGCTGCGTCCTGCTGGTGATCTATCTGCTGTTCTTCGACCGGCAGAAAAAGAAAGATGGAACTGAGAGCTGAAACGGCCGGGCAGCGGCTGGACGTGTTCCTGTCCGAAGCCGTGCCGGAACTGACGCGCTCGGCCGCGCAGCGGCTGCTTGCGCAGGGGCTTGTGACCTGCGGCGGCGCGCCCGTGAAGAAAAATGAAAAGACCGCACCCGGCGCGGTCTATGAGGTGATCATCCCGGCGGTGCAGGAAACGGAGCTCCGGCCGCAGGACATTCCGCTGGACGTGGTCTATGAGGACGCGGACGTGCTGGTCGTGAACAAGCCCAAGGGGCTGGTGGTGCATCCGGCGGCCGGGCACGAGGACGGGACGCTCGTCAACGCACTGCTGCATCACTGCGGCGACAGCCTCTCCGGCATCAACGGGGAAAAGCGGCCCGGCATCGTCCACCGCATCGACATGGACACGAGCGGCCTGCTGATCGTCGCGAAGAACGACTTTGCGCATCAGAGGCTCTCCGACCAGCTCAAGGATCACACGCTGCGCCGCACCTATGAGTGCATCGTGCGCGGCGGCTTCCGCGAGGACAGCGGCACGGTCGACGCTCCCATCGGGCGCGATCCGCGCGACCGCAAGCGCATGGCCGTGACGGAGAAAAACAGCCGCCCGGCGGTGACGCATTGGGAGGTCATCGAACGCTACGGACAGTACACGCATCTGCGCTGCCGTCTGGAAACCGGACGGACGCATCAGATCCGCGTGCATATGGCCTATATCAATCACCCCATCGCAGGCGATCCCCTCTACGGCGTGAAAAAGCCGGAGTTGGGGCTGACAAGCCAGTGCCTGCACGCGAAGGAGCTGACCTTCCTGCATCCGCGCACCGGCGAGGAGATCACGGTTTCCTGCCCCCTGCCGGAGGAATTTCAGAACGCGCTGCAAAAGCTGCGCGGGGAGAGGTAAAAAAACGCCGCGGCTGCTTATGCAGCCGCGGCGTGTTGACATTATCCTGCTCGTGCTTACCAGAACAGCTTGCCGGCCTTGCGCTGCAAATAGATGTACCAGCCGAAGCAGCCGAAGGGGACGACGAGCTGCGCCCAGTACAGCCAGCCGCCGACAAAGTTGCGGCGGACAAGGAAAAGCACCAGAAGATCCAGCGCCGCGCAGAAGATCAGGGCGATGCCGAAGATCACAAGGCGGGGCGCGATATAGTCAAAGAAGCCGTCCGGGTCGGTGCAGGCGTTCGGCTCGCAGCCGCCGGGCAGGAGAACCTTATTTTCAAAAAACGTGTACTCCCTGCGCACACGGATGGAGGTATAAATGCAGTAGATCCCCGTGCCGAGGAGCAAAATGGCCATGATCAGGTCGAGAAGGTTGAATTCAACGCCGAAGAGAGTGTAAGTGTCGAGCATACGGGTTCCTCCAGAATTTAATGAAATCATTATAACAACAGCCGGGGAACATTGCAACCGTTTTCCCCGAAAAAAGCGGGAAACGGCCGTTTTTCGCTTGTAATCGGACAGACGGTGTGGTAAAATACATTCCGTATGTCAAGCTGTATGCCTGTTTGCCCGTCCGTCCCGGCGGGAACGGACATGGGAGGAATATTATGTCAACTTTAAGAGAAGAGATCAGCCGCCGGCGCACTTTTGCAATCATTTCGCACCCGGATGCCGGCAAGACCACGCTGACCGAAAAATTCCTGCTCTACGGCGGAGCGATCGCGCAGGCCGGTGCAGTCAAGGGGAAAAAGAACGCCCGCGCGGCCGTGTCGGACTGGATGGAGATCGAAAAGCAGCGCGGCATTTCCGTCACGTCGTCCGTGATGCAGTTCCGCTATGAGGGCTTCTGCATCAACATTCTGGACACGCCGGGCCATCAGGACTTCTCCGAGGATACCTACCGCACGCTGATGGCGGCGGATTCCGCGGTCATGGTCATCGACGGCAGCAAGGGCGTCGAGGCGCAGACGCGCAAGCTGTTCAAGGTCTGCGCGATGCGGCACATCCCGATCTTTACCTTTATCAATAAGATGGACCGCGAGGCCAAGGATCCCTTTGATCTGCTCGACGAGCTGGAGCGCGAGCTGGGCATCGAGACCTACGCCGTCAACTGGCCCATCGGCTGCGGCAAGGAATTTCAGGGCATCTACGACCGGCAGAAGGGGAGAATCGACTTTTTCTCCGGCGTTTCCGGCAAGAACCGTGCCGACCGCATGGAGGTCGAGCCGGATGGCCCGAAGGTAGACGAGCTGATCGGCGCAGAGCGCGCAAACCAGCTCCGCGACGATGTGGAGCTTCTGAGCGCGGGACGCGAATTTGATCTCGACGAGGTGCGCGCGGGCGCGCTCAGCCCGGTGTTCTTCGGCTCTGCGCTGACGAATTTCGGCGTCGAGCCTTTTCTGGAGGCCTTCCTCCACATGACGACGCCGCCGCTGCCGCGGGTCGCGGATTGCGGTGTGATCGACACATTCTCTCCCGATTTTTCCGCCTTTGTGTTCAAAATTCAGGCGAACATGAACAAAGCGCACCGCGACCGGCTGGCCTTCATGCGCATCTGCTCCGGCAAATTTGAGCGCGAGGCCGAGGTATACCATGTGCAGGGCAACCGCAAGCTGCGCCTGTCGCAGCCGCAGCAGCTCATGGCACAGGAGCGCGAGATCATCGACGAGGCCTACGCGGGCGATATCATCGGCGTGTTCGACCCCGGCATTTTCTCCATCGGCGATACCATCACCGTACCGGGCAAGAAGTTCAAATTTGCCGGAATTCCGACCTTTGCGCCGGAGCATTTTTCCCGCGTCAGCCCCAAGGACACGATGAAGCGCAAGCAGTTCGTCAAGGGAACCGAGCAGATCGCGCAGGAGGGCGCCATCCAGATCTTCCGTGTGCCGAATACCGGCATGGAGGAGGTCATCGTGGGCGTCGTCGGCACGCTGCAATTCGACGTGTTCCGTTACCGGATGCTCAACGAATACGGCGTGGAGCTGCGCATGGAGGGCCTGCCCTATGAGGTCCTGCGCTTCATCCGCAAGTCGCCCGTAGACGAAAAGGAGCTGAACCTCTCCTCCGACGCGGAGCTGCTGGAGGATTATCGCGGCCACCGGCTGCTGGTATTTTCCAGCCCTTGGGCGGTCGACTTTACCATCCGCCGCAATCCGGGGCTGGAGTTGGCGGAAACGCTGGAAGACTGATCGGATGAATACGACGCCTCCGGAGCAGGACTGCACCGGAGGCGTCTTTGTGGCATGAAGGCTTGTCCGTCGGCAGTGGAATTCGGGGTAAATCTGTCTGTTTTGACCAAAAAGATGTCGCGTTTTTTGATACAAATCACGACGAAAAATTGCTTCCTTTTTCGGGACGAAGCAGATATAATAAAAGTACACTAATGTGGATTGCTATCCGCATAAATGAAAAGGAGGAAAACCATGAAGAAACTGTTGGCCCTGTTTCTTGCTCTGGTGATGGTCTTTGCACTGCTCGTGCCGGCCGTCGGCGCAGAGGAAGCACCACAGGAAGAAATCGTCGTTCAGGAAGCGCCCAAGGGAGAGGGCGAGACCAAGAGCGGCGAAACCACCGATTTCGCATTTCTCGCGACCTCTGACATGCATGGTCAGATCTACGCAACCGACTATACCCAGCCCTATGAGAAGAGCGGCACCTATAAGCGCGGCCTCACCCGCGTTGCCACTTACATCAAGGAGATGCGGGCAAAGTACGGCAACAACCTCTTTGTTGCCGACGCAGGCGACACCATTCAGGGCACGCCGCTGACCTGGTACAACGCATTCTTCAACAAGAAAGCCGACGGCGATCCCGCCATCAAGGCTTTCCGTACCATCGGCTACGACATGTGGGTCGTCGGCAACCATGAGTTCAACTACGGTCTGGACATTCTGAACCGTCAGCTGGACTACGCGACCTCCGCTTCCTCCGGCTCGGAGAAGCAGATGACGGTTTCCATGGCGAACTACCTGGATGCTGCATACAACAGCGACCTCTCCAAAATGTGGGACAAAACCTGGAAGAATTATGATCCCTACGTCATCAAGGATTTTGACGGCGTGAAGGTCGCCATCATCGGCTTCGGCAACCCCAACATCCACAAATGGGATCCGGCCAACCATGATGGGATCTACTTCGCAGGCATCTACGATACCTACAAGCACTACGAAGCCGAGATGAAGGCCAAAGCCGACATGATCGTCGTCGTAACGCACTGCGGCCTCGGCTCCGAGGCAAGCCAGGCAACCGACTCCGTGCGCTATCTGGTTGAGAACACCGATTCCATCGACTTTGTGTTCTCCGGCCATGAGCACGGCAGAAACGTCACTCAGATCACGGACAAGGGCGGCAAGACCGTCAACGTCCTCCAGCCCGGCGAAAAGGCTGCCATGGTTTCCCAGGTCGTGGTTTCCTACAACAAGACCACCAAGGAAGCAACCATCAAGGCAGAGAACGTTAAGCTGGAAAGCTACAAGCTCGACGACAGCCTCGCAGCGCTCCTGAAGCCCTACGAAGAAGAAGTCTGGGAAAAGTACATGAACGTGCCGATCGGCAAGGCCAACGGCGACTTCCCGGCTGCCGGCCTCGGCGATGCCCCCTCTGCTTTCATGGACCTGATCAACCAGGTTCAGCTCTGGGGCTGCTATGACAAGACGGGCAACACCGCAACCACCGATGACGACAAGCCCGCACAGCTCTCCATCTCCGCTCCGCTGACCGCTGGAGACAAAGCCAACCTGATTCCCGCAGGCGCAATCAAGCAGGGCGATATGTTCGGTCTGTACCGCTATGAGAACTGGTTCTATCAGGTCAAGATGAGCGGCAAGGCAGTCCGCACCTGGCTGGAGTTCTCCGCAACCAAGCTCAAGGTTGACAAGAACGGCAATCCCCATGCGACCGGCCTGACTTATTACGACGTCATTTACGGCGACGGCTTCTCCTATACGCTTGACGCCGGGAAGCCGGAAGGCTCCCGCGTGACCAAGATGACCTACAACGGTGTGGACGTCACGGACGATCAGGAATTCACCGTTGTTGTGAACAACTACCGCTTCGGCGGCGGCGGTGACTACGTCAAGTATCTGCGCGACAACGGCTGCGATTTCCCGGCTTCCCGCTTCGATGATGCTGTCATCTACTCCACGCAGTTCGACATGGATCAGGGCGAGGACAAGGGTCAGGCCCGCGCGCTGCTGGGTGCCTACATTGAGGAAGCCGGCGATAAGGGCATCACTCCGGAGATCAAGTCCACCTGGAACATCACCAGAAGCCACCCCGAGATGGAAGGCAAGACCTACATCCTGCACTCCAATGACGTGCACGGCCAGCTCATGGGCTATGCAAACATCACAGCACTGAAGGAAGAGCTGGAAGCCAAGGGCGCCAAGGTCATCCTTGTCGACGCCGGCGACTACAGCCAGGGCACGATCTACGTCAGCCTCAACAAGGGCATGAACGCCATCGAAATGATGAACGCGGCCGGCTATGACGTCGTCACCCTCGGCAACCACGAATTCGACTACGGCTACGAGCAGGTCAAGACCAACATGGCCGCATTCAACGGCAAGGTCCTCTGCGCGAACGTCCTCGAAAACGACAAGTCCATCTTTGACGGACATACCATCATTGAAAAGGACGGCGTGAAGATCGGCTTCTTCGGCATGGAAACGCCGGAGGCCAGCACCAAGGCCAACCCCGCTCTGATCAAGGGCCTGAAGTTCCCGGCGGGCAAGGAGATGTACGCCATTGCCCAGAAGGAGGTTGACGCTCTGAAGGCAGAGGGCGCGGACATCATCGTCTGCCTTGCGCACCTTGGCGTGGACGGCGAGTCCGAGCCGAACCGCTCCTATGACCTCTACAAGAATGTCAAGGGCATCGACTTTGTGATTGACGGTCATTCCCATTCTGTGATGACCAAGGGTGAGAACGGCGAGCCCATCCAGTCCACCGGAACGAAGTTTGAGAACATCGGCGTGATCGTGATCGACAACGCCACCAAGAAGATCGAGAAGAACTATCTTGAAGCGATCGTCTGGAAGGATCTCGGCGACAAGAAGATTAGCGACAGAGAGAATGACCGTCCGATGAATGCGACGGTTCAGGCTGCTGCAGCGGCAATTATGGATGCCATCGACGCAGAGTTCGGCAAGCCCTTTGCGAAGAGCGAAGTCGATCTGAACGGCGCAAAGGATCCCGGCAACCGCACGATGGAAACCAACCTCGGCGACCTGATCACCGACGCCATGATGTGGAAGATCCTGCAGGATACCAGCGAGGTCACCGTCCCGAAGGAGAACATCCTTGCCATCACCAACGGCGGCGGCATCCGTGCTCCGATCGCCAAGGGCGACATTAGCATGAAGGACGTCAACACCGTTCTGCCCTTCGGCAATACCCTCTCCGTCGTCTATGTCACCGGTGCTGAGCTGCTCGAGGCTCTGGAAGCATCCACCTACAGCACTCCGAAGGCTGTCGGCGGCTTCCCGCAGGTCTCCGGCATCAAGTTCACCATCGACGTGAACAAGCCCTATGCCAAGAACGACACTACCTATCCCGACTCCACCTACTATGGACCCAAGTCCATCAACCGTGTGAGCATCCAGGAGGTCAACGGCAAGCCCTTCGATCCGAAGGCCACCTATGCCGTTATCACCAACAACTTCCTCGCAGCCGGCGGCGACACCTACTATGCATTTGCAAGCGCCTCCGCGCAGTTTGACACCGGCCTGCCTCTTGACGAGGTTCTGATGGAGTACATCACCGAGGGTCTTAACGGCGTGATCACTGCGGCGAAGTACGAGAAGACGCAGGGTCGTATCACGATCACCACGGCGTCGAAGCCCGACAGCCCCAAGACCGGCGACAACGGCATCGAAGTCTTCATGGTCACCGGCCTGTCCTCTGTGGTTCTGCTCGGCGCAGGCCTCTGCCTGATCGCCCGCAAGAAGAAGGAAGAGAACTAAGTTTCCTTTGCTTCCGAACATAACCGCATAAACCAGTCCCGCCCGCCGGAATTCCGGCGGGCGGGATTTTTAGCGCTTACGCAAAACAGCGGGGCATACCCGTTTGGCCGGATGCCCCGCTGTTTTGAGAGCTACGCTACATCAGAAAGAATTATTTTTGAATTCGCTCTTTCTCCATCGCAAGCGCAATGGAGGATTGCCAGACCCGGTGGAAGGTCATCAGGCGGCCCAGCCAGCCGATCAGCGTGGCAAAAAACCCGATCCAGCAGGTCAGGACGACAAGAAGACTGCTCAAAAGCATTCCGCACAGGGCAAAAACCATAGAGGCCAGCAGCGTGATGGAGCCCAGCCGCCAGAGCCACGCGGCGGACAGCCGCAGAATTCGCATTCTCTTTGAGGGGGCAGGGGCCTGCGCGGAACGCAGCAAAGAGCTTTCTCGGATACGCATAACGATCACATTGGCACATTGCAGTAGCCAGTACAGGAAAACCGCTTCCTTGCCGATCACCGTGCTGAAGCCGAAGCCGACAAACAGGCACATGATGCCGGCCATGCCCAGACCGCCGACCGCCAGACAGAGCGTCAGGCGAAGCAGCCAATCTCTTTTCTTCATCCGCATCCCTCCTTTTGTTCTGTGACAGGATGTCTGATTCATTCAGTGCTCACTATTATAGCGCGCGGACGTCAAAAATGCAAGACTCAATGACAGTAGGGGCAGGCGGTATAGCCGCGCGAAATGGCAAGATTGACGCTGAACGCCCAGTAGCTTTCTTCCTTGAAGTGGGAGCAGCTATAAACATGGTAGTAGCCGGTGCCGTCATTTTCAATGAAGGCGACGTGTTCGTCGACGAAATCCGACTTGCGTACCAACCGGTCGCGCTCCTTTGTGACCGTACCGAGCTGCGTGGTCAGGCTCTCCGCCTTGGCGATCCATTCGTCGAGCTGCTTGGCAGCGTCGCTGTTCTCCTGCACCAGACGCAGATTATCCTCCTGCAATTCGCGGATGCTCAGCTCGGTTTCGGAATTCTGCATCCGATAGATGTTCAGCTCCTGCTCCAGCTTTGTGATGGTCCGGTCGCGGTCGGAAAGCTCCTGCTGTGCGGTCGAGAGCGCATCGCGCGTGTCCACCAGCTCGACCTGCATCTGCCCGACCTCCACGGCGCGGCGGTTCAGTTCCTCCTCCTGCACACGCAGACGGTTGCGCTCCTGCTGGAAACGGCCGAAGTAGAAGTAGATGCCATAGCCGCAGGCGCCAAGCAGCGCTGCGCAGAAGATGGCCAGCAGCACAACGGCGGCGGTCATGCGGTGCAGTTTCCGGCGGAAGGGCGAGGGCATCTTTTTCTGCTGTGCCTTTTTCGCCGGGGCGGGGGCTGCACCGGGAACTTCCGGCCGGCGCTCCGGCAGCGTGATGTGCTTGCTCATATAGGGCGAGTCGCGCAGGGGCTTGTCAACGACGCCTGCGCAGTCCTCGCAAAAAACCTGCCCCTCCGGAATCCGGCGGCCGCAGCGGATACAGTTCATGCCTGACCCTCCATTCGCGTTTTTTCTCTATTTTACAACAGAATGCGCAAAAAGTAAAGGCAGGACGGGTGGAAGAAAAATCCCCGTCTTTCAACCGAAAGACGGGGATGGCAAGCAAAATTCAGATCTTTGCTTCGCCGCGCATATACTTGCCAAGCGGCACGGAAAGCAGCGCGATGACCACGACGGCCAGAATGGTGTTCGGCAGCATATAGGAGCCGTTGTACAGGACGGAATAGACCCATGGATTTGTTATGTGCAGGCCGAAAAGGTCCGTCACGTATTCGGCGTAGATGGTGATGCCGCTGATGAAGTGGATGACAAAGCGGGCAAGGCAGCCGACCAGCGCAGCCAGCCATGCAGTCTTGGACTTGCCGCGGAACAGACCGGCGAAGCCGACAAACATATAAGCGACGCTGTAGTCCAGCAGCATGGACTGCCAGTTGACCGCGGTGCCGCCGGCAAGGAAGAACTTCAGCGTGCCGAAAACCAGACCGGTGCCGAGACCCCAGGTCCAGCCCCAGCGGATGGCGCAGAGAATCAGCGGGATCATGACCAGGTCGATGGAGCCGCCGAAGCCGCCGAATTCCAGTCCGATGGGGATTTTCAGATAACTCAGGGCGATCGCCATGGCGGTGAAGATGGCGCACTCGCAGAGTGCAAGAAGCTTCTTGAGACGCATAATATGCCTCCAAAAAATAAAATTCCGCACTGCAAACCGTTCTAGGAAGCAGCGCGGAAATGTACTCTGCATCTTTCCCTACGACGGTATTGACCGTATCAGGTTCGCGGGTCAGGACGTCTGCCGCCCAATCTCAGCCGGAAGCATCCGGCACCCCGAAGAATGATCTGTTGTGCGTTCGGCGGTATTATAGCGCAGGCCGCGGGAAATGTCAAGTCAGAAGCGCGGCAAGATGCGCGGAATAATCCGTCTGCACAAAGCGCAGCATCTGCCGCACGGCGTTCGGGACGGTGTACTCGCCCGCGCTGCCGTGCGCTTTGAAGATGGGCTTTTTCAGGCCGAGGAACATGGACGCGCCGCGCAGGGAGAAGTTCAGCTCCTGCGTCAGCTCTGCCGCGGCGGCATCGACGGCGGGGTCGTGCTTCGCGCGCAGGCGCGCGCCCGCGAGCAGACCTGTGCCCTCCACGGTTTTCAGAAGAACGTTGCCGGAGAAGCCCTCGCTGACGATCACGTCATACTCGCCGGTCAGCGCGTCGCGCGCTTCCATATTCCCGGCAAAGTTGATGGGAAGCTGCGCAAGCAGCGCGTAGGCCTCCTGCACGAAGTGGCTGCCCTTGCCCTCCTCCACGCCGACGGAGAGCAGGCCGACGCGGGGCTTTTCCACGCCGTAGCTCTGCATCAGGGCAACGGCGAGCTGGGCAAAGCCGGCCAGACGGTCGGGCTTGCAGTCGACGTTTGCGCCGCAGTCGGCAAGGCAGACGTCGCGGCCGGTTTCGGAGGGCAGGAAGGTGGCAAGCGTCGGGGTGCGCACGCCGTGCAGGCGTCCAAGGAAGGTGATGCCTGCGACGAAGGCTGCGCCGGTGCTGCCGGCGGTGATCATGCCGCCAATCTCCTCATCGCGGCGCAGACGCTGGATTCCGGCGACCAGAGAGGAATCTCTCTGCTTCATGACCGCCTGAATGGGGTCGTCGTGGTTGGTGATGACCGTAGCGGCGGGCATCAGCTCGATGCGCGCGGGGTCATGGGGCAGGGCTTCCAGTGCGGGACGGAGGACTTCCTCCCGGCCCGGCAGGACGAGCGTCGCCTCCGGGACTTCCAGAGAGCAGCGGGCGCAGCCGGCGATCAGTTCCTCCGGATGGTCGCTGCCGAAAACATCAATCAGAATCTTCATTTTCATCCTCGTTCAAACCAAAATGTTCGGAGAGGTGCTTTTTCCGCGCGCGGACGCGGACGGTGTAGGCCGTGATCCAGACGTTTTCCAGCCCGTCGATCGCCAGTGCAATGCCGACGGCGCGGGTCTCCGGCATCCACTGCCAGTAGATCGAGGCGACAGCCAGAATACTTGCGACGAAGAGGAACACGCTGGAAACGATCATTCCGACCCAGCAGGACATGCCGAAGCCGCGGGCGTCGGCGGAGATCTGGATTTTCAGAAGCGAGTCCAGCACGACATACACGGCAAGCAGCGTCGGGATCATCGGCACGACGCGCGCAGGAGCGAGAATGATCAGCAGCGCCATGATCTCGCAGAAAATACCGATGGCAAAGTCAAACTGGAAGGCCAGACGGTACAGGTCGTTGCTGAAATAGCCCAGAAGCTTGGTGGCGCCGATCAGCGCAAACAGGATGCTCAGGAAAATGCGCTGCGCGCGGATCAGCTCATCCATCTCCGGGAAGAGCACCAATGCCGCGCCGGACAGCACCATGATGCTGGCGGAGATCACATTGGTGATCCTTGCACCTCTTACAATATTACTGTTTTTCTTCACGGGATTCTCCTTTCGCGCCCGACCAGTGGGCGTCTGCGATGATCTGGTAAACGCGCGGATCGACAAGGGGCGTTTGCAGCAGGCGAAGCGTCTGCTCCGGCAGACTGAGCTGCCGGGCATATTCCCGCCCGGCTTCCTCCAGCCGGGAAAGCAGGCGCCTGCGCGGAATGGCAAGCTGCTCGACCTGCATCAGCTCTCCCTCGGGACAGAAAATGGGCGTGTAGTTCCTGCCGTGGCACAGCAGGTCGTATTGTTTCAGCAGCGCCTCGTACATCCCCTCCGCAGAGGCATAGCCGCAGGTGGAGATGAGCACCAGCTTCTTCTCCCGCAGACGGGCGTCGCGGGGCGTCTGGAAGGCGCAGCCGGTGTCGGTCTGGCCGTGATAGGGCTGCATCAGGCAGAAGGTGCGGTCAGTGAAGGCTTTGAGCAGCGTGGGCATCCCGAAGTAGTAAAGCGGGAAGCTCTCAATGATGACATCGGCAGCCATGACCTTCTCCAGAAGCTCCGGCATGGAGTCGGAGAAGACACATTTGCCGTCGCCGCGCTTCCAGCAGGTCATGCAGCCCGTGCAGGGCGTGATGGTACAATCGGCAAGCGTGACGGTTTCGGTTTCACAGGCAAGCCCGCGCAGAAACGCCTGCGCAAGCAGCAGGGTGTTGCTGCCGGCGCCGCGGGGGCTGGCATTGATCAGCAGTGCTTTCATGGCTTCTGTTCCTCCGGTGGGCGGGGATGCGCTGCGCCGGCGACCAGCGCGTTGTGAATGACGCTCTCGAACAGCACCGTGACCCGGCGCAGATCGGCCTCCAACATGGCATCCCTGCGCAGCAGGAGCCACTGGCCGAACATTCCGTAAATGGCGTGGCTGCAAACGGCGAGGATCAGCTCTCGGTCTTCCGGGCTGCAGGTGAGCCCCTCCAGCGTGAGGTGGCGCTCCAGCAGAAGCTCCGCGACGCGCTCGAAGTATTGCAGCATGACCTCGTGGTTCTTCGACGAGAAAATATGCCGCGCGACCTGCGGCTTTTCCAGAAGGAAGCCGAGGGAGCTCAGCAGGACCTCCTCCGGCGTCATTTCCACCGGAGAGGTATGCAGCGCCTTGGAAAGCTGTGTTTTCAGGAAATCCTCGAACAGATCGAAAATGTCGTCGTAATGATAATAAAAGGTATTGCGCGTCAGGCCGCACTCTTCCACGATGTCCCGCACCGTGATCCTATCCATGGGCTTTTCCAGCAAAAGCGTGTGCAGCGCTTCCTGAATAAACCGCCTTGTGACCTGCTGCTTCATTCCGGCACCTCCCTCAGAAGAGAAACCTAACGATGTCTTTATACCATATTTTCAGCTTTTTTTCAACCGGATTATCCGAAACGGGGCAATTTCGGGAAAAACCGCCGCTTTGGGTGAAAACCGCCGGGGAGGTGAAGAAATGAACAGCGAAATTTGGGTCGCGCTGCTGTCGCTGACAGGCACGCTGCTGGGGTCGGCCTGCGGCGTTCTGACCTCCGCGCGGCTGACGAACTACCGCATTGCCCAGCTGGAGAAGAAGGTGGACCGCCACAACGGCTTCGGCGAAAAAATCCCTCTGCTGGAGGAGCGGATCAAGGTCGTCAACCACCGGCTCAGCGACCTGGAGGGGGTGATTGGAAAATGAAGGAACGCCTGACAAAGCTGCTGTGCATCAAGTCGCTGGTCACGCTCACGCTGACCGCCGTGTTTGCGGCGCTCGCGCTGCGCGGACACATCACGCCGCAGGAGGTCATGACGATCTTTGCGGTCATCATCAGCTTCTACTTTGGCACGCAGTCGGAAAAGAACGGAGGAAAACACGCATGAAAATCTGTCTGGACGCCGGGCACGGCGCGTGGGACAACCGCTCACCGGCGGTCGAACGTTATTATGAGGGAAACCGGATGTTCGAGTATCAGCGCTTCCTGAAAAAAGCGTTGGAAGCCTACGGGATAGAGGTACTCTGCACCCGCAGCTCGGTGCAGGACGACCCCAGCCTCTTTGAGCGCGGGACGATGGCAAAGGGCTGCGACCTCTTCCTCAGCCTGCATTCCAATGCCGTCGGCGGGAACGCCAACGAGAGCGTGGACTATGTGCGCGTCTACTATCCCGTCAGCGGAAACGGCAAGGCGCTGGCGCAGGCACTGTCGGAGGTGATCGCGTCCGCCATGGGGACGCGGCAATCGCCGCAGATCCTCGTGCGGTGGAATTCCGCGAAGAATGCGGATTATTACGGCGTCATCCGCTACAGCGCGAACGTCGGCGTGACGGGGATGATCCTGGAGCACAGCTTCCACACCAACACCCGCATGACAAACTGGCTCTTGCAGGACGACAATCTGCGCCTGCTTGCACAGGCGGAGGCCGCCTGTATTGCGGAATACTATGGTTTACAGGCGGAGGCGGCGCGCTATGAGCTTCTGAAGGATGTGAAGAATCCCCGCTACCGCGCGGCACTGGACAAGCTCGGCACCCGCGGTCTGTTGCTGGGCAAGGGCGGCGCAGGCGAGGGACTGATCCTCGACCTCGGCGAGGACGCACTGCGCATCCTTGCGCTGCTCGACCGGATGGGCCTGCTGGACACAAAAAATTAAAAAATTAGTCGTACTTTTTCTTGAAAATCCTCTTGACTTTTTGGAAAAGATGGGTATGATATAGGTGTTAGCACTCAGAGAGAATGAGTGCTAACACTCGACTTTGTAAATCAAAGGGACGCGCCGGAATTCCGGAGGCTCCCAAATATCGGAGGTAATAGATCATGAAATTGGTTCCCCTTGCAGACCGTGTTCTGCTCAAGCCTGTTGAAGCGATGGAAACCACCGCATCCGGCATCATTCTCTCTACTGCGAATAAAGAAAAGCCCGTGATCTCTGAGGTCGTGGCTGTCGGCCCCGGCGGCATGGTAGACGGCAACGAGGTCAAGATGGTCGTCAGGCCCGGCGACAAGGTTGTTGTCGGCAAATATGCAGGAACGGAAATTAAGCTCGACGAGAAGGATTACTCCATCGTTCGTCAGTCCGAGATCCTCGCAATTGTAGAATAATCAGGAGGCAATGCAGCTATGGCAAAAATGATTGAATTCGGCGAAGACGCCCGTAAGAAGCTCCAGTCCGGCATCGACCAGCTGGCAGATACCGTAAAAGTGACGCTCGGACCGAAGGGCCGTAACGTCGTTCTCGGCAAGAAATACGGCGCCCCGCTCATCACCAACGACGGCGTGACCATCGCCAAGGAAGTGGAGCTGGAGGATCCGTTTGAAAATATGGGCGCACAGCTCGTCCGCGAAGTCGCCACCAAGACCAACGACGTCGCCGGTGACGGCACCACCACCGCAACCCTGCTGGCACAGGCCATCGTCCGCGAGGGTCTGAAGAACGTTTCCGCCGGCGCAAACCCCATGGTCATGCGCAAGGGTATGCAGAAGGCAGTCAATGCTGCGATTGAAGCGATCAAGGCCAACTCTCAGGCGGTCAACGGCAGCGCCGACATCGCAAGAGTCGGTACCGTTTCCTCCGGCGATGAGGAGATCGGCAAGCTGATCGCTGAGGCAATGGAGAAGGTCACCGCCTCCGGCGTTATCACCATCGAGGAATCCAAGACCGCGGAGACCGGTCTGGAGGTCGTTGAAGGTATGCAGTTCGACCGCGGCTATATCTCCCCTTATATGGTCACCGACACCGATAAGATGGAAGCCGTCGTCGATGATCCTTATATCCTGATCACCGATAAGAAGATCTCCTCCATTCAGGATATCCTGCCCATTCTGGAGCAGATCGTCAAGGGTGGCCAGAAGCTCGTCATCATCGCCGAGGACGTTGAGGGCGACGCGCTGAGCACCCTGCTTGTCAACCGTCTGCGCGGCAGCTTCAACTGCGTCTGCGTCAAGGCGCCCGGCTTCGGCGACCGCCGCAAGGAAATGCTCCGCGACATCGCCATCCTCACCGGCGGCACCTATGTCGCTTCCGAGCTGAACATGAATCTGCAGGAGGTTCAGATGTCCGATCTGGGCCGCGCCCGTCAGATCAAGGTCAACAAGGACACCACCGTCATCGTCGACGGCTGTGGCGACTCCGAGGCCATCCAGTCCCGTATTCATGAAATCAAGGCGGCCATCAAGGTCACGACCTCCGATTATGACCGCGAGAAGCTGCAGGAGCGCCTGGCAAAGCTGTCCGGCGGCGTAGCGGTCATCCGCGTCGGCGCACAGACCGAGGTTGCCATGAAGGAGCAGAAGCTCCGCGTCGAGGACGCGCTGAACGCGACCCGCGCGGCAGTGGAGGAAGGCATCGTCGCCGGCGGCGGCACGGCCTTTGTCAATGCGATTCCGGCAGTCGAGAAGCTGGTTGCGAAGCTCTCCGGCGACGAAAAGACCGGCGCACAGATCATCGCGAAGGCGCTGCAGGCCCCGATCCGCCAGATCGCGGAGAACGCGGGCGTGGACGGCTCCGTCGTCTTTGAGAGAATCAAGAGCAGCCGCAAGGTCGGCTATGGCTACAATGCCTATACCGCGACCTACTGCGATATGATCCCCTCCGGCATTGTCGACCCGACCAAGGTCACGAGAACCGCTCTGGAGAACGCGGCTTCCATCGCAGCCTGCGTCCTGACCACCGAGTCCATCGTTGCCGACAAGCCCGATCCCGCAGCGGATGCCGCAGCAGCGGCAGCGGCAGGCGGCGCCGGCATGGGCGGCATGTATTGATCTGAATCAGACCGCAACGCGACGGGTTCGAAAGAACCCGCCGCGTTTTTTGTCCGCACCGGGAACCCGGCGCGGTTTTTTTCTGCGTTCCGACATTTTTCTGAAAAGGTTACAATCTGATTTTGATTTTATGGAAACCACATAGTATAATTAAGAAGCAGATAAAAAGACATGAGGAGGACTCGGAATGACTCAAATCATCAGACGCTGTGCGATCGTGGCGCTGCTGCTTGCGTTGGTTCTGGCGGTCAGCGCCTGCAAGCGGAAGAAGGAACCGGAGCCCCCGACGCAGCCGGAGACGCTGAGTGCGTTTCTGGACGGCACGAAGCTGAACGGCATCGACCTGTCCGGCAAGACGCCGGAGGAGGCTGCGGCGCTGCTCAAAAAGACCGTAGAGACCTATGAGCTGAGGGTGACGCTGGACGGCGTGGAATTTTCCATGGACGCCGCGCGCCTCGGCCTTACATATAATGAAAAGGCCGATCTGGCCGCGCTCCTGAAAACGCAGGATGCGGACCATGAAACGCTCACTTTTGAGGGAAAAGACCTCTTTCTGACCGGCGATGCGGAGGAATTGCGCACGGCGCTTCTCTCCGCGCGGGACGCGGCGGTCGCTGCGGCGGAGGAGGCGGGCAAGTCCTCCGAGGCCTCCGGCGAGGAAGCAGCGGAGCCGACCGAGCCGGCCGAGGCGCTTTCCTGGCTGGACGACCCCACGCGTGCGCATCTGGAATATGATACCCGGACGGGAGAGTTCATCGGCGTGGACGGCGCGCCCGGAATTTCGACGGACTATACCAAGGCGGTCGAAGCGGTGCAGGAAGCCGCGCGCGGCCTTGCCGAGCGCGTCACGGTGACCTCCGAACAGAAGCAGAGCGCAGAGGGCGAGAAGGCGGAGGGCAATGCCGCCCTTGCCGAAGCGGTCGAAACCGCCAATTCCTATTTGCAGATCTCCCTGACCTACAGCTTCACGCCGGAGGGCAAGGACACCAGCTATGAATACATCAACCGTGACCGTGTGGCCTCGTGGCTGCTGATCCAGTCGGACGGCAGAACGGTCGCGCTGAACACCGAAGCGATCGCGTCCTATTGCAGCACGATCGCCCGGCGGCATTCCGTCAGCGGTGAACCGGTGCAGTTCCGGACTACGCTCGGCGGATATATCAATGTCAATTCCTACCGCGGCGGCCAGTCCGTCGACAGCGACGCGCTGTATGCCGATCTCCTTTCCTGCCTGAAAAACCGCGTCAGCGGCAACCGCACGGCGACCTATTACGCGCCGTCAGACTCCGGCGGCGTGGAGGATTACGGCGGCAGCTATGTCGAAGTTGACCTGACCAACCAGATGGTCTACTGCTACAAAGACCACGCGCTGGTCGTGAGCGCGCCCATCGTTTCCGGCTGCGTGGCCAACGGCTGGGACACGCCGGAGGGCGTGTTCACCATCAAGAGCAAGGACACCAACCGCTATCTCTCCGGCCCCGGCTATCGCGACTGGGTCGAGTGCTTCATGCCCTTCAACGGCGGCATCGGCCTGCACGACGCCTCGTGGCGGACGGTGTTCGGCGGCACGCGCTATCTCTACCGCGGCAGCCACGGCTGCATCAACATTCCCAGAAATCAGGCGCTGACGATCCTGGCAAATGTCCGCGTTGGCACCTATGTCATTGTCTACGGCGGCCTGAAGAGCGTGGAGGGCAGGACGCAGGTCTGGAGCGGCACGACGAGCTATACGCTCACGCCGGGCTCCGCGCCCGTCAAGCTGGACGTGCGCCCCAGCGGCGACGCAGTCATCAGTCAGTATGAGTCCATGGACCCCTCGGTCTGCACCGTGTCGCAGGACGGCGTTATCACCCCGGTGGGGGAGGGAACCTGCACGGTCTATGCCTATTCCGAAGGTACACAGGCCTATAAAGACGGCGAATGTGCGATCACCGTCACGGTCACGAAGCAGACCCAGACCATCTCTGCACCCGAGAGCCTCGTGCTCAATCCCGGCGACAAGACGCCGCTGAACGCCAGCGCCTCCTCCGGCGCCGCGCTGCGCTATGAGAGCTCCGACCCGGCGGTTGCTGCCGTGAGTGCGGACGGCACGGTCACGGCGGCCGCAGCGGGCAGCTGTGAGATCACGATCACTGCGCCGGGCAGCGCTGCCTATGCGCAGGCAACGAAGAAGGTGACGGTACAGGTCGTGAAGAGGACGCAGCGGCTTTCCGGTCAGACGGCCTATACCGTGCAGGCGGGCGACGGCAGCTTCCGGCTGGACGTTACCGCGTTGGGCGGCGCCGCGCTGTGCTACAGCAGCAACGATCCCTCCGTCTGCACCGTGGATGACAGCGGCCTTGTCACCATTGTCGGAGAGGGCAGCTGCACCATTACCATCACGGCGGCAGAAACCGCAGAATATCAGGCGGGCAGCCTGACGATCACCATCACGGTGACGCCGGAGCCGACGGAACCGCCGACACCGACGGAACCGACAGAGCCTTCCGATGGCACCGACCCTTCGGAGGAACCGGAACCGACGGAGCCTTCGGAGCCATAGTGATTTACGACCGGCGGACGCACTGTCAGGGCGTCCGCCGGTTTCTCTTGCATTTTTTCAAAATTCCGCTACAATGGAGGAAAAGGAATGAGATGGAGGACGATCATGAAACGACATCACAGGGTTCCCCTGATACTGCTTGCGCTGGTTCTGCTGCTGAGTGCCTGCGGTCTGCTTCCGGAGGAGGGCGACCGGCAGTCGTCCGAGCTCCCGGAGGGGACGGCGTATTTGCAGCTGCTTGCGGTCTCCGAAAGCGGCGAGGAGGTTTCCGTCACCGTCTATGCCTGCGGCAGCGACTACGAGCCTCTGTCGCAGACGCGCTACCGCTTCCCGCTGGACATGGAGGCCTTCACCGGATCTTTCTGCCCGCAGAATGTGACCGGTGCGCTTCAGGCGGAAACCTACAGCGCGTCGGAGCTGCCGGACTATTACCGGGATGCCGAGCAAACCGGCGGCTTTTCCCCTGTTTGCTGTGAGTACTCCTTTGGCGCAGGCGGCAAGCTGACCCGGCTGGACGATAGGTATCAGCCCGCCCTGCCGGAGCCGGAGCCAACGGAGGAATCCACCGAGCCGGAGGACTACCCTCCCTATGTGTCGGACTATGACGGCTCGCTCGGCTCGGCCGGTGCGCTGCGGGGGACAACGCTGATCGTCTCCATTTTTACCGACGACAACGCGACCTACTGGGAGCCGTCGACGGATGCCGGACTCATGGCGCAGACACTGAGCAATCTGACCGAGGCGACACAGTGGCTGACCGCGCAGGCGATGGCCTACGGCGCAGATGCACAGTTCATCTATGACTGGACGGACCACGAGGATCTTTTCTACGAGGCTGCCTTTACACAGAATCTGGTCATTTCCGGGATAGACGAATATGATGCACAGGTGGCCTTCATCGAGGAAAATATTGATGTGCAGCGCCTGATCAATAAATACTGCGCGGACAATGTGATCTATTTCTTTTATTTCAATACCGACTATGACAACGATGTGCGGCCGTGGTCGCTGGGCTACACCAGCGGCGAGAGCTTTATGACGGAGATCGTCAACCTGTATGTCAAATTCGAGGGAGAATTCGACTCGCCGCCGGCAACCTATGCCCATGAAATCCTGCACACCTTCGGCGCACATGACCTGTACTACTCCAGTGCGGCAATTAGCCAAAATTATGTAAACTACTGCGAGGAAAGCGGCTCAAACGACATCATGTTCACCGTCAACTCCGAAAGCTACATCACGGTGGAGCTGACGCCGCTGGACGCCTACTATGTCGGCATCGGTGCGCGCCCGGCGGAGGTGGGGGAGTGGAACCTCTTTCCGAGCGAGCATGAAAGTTATCTTGCCGGTGGATAAAAGTGACTATTGACAAGAATGGCGATTCCTGCTAAACTGGCTATGTGCAAATTTAATAAAAAGGAGAGTAAAAAAATGGGCATTGTTTCGTTGATTCTTGGCATCCTGGCAACGGTGTTCGGCATCTTCTGCCTGGTTCCCGGCATTTCCTACTATGGCTGGATCGGCATCGTTCTCGGTGTTGCCGGTATCGTCCTTGCAGCGCTGGCCAACAAGAAGGAAAAGAAGGGCATCAACACCGCCGGTCTGGTCCTTTCTATCATCGGCACGGTTCTGTGTGCGATCCTGTTCATCGCCTGCGTCGCCTGCCATACCGCATTGGTTTCCGCTTAATTCTTACGTAGCCAAGGAAAACGGTGCAACCCTTCCGGGTTGCGCCGTTTTATTAAAAAGGGAGGGCTTTCCATGTTGCCCTATTTTCATATTTTCGGCCTGACGCTTCCCGCCTATGGCGTGATGCTGGTGCTCGGCTTTCTTGCGGCAGCCTTCTTTGGCGCGTGGCGTGTGAAACGCGCCGGGCTGTGCGTGGAGGATTTCACGGTCATTGCCGCGCTCGGCTCCGGGATCGGGCTGCTCGGCGGCGTGCTGCTCTTTGCCGTCGTGACCTATACGCCGGCACAGGCGTGGGCGCTGCTGTGCGCGGGAGAATTTCGTCAGCTTTTCGGAGGCATTGTATTCTATGGTGCGCTGCTTGCCGGTCTGCTTGGCGGACTGCTCGGAAGCCGGCTTGCAAAGGCGGATCTGCGCGATTACATCAATCCCGTTGCGCCCGCTCTTCCGCTGGGTCATGCGATCGGCCGGGTCGGATGCTTCCTGACCGGCTGCTGCTACGGCCGCCCGACGGAAAGCTGCCTCGGTGTGGTATTTTCCCATCCGGTCGGCGGCGCACCCGTGGGCGTGAAGCTGCTGCCGGTGCAGCTCTTTGAGTCGGCGGCGGATCTTGTGATCTTTGCACTGCTGCTGTTGCTTCTGAAAAAGCGGCGCAGCCGCTACGACGGCCTTGCCTGGTATTGCGTGCTGTACGGCCTTGCACGCTTTGTGCTGGAGTTTTTCCGCTATGACAGCATCCGCGGCGCAATCCTCTTCCTGTCCACCTCTCAGTGGCTCAGCCTTGTGCTGTGGCTTCTGGCAGGCGTGCTGTTCTTCCTCGGCGCCAGAGAACGGAAGGGAGAAGCTCATGCGATATAAATGCCTGGTGCTGGATCACGATGATACCGTTGTCAACAGCACCGCGACCATCCACTATCCGTCCTTTCTGGCCTATCTGCACAAGGTGCGGCCGGGGGCGTATTACTCGCTGGAGGATTATTTTCGCTGGAACTTTGCGCCGGGTGTGGCGGAATTCTTCCGCGACATCGTGGGGCTTTCCGAGGAGGAGCTGACAGAGGAGTTCCGTTTCTGGCAGGACTATGTCCGCACGCGTGTCCCGGAGGCTTATCCCGGTATGCAGGAGATCCTGCGCCGGCACCGTGCGGCGGGAGGACTGATCGCGGTGATTTCACATTCGGTCAGCGGAAATATTCTGCGCGATTACCGCGAGGACGGCCTGCCGGAGCCGGATGCGGTCTACGGCTGGGAGCTGCCGCCGGAGCAGAGAAAGCCGAACGTCTGGCCGATGCAGGATCTGATGCGGCGCTTTGCCCTGAAGCCGGAAGAAATTCTGATGGTGGACGATCTGAAGCCGGGATATGATATGTGCCGCGCCTGCGGCGTGCCGTTTGCGGCAGCGGGCTGGGCGAACGACGTCCCGGAGATCGAGTGCTTCATGCGCGAAAACTGCGATTTTTATTTCAAGACCGTAAAAGAGCTGGATGCTTTTCTGCAAAAGGTCAATTCCTGAAAAAACAACCCGGGCGCGTGCGAGAAAGCACGCGCCCGGGATTCTTAAATTTCCATAATGACCGGCAGGATCATCGGGTTACGCTTGGTGTTCTTGAACAGGAACTGGCTCAGATCGCCCTTGATGGTGGATTTGATCGTCGCCCAGTCGGAGATGTTGCGTGCCCGGCAGGTTTCCAGAGAGTGCGCGGCAACCATTTTCAGGGCATCCATCAGATCCTCGTTGTCCTTCATGTAGACGAAGCCGCGGCTGATGATGTCCGGGCCGGAGAGGACGGAGCCGTCCTCGCTGGACAGGTTGACGCAAACGACGATCATGCCGTCCTGCGCCAGATGCTTGCGGTCGCGCAGCACGACGCTTCCCACGTCGCCCACGCCGGTACCGTCGACGAGGATCTTGCCCGCCGGAACCGTGCCGCCCAGACGGCAGGTCTTGGGGGTACATTCGATCACGCTGCCGATGTCGCTGATGAGGATGTTTTTCGGGTTCATGCCCATCTGACGGGCGAGGGCGGCGTGCTTTTGCAGGTGCCGCTGTTCGCCGTGGACGGGAATGAAGAACTTCGGCTTCGTCAGCGCATGGATGATCTTCAGCTCCTCGCAGCAGGCGTGGCCGGAAACGTGCAGGCCCTCCAGCCGGTCGTAGACCACATCTGCGCCCTTGCGGTAGAGCTCATTGATGATGCGGGAGATGGATTTTTCATTGCCGGGAATGGCGGAGGCCGAGATGATCACGTGGTCGCCCGGCTGGATCTCCACCTGCCGGTGGCTGGAAAAGGCCATGCGGTACAGGGCGGACATATCCTCACCCTGTGAGCCGGTGGAAACGATGACGAGTTTGTCCTTTGGCACGGACTTGATCTGGTTGATGTCCACCAGCGTGCCCTCCGGGATGGTGAGATAGCCCAGCTCCGTGGCGACCTTGAGGATGTTCTCCATGCTGCGCCCGGTGACGGCGACCTTGCGGCCGTAGCGGTGGGCGATGGCCAGCACCGCCTGGATGCGGTGCATATTCGAGGCGAAGGTCGTGACGATGATGCGGCTCTTGCAGCCCTTGAAGTGGCGGTCGAAGCTCTCGGCCACGGTGGATTCCGAGGGGGTGTAGCCGGGACGCTCGACGTTGGTCGAGTCGCACAGCAGCGCGTAGACGCCCTCCTTGCCCAGCGTGCCGAAGCGGCCGAGGTCGGTCATGCCGTCCTCCGCGGTGGGGTCGATCTTGAAGTCGCCCGTCATGATGACCGTGCCGACCGGCGTTTTGATGGCGAAGGCTACAGCGTCGGCGATGGAGTGATTCACATGGATGAATTCTACGGAGAAGCACCCGGCCTTGACGACGTCGCCGGGGTGGTGGGTGACGAGCTTGGTCTTGCCCAGCAGCTTGTGCTCCTCCAGCTTCAGCTTGATCAGACCCAGCGTCAGGGGCGTGGCGTGGACGGGCGCGTTGACTGCCTGAAGAATATAGGGAAGCGCGCCGATGTGGTCCTCATGGCCGTGGGTAATGAAATAGCCGCGCAGCTTTTTCTGATTCTTGGCAAGATAGGTCACGTCCGGGATGACCAGATCGACGCCGTACATGTCGTCCTCCGGGAAACCAAGCCCGCAGTCCACGACGATCATGTCCTGACCGTATTCCAGCACGGTCATGTTTTTGCCGATCTCGTTAAGTCCGCCGAGGGGGATAATTTTCAATTTTTCTGCCAAATGGTATTTGCTCCTTTCTGCAAATGCTTTGTTATATGTAGGGGCATTGCTGCCGCCCGAAAGACAAAACAGGAAATGTCTTTTGCGTTGGACGCCTGCGGCCGGGAACCGTCTGCAGGGAAGCTGGCGTCCTTTCCAATTATTATAACATGGAACGGTCGTAAAGTATACATTTTTTTCTTCCCGGAGAAAATCCGTAAAAGAAACAGTGGAAAAACAACAGAGGATTTGCTATAATATTATAACTTATACGAATTGACAGACTCATCCGCGAAAGGAGTGAGCAGCTTGAATAAGAAAGTACGCCGTCTGGTGCAGCCGAGCGTGGTGCTCTACTTTGTGGTGATGGCGCTGTTCTGCATTGCGACGGCGGCGCTGCGGCAGTATGCGCTTGCCGGCGTGGAGGCCGGTGTGACGCTGCTGATTCTGGGCTACAGCTACTGGAAAAGCGCCCGGCGGCGGCGCGCGCTGACTGCCTATATCCAGTCCACCAACGAGCTCATGGAGCGCACCTCCGGTGAGGTGCCCTTCCCGGTGGCGCTGGTCAAGCTCAACGACAACGAGCTGGTCTGGTGCAACAAAGCCTTCTCCGCGCTGGCCGACCTGCGGGAATCCATGATCGCCCCGCGCGTTACAGAAATCTTCCCCGGCTTTTCCATGCAGTGGCTCACGGGCGGCAAGCCTCAGAACGGCACGGAGCTGCGCTTCCGCGACCGCCGCTACCGCGTCGCGGGAACCATCCTGCCGGAGAAGGACTCCCGCTCCGGCGTAGTGCTGGGCATGATCTACCTGCTCGACCTGACGGAGCTTTTGCAGGTGCGCGATGAATATATCCGCTCGCGTCCCATCGTGTCCATTCTGCTTGTGGACAACTACGACGAACTGACAAACAACCTCTCCGATGCGGCGATCTCCGGCCTGAACGCGGAGCTGGACACGAAGATCAACGAATGGACGGACAGCTACGGCGGCTTGCTTCGCAAGGTCGAGCGCAACCGCTATCTGCTTCTGACGGAGGCCAGAGATCTGGCCCGGATGGCCGAGGCCAAGTTCTCGCTTCTCGAAACGATGCGCACGGTGACGAACCCGGCGGGCATTGCCGCGACGGTGTCCATCGGCGTCGGCAAGGACGGCGTGGACTTCAAGGAGGACTACGATTTTGCGGCGCTGTCTATCGAGATGGCGCTCTCCCGCGGCGGCGATCAGGCGGTCATCAAGGATCGCTACGATTTCACCTTCTTCGGCGGGCGCAACAAGCAGGCCGAGCGCCGCACCAAGGTCAAGGCGCGCGTGATGGCGTCGTCTCTGTCGGAGCTGATCATGCAGTCCAGCCGCATTTTCGTCATGGGTCATAAAATGGCCGATCTGGATTCCGTCGGTGCGGCGGCGGGCGTGTGCTGTCTGTGCCGCAAGCGCGGGAAAAAGGTCAATATCGTCATTGATAAGGACGTCAACGCTGCCGGCCCCGTGCTGGAGCTGCTGCGGCCTCTGCCGGAGTACCGCGACTGCTTTATTTCCGGGCAGGAGGCGCTTCTGACGGCGGACGCGAAGAGCCTTTTGATCGTCGTGGACACCAACCGCCCCGATCAGGTCGAGAGCAAGCCCCTGCTGGAGTCCATCCGCCGGGTCGTGGTCATCGACCATCACCGCCGGGCGGCGGACTATATCGAGCAGGTCGTCCTGAACCTGCATGAGCCCTTTGCGTCGTCTGCCTCGGAGCTCGTGACGGAGCTGCTGCAATACGCCGTGGAAACGCAGGATATTCTCATGCAGGAGGCGGCGGCGCTGCTGGCCGGCATCGTGCTGGATACCAAGAATTTCGGCGTGCGCACGAGCAGCCGCACCTTTGAGGCAGCGGCCTTCCTGCGGCGCATCGGCGCGGATACCGTGGAGGTCAAAAAGCTCTTCCAGAACGATCTGCCCTCCACCATTGCGCGCTATAAGATCATCCAGAACGCGAAGCTCTACCGCGACCACATCGCCATCTCGGCGCTGGACTACACTGCCACGCGCACCATCGCGGCGCAGGCAGCCGATGAACTTCTGAATATCTCCGGCATCGACACATCCTTCGTCCTGTACCCGCAGGACGACCAGACGATAATCTCCGCACGCTCCATCGGCGACGCGAACGTGCAGGTGATTCTGGAGCCGCTGGGCGGCGGCGGCAATGCCGCGACCGCGGGCGCGCAGGTCAAAAATCATTCGGTCCCTGAAACACTGGAGGAGCTCGTCCAGTCCATCGACCGTTTCTACGAAAACTAAAGGAGGAAGAACCATGAAAGTGATTTTACAGCAGGATGTCCGCGGAAAGGGCAAGAAGGGCCAGATGATCGAGGTTTCCGACGGCTATGCCCGCAATTATATGCTGCCGCGCAAGCTGGCGGTCGAGGCCACGGCGGACAATGTCAATACCATGCGCATGAACGACAAGGCGCAGCAGGAAAAGCGCCAGCGTGAGCGCGAGGAGGCTTTCCAGATCGCCAACCGTATGAAGGAGCTGACCGTCACGGTCTATGCCAAGGGCGGCGGCGCAGGACGGCTGTTCGGCTCCGTGACCACGCAGGAAATTGCCGACGCGCTGGAAAAGGAGCACGGCATCGCGCTGGACAAGCGCAAGATCGTGCTTGACGAGCCGATCAAGACCACCGGCACCTACACCGTCAAGTGCAAGCTGGGCTATGAGATCACCGGCGAACTGAAGCTGAAGATCGAAGAGGCCTGAGAAATATCGAAAACAGCGCCGCGCGCCCCGCGCAGTGCTGCCGGAAGTCAGTCATCTGCGGCGTGCGGCGTTTTTCTGCCGCCCGCCCTTGCTGATTTTTTTCAACAAGAAAGAGAAAACCCAAAGGGAGGGAATTCCATGCCCACAACGGAAGAGCTGCTGTCGCGTCAGGCGCCCCATTCGCCGGAGGCGGAGCAGTCTGTGCTCGGTTCCATGCTCATCGACAGCCGCTGCGTCAGCGATGTCGTGGGCATCGTGCGCCCGGACGACTTCTATTTGCAGACGAATCGCGACATCTATGAGACGATCTATGAGATGTTCAGCTATTCGCAGGTCATCGACCCCGTCACCGTGCTGGATAAGATGCGCGAGCGCGGTGTCTTTGACGAGCAGAATTCCGCCAAGTACCTCATGCAGCTCATGGAGGTCACGCCGACGGCCGCCAATGTCAAGCAGTACGCGACCATCGTCCACGAAAAGGCGCTGCTGCGCAATCTGTCGGAAACCGCTTCCGGGATCATCGACACGGTCTACGAGGGCGCGGGCAGCGCGCAGGATATTCTGGAGGCGGCGGAGAAGCGCATCTTTGCGCTGCGCCGCGGCAATACGAACGAATCGCTGGAGCACATCGGCACCATCCTGCTCAAGGTCTTTGACCGCCTGACGGAGATGTCCGAGTCCGGCAGCGATATTTCCGGCCTGTCTACGGGCCTGCGCGACCTCGACAAGTTCATCAGCGGTCTGAACAAGACCGACCTGATTATCCTCGCCGCCCGTCCCGGCATGGGCAAGACCTCCATGGCGCTGAATCTGGCGCTGAATGTTGCAAAGAAAAATCCGAAGCGCACGGTGGCCTTTTTCTCGCTGGAAATGTCCAAGCAGCAGCTGGTCACGCGCCTGATCTCCAACGAGAGCTTTGTGGACAACCAGAAGCTCGTCACCGGGCAGCTTTCCGTGGACGAGTGGAGCAAGATCGGCATCGCGGCCTCGGCGCTTGCGCAGACGGACATCCGCGTGGACGACAACCCCTCGCTCACCGTGGCGGAAATGAACGCCAAGTGCCGCCGCATCGACGATCTGGCACTGGTCATCATCGACTACCTGCAATTGATGGTCTCCTCCGGCGGCAGGAGCAATGCCGGCGAGAACCGCCAGCAGGTCGTTTCCGACATCTCCCGCAGCCTGAAGATCATGGCCAAGGAGCTGAATGTGCCGGTGATCTGCCTGTCGCAGCTTTCGCGTGCCAATGAAAGCCGTCAGGACAAGCGCCCGATGATCTCCGATCTGCGTGAATCCGGCGCCATCGAGCAGGATGCGGACGAGGTCATGTTCCTCTACCGCGAGGACTATTATAATAAAGATACGGAAAAACAGAATGTCGCCGAGTGCATCGTGGCCAAGAACCGCCACGGCTCGACCGGCACGGTCGAGCTGCAATGGCTGCCGCAGTTTACGACATTTGCCGACCGGGAGTGGAGGCACAATGAAGGCTGAGATGCTTTCGTGGTGCCGCCGTCTGGGGCTGTTTTCCGAGGGCGACCGCGTGATCTGCGCGGTTTCCGGGGGTGCAGACTCCATGGCGATGCTGTGGTGTCTGCATTGCCTGCAATCGGAGCTTTCCGTTTCCGTGCAGGCGGCGCATTTCAACCATCGCCTGCGCGGCGCGGAGTCCGACCGCGACGAGCGCTTCGTGCGGGAATTTTGCGCATCGCGCGGCATCGCGCTCACCGTGGGCGCGGCGCCGGAGGGAAGCTATGGCGCGTCCGGCGTGGAGGAAACGGCCCGCCGCCTGCGCTATGCCTTCTTTGAAACGCTGGACTGCGATAAGCTTGCCACGGCGCACAATGCAAACGACAACGCCGAAACGGTGCTCCTGAATCTTATGCGCGGCGCGGGGCTGCGCGGCCTGTGCGGCATCCCGCCGGTGCGCGGGAGGATCGTGCGGCCGCTGCTGTTTGCCTCTCGGACGGAAACTCTGGAATTTCTGCGCGCGGAGGGCGTTGCCTTTGTGGAGGACTCCACCAACGCCGCGGACGACTGCCTGCGCAACCGCCTGCGCCACGGCGTTCTGCCGCTGCTCTGCGCGGAAGCGCCGGAGCTGCCGGGGCGGCTGACGGAGCAGACGCTGCTTCTGCGCGCGGAGGACGAATACCTCGACGCGCAGGCGCAGGCGCTTCTGGACGCGGCGCAGTCCGGGCAGGCGCTCTGGCGCGTGCAGCCCCTGCGCGAAGCACCGGAGGTAATGCAGCGCCGGGCGATCCGGGTGCTGCTGCGGCGGTTTTACCCCGCAGACGCGGCGCAGTGTCATGTGGAGGCGGTGCGCGGCCTTCTGTCGGCGGCCTCGCCCTCGGCGGAGGTTTCTCTGCCCCATGGGAAAATTGCCCGGCGGGTCTATGAAGCCCTGACCGTGCAGGAGGCGGAGGAGGCGGAGCCCTTCTGCGTCCCTCTGCAAATTCCCGGCCGGACGCCGCTTCCGGGAGGAAAAGGCAGTATTTTGTGTACGATCGCGGAATTTTTTGAAAATTCGGGAAAATCCCCGTTTCAATTTGCAATAAAATATGCTATGATTAAAAATCATACGGTCGTTGTCCGTTCCCGCCGGACGGGAGATGAATTCCGCACCGGCGCGCACCGCACCAGCCTAAAAAAGCTGATGATCGACCGCCGCATCCCGCGCGCCCGGCGCGGCGCGCTGTGCGTGTTCGCGTCAGAGGACGGGGTGCTGGCGGTGGAGGACCTCGGCACGGATGCACTTTGTCGGCCTTTGGCGGGAGAACCCGCCCTGATTATACAAATAGAAAAAGAGGAGATGTACCATGATACAAGACATTGCGCGCGTTCTGATCACGCAGGAGCAGCTCAAGACCCGTATCGCGGAGATGGGAAAGGAACTTGCTGAGGAATACAGCGATAAGGAACCGATTTTCATCGGCGTGCTCAAGGGCGTTGTCAACTTCTTTACGGATATGGTGCAGGCGACACCGATTCGCTGCCAGTATGATTTCCTGGCGGTTTCGTCCTACGGTGCCGGTACGACCACTTCCGGTCAGGTGAAAATGCTCAAGGATGTGTCCACGGACATCCGCGGCCGCCATGTCGTGATCCTGGAGGACATCCTGGACACCGGCCTGACGCTGGAGTTCGTGCGGAAGCACCTGCTGGAAAAGGAGCCTGCTTCCCTGAAGATCTGCACTCTCCTCGACAAACCGGAACGCCGCAAGGTCGATATTACGGCGGACTACGTCGGCTTCACGATCCCGAATGAATTTGTGGTGGGCTATGGCCTGGATTATCAGGAATTCTACCGCAACCTGCCCTTCGTCGGCATCCTGAAACCGGAGGTCTATTCCAAATAAAGGAGCAAGCACTTGAATAAACGTTCGAAACTCTTTTCCATTCTGGTCTATGCGCTGGTGTTCGCCTGCATCCTGATCCTGTGCTTCAGTGTGTTCAGCAGTCCGAAGGCGGAGGAGGTCAGCTACTCCGAAATGTGCGGTCTGTTCCGCGCGGAGCAGGTGGAGGCCTTTACCTTTGAGGATAACGTCATCACCATGAAGCTCTCCAAGCCCATGGAGGACGGCGCGACGACGGTACAGCACGAGCTGGCCAGCCTGAGCATTTTCTATGAAGATCTGGGCGAGACCATCCGCCAGCAGAGCGAGGCCGGAACCCTCAAAGAATACAATTATCTGCCCATGAAGGGAACGCCGTGGTATGTGCAGATCCTGCCCTACGCCCTGATGATGATCCTCCTGATCGTCGCGATGTATTTCCTGATGGCCCGCGCGGGCCGCGGGGACGCGGGCGCCTTCAAATTCGGCAAGGCCAATGTCCGCGTCGGCACCGGCGAAAAGAAGGTCACCTTTGCGGACGTCGCAGGCGCAGAGGAGGAAAAACAGGAGCTGGAGGAGATCGTCGATTTCCTCCGCAATCCGCAGAAATACCGCCGCATCGGCGCCAAGATCCCCAAGGGTGTGCTGCTTGTCGGCCCTCCGGGCACCGGCAAGACCCTGATCGCCAAGGCGGTCGCGGGCGAGGCGGGCGTGCAGTTTCTGTCCATTTCCGGCTCGGACTTCGTCGAATTGTATGTCGGCGTCGGCGCGAGCCGTGTGCGCGACCTGTTTGAGCAGGCGAAGAAGGGCGCGCCGTCCATCATCTTTATTGATGAGATCGACGCCGTCGGCCGCCGCCGCGGCGCGGGTCTGGGCGGCGGTCACGACGAGCGGGAGCAGACGCTGAACCAGCTCCTCGTGGAGATGGACGGCTTTGGCAGCAATGAGGGCGTGATCGTCATGGCTGCCACGAACCGGCAGGACATCCTCGACCCGGCGCTGCTGCGCCCCGGCCGTTTCGACCGGCAGATCTATGTCAGCGCGCCCGACGTCAAGGGACGCGAGGAGATCCTCAAGGTGCACGCGCGCGACAAGCAGCTTGCCGACGACGTGGACCTCAAGGTCATTGCGCGCTCCACCGGCGGCTTTACCGGCGCGGATCTGGCAAACCTGCTCAATGAGGCCGCCCTCTATTCCGCGCGGCACAACTGCCCCGTCATCACCATGCAGGCGCTGGAATCCTCCATCCTCAAGGTGATCGCCGGGCCGGAGAAGCGCAGCCGCGTCGCGCTCAAGCGCGACCTGCGCATGACAGCCATCCACGAGGCCGGTCATGCCGTGGCGACCTACTTCCTGAAAACGCAGGATCCGGTGCATCAGATCACCATCGTCCCCAGAGGGCGTACCCTCGGCATGACGATCAGTCTGCCCGAGGAGGAGAGCACCCACCTGACACGTAACCAGATGTACGAGCAGATCGTCACCCTGCTGGGCGGGCGTGTGGCCGAGAAGCAGGAGTACAACGACATCTCCACCGGCGCTTCCAACGACTTGCAGCGGGCGACGAAGATCGCGCACGACATGGTCGCCAAGTTCGGCATGAGCGCGCGCATCGGCTCGGTGTCCTATGACAACGATGACGAGATCTTCGTCGGACGCGACTACGAGCGCACGAAGTCCTACTCCGAGCAGACCGGCGCGCAGATCGACGAGGAGGTCAAGGAGATCATCGACAGCGCCTATGCGCAGTGTGCGCAGATCCTCAGCGACAACGCCGATAAACTCCATCAGATCGCGGATTATCTGCTGGAACATGAAACGATGAGCCGCAAGCAGTTTGAGGCCTGTATGCGCGGCGAGCCGATCCCGGAAACTGCGGAGAGCTTCTTCGACGAGACAAAGGCGGAGAAGCCGGCGCAGGACGCGCAGACGGAAGAGAAAGCGGAAGAATCCTCTGAAAAACCCTGATCCAAAACCGCCCGAAATTTTTCGGGCGGTTTTTTGTAAGAAAAAGCAGCTTCGCGCGTCTTATGAACAGGTGGTGAAAGTATGACGCAGTTTGAAGAGATCTATGAGGCGTATTTCCGGGAGGTCTATCTCTATGCCTTCGCATTGACAAAGGATCGCGAGCAGGCGCAGGAGATCACCTCGGAAACCTTTGCCCGCGCGCTGGAGGGCATCGACCGCTTCCGCGGCGACTGCGACGTGCGCTACTGGCTCTGCCGCATCGCGAAAAACTGCTATACCTCCCAGCTCCGGAAGGACGGCCGCCTGACGGAGCTCCCGGAGGAGCTGCCGCAGGAGGGAAGCGTGGAGCAAAATGCGATCGACGCCGCGCTTTCCGAGCAGGCGCAGGCCGCGCTGCACGCGCTGGAGGAGCCGTACAAAGAGGTCTTCATGCTGCGCGTTTACGGCGAACTGAGCTTCCGGCGCATCGGCGCGCTGTTCGGAAAGACCGAAAACTGGGCCTGCGTCGTCTTTCACCGCGCCAGAAACAAGCTCAAAGAGCGAATGGAGGAACCAAAATGAAGCTGTCCTGTGCTGTCGCGGCAGATCTGCTGCCGCTTTACGCTGAGAAAATGACGAGCGCGGAAACCAATGCGCTGGTCGAGGAGCATCTGCGGGAGTGCCCCGCCTGCCGCAAGCGGCTGGAAGAGCTGCAAACTCCCGCGGTTTTGCCGCCGGATACCGATGTAGCCCCCTTGAAAAAGCTGCAAAGAGCCGTGCGCCGCAAACGCCGCGCCGCAGTCTGGGCGGCGGTGCTGCTGTCGCTGGCCGTCGCCGTGGCGGTGTTCGGTATGCTGAGTGCGCCGCATTATCTGTCGTATGACCACGCGGTGCGTGTGTCCGAGCGGGAGGACGGCCTTGTGACCGTGGAGTTTCTGCCCGGCGTGACCGGCTATGAGCTGACACGCGAGAAGGAGCCGGATTCCGGTGAGACGGGCTACAGCATTTCCGCGTATTCCACACAGCTTGCGCGCCTGACCGGGCGCGGCACACCGCAGGAGATCGTCTTGAATCCGCAGCATGAGCCGCTCGGTCCCGTTTATTACTGCGAGATGAAGGGTCGAGAGGATGTGCTTCTCTACGGCGTAGCGGACGGCGGACGCATTACACTGCCCCGGCACATGCTGGCATTTTATGCCTATGCGGCCTTCGCGGCGCTGGTGGTCTGTTTGACGCTGCTCTTTGCCTTCTGGAAGAAAAAACGCGTACGCGCGTTTTTTGCGGATGCCGCGCTGGCGCCCGCATGCTATCTCGCTGCGCAGCTATGCATCGGCGGCGCCGCATCGACCTACACACTGCTGCGGGATTTCACGCTGACCGTGCTGATGGCGGCGCTGCTGTACGCGGCATTGGTGGTGCTGCACCGCGGGGTGCTTCTGCACAGGGAGGGGTAACGGAATCAAAACAGCGGGCAGGATTTCCTGTCCGCTGTTTTCGTGAAAAAATGAAATTTCGTCACTTCGACATCTTGACAGGAAATTCGATCCATAAATTCCATATAAAATTGCAGACAGAATTCGACAGAAACGAAAAAAACCAAAACATTTTCGACAAAAAAGCAGCACAAAGCGTTTACATAAAATCGAGTTATCGAGAAATAACGGAATTATTGAAACCGAAAACTCCTACAGTATTCATGCAAATATGCACCGCTCGCATCGGCAATGCACAGGCGTGTGCAGGGAGCAGGCCACCGGTTTTCAAGAGTTTTGCACATTCTGCACAGAGTTCTGCACAACTTTGCCTGTGCAAACACTTGCGCAAACGCTGCATAGGCCGTTTACATAAGCCCGACCTACGCCGGTAAGACAAATTGTGCAAAATCCTCTTCCGTGAAGCCCGGATGCAGCGCCAGATTGATCGCGCCGGAGAGAACGGCGGAGAGATAGCGGATCTGCGCGTCGATGTCGCGCGGCGTGACGATCATTTCTTCACCGCCGCGGCCGGTGAGGGAGGCCGCGTCCACGACGGTCGGCACGCCGACGGCGTAGACCGGCACGCCCAACGTCTTTTTCTGGAAGGCGGCGCGGGCGTTCCCCACGCCGGAGCCGGGAACGATGCCGGTGTCGGTCATCTGGATGGTCGTGCACAGGCGTTCCGGCGCGCCGGCAGCCAGCGCGTCAATGCACAGAACGCAGCTCGGGCGCACGTGGGCGCAGGCACCGCGGACGACCTCGATGGATTCCATGCCGGTGGTCGCCAGAACACCCGGCGCAACGGCGCTGACGCTGCGGCAGGTGCCGAAATACTCCGGCAGATGCTCGATGAGGTGGCGCGTCAGGAAGAGCCCCGCGACGGTTTTCGGCCCCAGTGCGTCGGGCGTGACGGCGGTGTTGCCGAGGCCGGCCACGAGGACGCTGTCCTGCGGGCCGAGCGCCATCAGGCGGCGCAGCTCCTCCGCGACGGCGCGGGCTGCCGGACGGGGATCCTGCGCCCGTTTCGGAAGCTCCACGGTCACATAGGTCCCCGCAGGCTTGCCCAGTGCTTCCTCGCCCTGCCGGTTGCGGATCTCCACGTCGGTCACGGCGAAGCCCTGCGTGCTGCGTTCACGGGCGCGCACGCCGCGAAGCTGCGTCGTCTGCCCGGCGGACTGCTCCCAGAGTGTTTTGGCCTCCAGAGCCAGGTCTGTGCGGATCGCCATGCGTGTTTCCTCCTTGCTGTTTGCCTTAGTTTGCCCCGAAAAAGCGCCTTTCGTGAAAAATTTTATAAAAAACTGAAAAAAAGGATTGATTTCTTGGAAAGCCGCAGTTATAATATATTTCTGCATGAGGTTAAATACATGGTTTTTTAGATAAACGCCATTGGAGGAGGTGTAATCCATGCCCAATATCAAGTCCGCGAAGAAGAGAGTTGCTCTTTCCAAGGTCGCCAACGAGAGAAACAAGATGGACAAGTCCGCTCTGAAGACTACCATCAAGAAGTTCGACGCTGCCGTCGCCGAGGGAAACCGCGAGCAGGCCGGTGCTGCTTATAAGGCCGCCGTCGTCGCCGTTGACAAGGCCGTGAACAAGGGGATTCTTCACAAGAACAATGCAGCCCGCAAAAAGAGCAGCATGACCCTGAAGATGAACGCCATGGCGTAAAATCAAGCAAAAGCCTGCCTGATGGTTCTCCATCAGGCTTTTTGCTTGCCCAAATTGCCCTTCGGGGCGATTCGGATAAGCAAAAGCATACAAAAATTGCAAAATTCTGACAATAATGGCTGCGTCCCGGACGCGGCCGTTTTGCGTTCTCCGGCAGAATGTGGTATAATAACCGGAAAAGGAGGCGAGCCTATGGCGCAGCGCAGCGATCCCATTCAGACCCTGCCCGGCATCGGACCGAAAAAGGCCCAGCTTTTTGCCAAGCTGGGGCTGCATACGCTGGACGATCTTCTGCGGTTTTATCCCCGCGCCTATGAGGATCGCACGAAGCTGGTGCCCATTGCGGAGCTGGAGGCGGGTGTTCCGGCCTGCTTTATCGCCTCCGTGATCTCCAACCCACAGTCGCACGCCATCCCAAAGCCGGGGCAGCGGCGGCTGGATGTGACCAAGGTCACCGTCGCGGACGATACCGGCCGGCTGCACCTGACGTTTTTCAATCAGGGCTATCTGGCCGAGAAGCTGCGCCGCGGCGACACCTATTGCTTTTACGGCACGCTCAGCGGCGACTATCTGGGTTACGCGATGACCAACCCGCTCTTTGAGCCGGTGGAGGCCGAGGGCCTTGTGACGCGGCGCATTCTGCCGGTCTATCCCCTCACTGCCGGGCTGACGAACAAGGTGGTCGGCCAGGCGGTGCAGGCGGCACTGGCGCGGGTGCAGGAGCCGGAAACGCTGCCGGAGTCCCTGCGCGCGCAGTATGATCTCTGCGGTGCGGCGCAGGCGCTGCATGAAATTCACGGGCCGACCTCCGCGGAGGCGCTGGAGGCCGCGCGGCGGCGGCTGATCTTCGAGGAATTCTTTATCTTTTTCACCGCGCTCAGTCTGATGCGCGCGCGGCGGACGGTCGTTGCCGTCCCGCCCTACGCGGACACGGAACTGGCGCCCTTCACGGCGGCGCTGCCCTTCAAGCTGACCGGCGCACAGCGGCGCGCAATCGACGAAATTCTGACGGATTTCCGCGCGGGACGGCCCATGAGCCGTCTGGTGCAGGGCGATGTCGGCAGCGGCAAGACCATGGTCGCGGCGGCGGCTGCCTTCTGCACGGCGAAAAACGGCCGCCAGACGGCGCTTCTGGCGCCGACGGAGATCCTCGCCCGGCAGCATTTTGAACGGCTGGAGCCGCTTCTGGCGCCTCTGGGCGTGCGCTGTGCGCTGCTCACCGGCTCCATGACACCGGCACAGAAGCGCGCTCTGCGCGTGCGCATCGCGGCGGGAGAGGCGGACGTCGTGATCGGCACCCATGCGCTGCTGACGGAGACGACGGTTTTTGCCGATCTCGGCCTTGTGATCGCCGATGAGCAGCACCGCTTCGGCGTTGCGCAGCGGGCCGCGCTGCTGGAAAAAGGCGCGCATCCGCATCTGCTTCTGATGTCGGCCACGCCCATTCCGCGGACGCTGGCGCTTCTGATGTACGGCGATCTGGAGGTGTCGGTGATCGACGAGCTGCCGCCGGGCCGTCAGACGGTGGAGACCTTTCTGGTCAACGAGAGCTATCGCGCGCGGCTCAACGGCTTCCTGCGCAGGCAGGCGGAGGAGGGACATCAGTCCTTCATCGTCTGCCCGGCAATCGAGGAAAATGATGCCGACGACCTCAAGGCCGCCGAGCAGTGGGCAAAAACCTTGCAGCAGCAGGTGTTCCCGCAGCTTCGCGTGGCGCTGCTGCACGGCAAGATGAAAGGCGCGGAAAAGGAAGAGATCATGGGGCGCTTTGCCGCCGGGGAGTATGACATTCTGGTTTCTACGACGGTCATCGAGGTCGGCGTGGACGTGCCGAACGCCACGCTGATGGTCGTGGAGAACGCCGACCGCTTCGGCCTTTCCCAGCTCCATCAGCTCCGCGGGCGCATCGGCCGCGGTACGGCGAAATCTTACTGTATTCTGGTGTCCGACAGCCGCAGCCCGGAAACCTTGCAGCGCCTGCGCGCGCTGTGCGCCACACACGACGGCTTCCGCATCGCCGAGGAGGACCTCAGGCTGCGCGGGCCGGGCGACTTCTTCGGCAGCCGCCAGCACGGCCTGCCGCTGTTCCGTCTGGGCGATCTTGCGCAGGATCTGGGGCTTCTCAAGCAGGCGCAGGAGGCGGCGGCAAAGACGGTTGCCGACCCGGACGCGCAGCTTCCCGAGGGCCTGCGCGAGGCGGTGCAGACGCTGCTGGAAAACGGCGAATTCTCCATGAATTGAGCGGTTGTCCACAGATTCCGGGGAGAAAATGCCGGCTTTTTTGTGTGGAATCCAGAAAGTGCAAAATAATGATTGTACTGCGAACGAAAATGTAGTAAAATAACTAGAAGCATAAATAAATAGAATTGGAGGAGACTCTGATATATGAAAAAACCGATTGTTCTGATCATTATGGATGGTGTCGGCAAGGGTGACGGCGGCAGCGGCGACGCGGTCGCGCAGGCCAAGACGCCGAATCTGGATCATCTGCTTGCGACCTGCCCGCACAACTGGCTCAAGGCGCACGGCACGGCCGTCGGCCTGCCCAGCGACGACGATATGGGCAACTCCGAGGTCGGTCACAACGCCCTCGGCTGCGGCCAGATCTATTCTCAGGGCGCAAAGCTCGTCAACGAATCCATCCAGAACGGGACGCTCTTTGCCTCCGATACGTGGAAAGAGCTGATCGCCAACGCCAAGCAGGAGGGCAAGGCCCTGCATTTCCTCGGCCTGCTGTCCGACGGCAACGTCCATTCCAACATCAGCCACCTGATCGCCATGCTGCGCCATGCGCACGCCGAAGGCGTCAAGCGCGTTTACTGCCACATCCTGCTCGACGGCCGCGACGTTCCCGCGACCTCCGCGCTGGACTATGTCAAGCAGCTTGAGGACGTTCTGGCCGAGCTGCGCGCCGACGGCAGCGACTACCGCATTGCCTCCGGCGGCGGCAGAATGCAGATCACGATGGACCGCTACGAGGCCAACTGGCCCATGGTCGAAGCCGGCTGGCGCACGCACGTGCAGGGCATCGGCCGTCAGTTCGCCTCCGCAAAGGAAGCTATCGAGACCTACCGCGCCGAAACCAGCTGCATCGATCAGGACCTCCCGGCCTTCGTCATTGCGGAGAACGGCAAGCCCGTGGCGAAGATCGCCAACGGCGACAGCGTCATTCTTTACAACTTCCGCGGCGACCGCGCACAGGAGATCTCTCTGGCCTTTGACCGCAAGGACTTCGACAAGTTCGACCGCGGCGACTACACTGGCGTCAAGTTTGCCGGTATGCTGGAATATGACGGCGACCTGAAGATCCCGACGCACTATCTGGTGCAGCCGCCCGTCATCAAGAATACCCTGACGGAGCTGCTGTGCAAGCACGGCCTC
>UQWH01000002.1 GCA_900544705.1 uncultured Eubacteriales bacterium | reverse complement strand
TTTTGTAGGCAGCTTGTCAAAAAAGTCCAAAAGGACTTTTTTGACAAGCTGAAAAAAGCATCCGCTTTTCGCGGATGCTTTTTGTATTTATTCTACCACAGGCGGCACAAAATTCTCGATCGCCTCGCGCATCTTCGGATGACGGATGACAAAATGGATCGCCGGAGATTTCCCCTTGGAGATCATCGCCCACTGGCCCTCATGCAGAATGATCTGTAAATTGCAGAAGGTGTGCGAGGCGGTCTGCTCCAGCCGGTAGGTCGGATGCGTCTGCGCAAAGCGCTTCGTCTGCCCCAGATGGGCAAGGTAGTCTGCATAGCTGTAGCGCAGATCCCGCTCAAAGAACAGGCCGGACAGGAGCAGCGTCAGGGAATGGCTTTCAAACTCCTGTTCGCTCAAATATGGGACTTCGTCCTGAATTTCACCATTTTCCAGAATTTTCTCCGTGATCTTCCGCTGCATGGCCGCGTGGTTCAGGATTTGCTGGCTTTCCGCATCCGAAACGCGATGGCGGCACAGGAAGTCTCTGAGGTAGTTTTCTTCCATTGTATAAAGCGGCAGGGAGGAGAGAATGCTCCGGCGCTTTCCCTCCGTCCGGGCATCTGCCAGCAGGAAGGCGTTGAGCGACTTTGCATTTTCCGCGCGGTAGATCTCCATCAGCGGGCTGGCATTTTCCAGCAACTCCTCGGCGCGGCGGTTATAATAGGCGACCTCCTCTCTGGATTTCGTCAGATAGTATCTGCCGTCGGCGTGGTGGCCGCTGATTGCCTCCCCGGCCAGCGCCGCGGAGCCGGAGGCTCGCAGCAAATGCAGAAATACATGATTCTGCGTTCCCTTGAGATAATAGGGGGAGATCTGCCCCGTCATGTACATCGGAATGTAGCTTTCCAGCCCCAGCATCATCTCGGCAAAGGGCCGGTCAACATTATGGATCATGTTCAGATGCAGGCCCTTTTTCAGCATCATCGCCATACCGAACATCCATTTTTTCGCGAATTCCGCATCCTTGGACATCTCCTGCATGGGCATATCGCTATACATCAGGACCGGAGCCATGGACTTGGACAAAACGGTGGACTTCAGAAAATCCAGTTCGCTTTCCATCATCTGCTTCAGGCCGAGATAGGTCTTGGAGGTGGGAAGCTGAAACGGAACGCTCGGCACCTTCAATTCATCGAAATGGATCGCCTGAATGTACTCGTTCAGGTCAAATTCGTTGAGCTTGGCCAAAAAGCCGGGGATGCTGTCCTTCTGTCGTGTCTCGCCTTCGGTCAGCCATCGCTTGATCCGCTCAAAGCGCACTGCGCTGTCCGTCAGTTCCTCCGCCGGGCAGCCAAACAGCTCGGCGAGGATCGCAAGCTCCGAGCTGCCGTCCAGCTCCCGCGTCACATAGGCCGCGACGCCCGCCGCAAACTTTTCCGGCTCTGCCGGCTGGCGCGTGCCGTTTCGGATGCGGAAGATCGTGGAGGCATCATAATTGGTATGCCGGCACAGCCGGGATATGTTCATATCCAGCACGGACACCAACGTATTGAAATTCTGCCGCAGCAGTCCGCGGTCGGTCACCGCCACATCCGGGCAGCGCTGAAATCGCTGTCTGACCTTCTCCGACGTGAGTTCTCCGTACCCGCGCCGTTGGGCGGCCTGCGCGACCGCAGTGCAGAGTTTCTCCATCGCCGCGCTGCCGCGCTCCGGCACCCGCTCACCGGAGCGGTAGCGGCTGAGCGTCGCCGCAGACAGGCCGGAGTATTCCGTCAATTCCTTCGCCGTACAGCCAAGCTCTTCCAGATAGGCATTGAACGCTTCGCAAAATTTCATATTTTTCCCCCGTAAGCAAAGCCGCCCCGGAGGTTCGGGACGGCTTTTTTTCTGGTATCATCCGACGCGGACGATGCAGGTATAGCTTTTTCCGTTGTATTTTACCGTAACTTCGGTCGTTCCTTTGCCCTCACCGCAGACCGTCACGCCGGAGACGGAGCAGACGTCCGTATCCTCGACATAGTAGCTCGCGCCGCTGATGCGGTTGCCGTTTCCGTCGATCAGGCGGAGGTTGAATTCCTCGCCAACGGCAATGGAAACGTCCGTGTGGGTCAGATGCGTCCCGGCATCGCTGCCGTTCTCGGTCGTCCCACCGAAATCGCAGCGAATGATCATCTTTGCCGTATTGCCGCCGACATCCGCGGTGATCTCCGCGGTTCCTTCCCCCACGGCGGTGACCTTACCGTCGGTATCGACCTCGGCGACCTTCTCGTCGGAGCTCTCCCAGATGACCTTGCTGCCGTCAGGCAGGTTTGTGACCTTGATCGTCACGGTTTCCTTCGGCAGGGACAGGGTCACGTCCTCATAATTCAGCTCCGGCGTAAACTCGGCCACACTCGGTTCAGAGCTGCCGGAGGGTTCGGTCGAATTCTCGCCGAACGCGCTCGTGATATGGCAGGTACGGGACATCTTGCCGCAGGTGACCTGGATGGTCGCACTGCCCTCAGCCAGCGTAGAAACGTCCACCGTGATCGACGTCTGCTCCTGCTGCGTCTCGGTTTTCTGCGTCTGGGTGGAAACATTGACGATTTTGTCGTCGCTGGTCATAAAGGACACCGTTTCCTCGCAGCCGGCATTGATGACAACGCGCAGCTTCTGGATCTGTCCTTTCTGGCTGAAGCTGATGCTCTCCGGCTGGATCTCAAGGAAGGTGCAGGTTTTGCTCAGCGATTCGTCGTCCGAGGTATTGCCGCGCATATCGGCATTGAGCACGCTGCTCAGTCCGGGCCAGAGGCCGTTGACATCGCCTATGAAATAGGCCACGACGAATACGGCCAGCGCCAAAAACACCACAGAAGCCGTCAGCAGCTTCTTGGGGATCCGCTTCGGATCCTGCGGCTCGGCGGCGGGCTTTTGCTTTGCCGGGCGCGCAGTGCGGTTTTTCCGGCGGCGTTCTTCCTCCGTGATCCTCCGGCGCTGCGGGGCGCGCTGGCGGTTTCCGGCGTCCTCGGACGGCGCGTTGCCGCACAGGGGGCAGACCGGCTTGTCCGCATTGTAGATCGTCCCGCAGTAATCACATACGATTTTATTATCCATGGCAATCCGCATACCTGCGTATGCTTGTGCTCCTTTCCGGCAAATCAGAGTCTTTCCATATCATAGCAGAAAAAACGAATTCCTGCAACTGATATTCCCGGTTCTTCGTCAAAATATTACAGCTTCAGCACTCGACGCCCATCTGCCGCAGCGCCTGCACGGCCTGCTCATAGGATGCAAAGCAGATCCCGTGTATTCCGACGCGCTTCGCGCCGTCAATGTTTTCCTGCCGGTCGTCCAAAAACACCGTCTCCTCCGGGCGGAGGTCATAGGTTTCCAGCAGCTTGCGGTAGATGGCAGGCTCCGGCTTGAGGAGCTTCACATCGCAGGAGAAAATGCCCCCGTTCATATACGGAAGGAAACCCAGCGCCTCCGGGCAGTCACGGAGCGCCCTGCGCGAAAAGTTAGAGAGATAATAGACAGAATACCCGGCGGTCTTCAGCTTTTCGATCCACGGAACGGAATAGGGAAACATCCGCAGCAGATCGCTCAGATCGTCAAAGGCGCGGTGCAGCTCATCCGCGATCTCCGGGTCAAGGCGGATAAAGCCCTCCACGACCTCTTCGGAGGAGAGCACGCCGCGGTCAAATTCATTCCACACCGGGTGCAGCGTCGAGCACCTGGCAATGCGGTCGATCATTTCCGGGGAAAAGCCCTTGTCCTGCAAAAAGCCATACCAGCGGTAATCCGCAAGCACATTGCCGATGTCAAAGACCACGTTTCTGATTTTCATTGCGTTACCCCCATGGTGGTTTTTTTACAGTATAGCACAGAAGCAGGCGAAAATCAATTCGACGATTCTTCCCTTTTTTCTTCTTCAGCATCTCAGCGCGCAGAAGTCACCTGAGCTTTCGTTATCTTCTGCTGCCCGCCGCCTGGCTTTGCCGCACCGGAGCAATTTCCCACAAATCCAACAAAAATCTAGTTGCTTTTTTCTAGAATTTATCATAATATAGAATAGCAAGAATTTGAGTTTTTATTTCAAGGAGGCGTGTTCGATGTCCGAGCTGAAAATGGTTTCTCCGCTGCTGGACCGCATGACGGTTCTGGAGGAGATTTCCGGGCGCGAAGGCTGTCTCTGCTATGCCCTCCGGCACGAGGACTCCGGCGAACGTTACGTCGTCAAGCATATTTCCATCCCCGCCGCAGAGAAGCAGATCTATGCCCTGCTGCTCTCCGGTGCCTATCCGGATCAGGCCGCCGTACATACCTATTACGGCACCGTGGCCGACAGTATCCGCGACGAAGTCGCCGCCGGGCAGAAGCTCGCGGAATCCGGCTTTTTTCTCGGCGCCAAGGGCTGCCAGATCGAACCGAAGGAATCCGGCGTCGGCTATGATGTCTACATTCTCTATCCCCGCCAGATCCCGCTGAGCACGGTCATTGCCGAAAGTGCCATGACAAATCTGCGCGCGGTCAATCTGGGGCTCGACCTTTGCGACGCGCTGTCTGCCTGCCGGCAGGCGGGATACCTTTTCTCCAATCTGAAGCCGGAAAATGTCTTTCTGACCCAGTCCGGCCGCTTCCAGCTCGGCGATCTCGGCCTGACCGCGCTGGAGGACCTGCAATACGCCTCCGTCCCGGAGGAATATCTGGGGCCCTATTCCGCACCGGAGCTTTCCGACATCATGGCTTCGCCCAACCCCACGATCGACCTGTATTCCCTCGGTATGCTGCTCTACCGGATCTACAACGGCAACCACGGCCCCTTTGAGGACGAGCACACCGAGCCCGGCATGGCGGACAAGCTCCGTCTGACCGGTAAGTCCATGCCCACGCCGCTGTACGCCGACTATGAGCTGTCGGCCATCATCCTCAAGGCCTGCGCCCCCAGCGTGGATGCGCGCTATCAGACGCCGGAGGAGCTGAAGCAGGCGCTCATGTATTATATGCAGCGCAACGAGCTTTCCGACACGCTGATCGTCCCGCCCATCGTTACCTCCCCCCTACCCGTGATCACGGACGAAGCGGAGGAAGAAACGGATGAGCCGGTACGCTTCAACGTCGAGCAGGACGAAACCTTCCGCCAGAGCTTCGCGCCCGATCTTTCCGGCGCAGGCACCGATGCGGACATAGACGAAACGGCGCCCCAGCCCGCCCCGGAGCCGACAGAAGAACCGGCCCCCGCGGAAGGAGCGCCTTCGGAAGATCCTGCGGAACCGGAGGAAGTCGTAGAAGCCGAACCCATTTCAGAGGAAGAAGCGGAAGAAGAGGATCCCAACCAGATCGATCTTGATGCCTTCCTCGCCTCTCTCGGTGACGTCGTCGCAGATGACACGGCCAAGCCGGAGGATGCGGAAGAACCGGCAGAAGACGCGGAAGCAGCCCCCGTAGAGGCTTATGTGGATGCGACTCCCACCGAGGAAGAAGCGGAAGAGCCCGCAGAACCGGGCAAGCGTAAGCTGCCCTTCGCGGCCGCGCTGAGCATCATTCTCGGTGTCGTGCTGCTGTTCGGTGCAGCGCTGTATTTCCTGCTGAACTGGTATTTCGTCCGCGTGACCTCGCTGCGCGTCGTCAGCTCCACCACGGAGCAGTTCGTGCTGGCGGTCGACAGTAAGGACGATCCCTCGCACTATCTCGTCACCTGCACGGACTCCCACGGCGTGGCCTATTCCGGTACCCGCAGCGGCAACGAATACACCTTCACCGGTCTGCAGGAAAACACGATCTACACCGTCAGCCTCCGCGCAGCCGGACGCCATCGCCTGTCCGGCGCGAGCGTGAGCGAGCTGAACGTCACAACACCGGAATCCACGCTGATCACGGACTTCACCTCCATGCTCGGTGACGAAGAAGGCTCCGTCATCCTGACGCTCGCCTACACCGGCCCCGCACCCGTGGAATGGCTGCTGACGTATACGGATTCCGCCGGCGGCTCAAATTCCGCCTCCTTTACCGGTGCTTCCACCACGATCACCGGACTGTCGCTGAACCAGAAATACACCTTCACGCTGGAAAGCACGGACGGCATCTACCTTTCCGGCGCAACATCCACCCAAATCGACGTTCTGCCGCTGGTCAAGATCAGCAGCTACAGCTTCTCCGAGATCAGTGCGCAGTCGCTCACCCTGAACTGGACGGCTGCGGAGAACACCCCGTCGTCATGGCAGGTCACCTGTGAGGCGCAGGACTTCACGACCGTCACCGCCACCGTCACGGAGCCAACCTTCTCGACCGCCATTCCCGACCTCTCGCGGGAATACAAGATCACGATCAACGCGCCCGGCATGGCCGCGCCGCTGGTCTGCATTCTGCCCGCGAACCCCGTCGTCGTGTCCGGTCTCTCGGCCAGCGCTTCGGCCGACGGCAGCGTGCAGGTTTCGTGGAACACCCTTTCCGGCGCGCCTGCGGGCGGCTGGTACGTATCCTACGGCGCAACCACCAGCTACCATGACCCCGCGATCAAGGACGCAACGGAAAATGCCGTCACTCTGACGAATCTGATCCCCGACGCAACTTATAAAATCTCTCTCCAGCCCGCCGACGGCTCTGAGGTGTTCGGCACGATTGAAACCACCGTCACGACCCCGGACACCGACACGATGGATGCCTACGGCGTCAGCCCCGGCAACACCTACATCTCCCTGTGGGAAAAGCCCAGCGGCGACAGCTGGAACTATCTCTCTCTTTCCAACAGCAAGAGCACCTTTGCAGCGGACGAGGATATTGCGCTCTGCCTTCAGGTATCCGGGCGGAACAATTCGACCAACGCCGTGCAGATCCTCTATGTCATCCGCGACGCCGACGGCAACCCCGTGAGCGACGCCTCCGACAGCCGCAGCTGGAACGACATGTGGTATCAGCTCCGCCATACCAGCACCGTCCCGAACCCCGGAAAGGCCGGCGACTACACGCTGGAGGTCTATGTGGACCATGCGCTTCTGAAACGGATCGCCTTCACGATCTCTTGACCCCGTAAAAATTCTACCCTCTGGCCGAACCCCCGATCGTAGATTTTTAGAAAAATAAGGCGGCGCCCGCCGCCGAAAGCAAGGAGGAAAACTATGGAAAACTGGTTTGTAGTGGTTATGGGTCTTTGCACGGTCTTTGTCGTGCTGATTCTCATCATCGTTCTGTGCTGGCTGCTCGGACTGGTCTGCAAGGCTCTTGGCAAGAAAGAAACCGCAGAAGCTCCGAAGGCCGCTCCAGCGCTGGATGATGCCTCCATTCCCAACCGCCCGCAGTTCGTCGCAGCCGTTTCCGCCGCCATCGCGGAAGCCAGCGGCACCGACGCATCTGCGCTTCGCATTCTCTCTATCAAAAAACTTTAATACATTTCTGAAAGGTGAAAGAACATGAAAAAGTACCGCGTAACCGTGAATGGCTCTCTGTATGAGATCGAAGTCGAGGAAATGGACGCTTCTGCCGTTTCCGCCGCTCCCGCTGCAAAGGCTGCCCCCGCTCCCGTCGCCGCCGCTCCCGCTGCCGGTGCGCAGATCAAGGCCCCGATGCCCGGCAACATTCTGGACGTCAAGGTCACTGCCGGCCAGTCCGTCAAGAAGGGCGACGTTCTCGTCATTCTCGAAGCCATGAAGATGGAAAACGAGATTCAGGCTCCCTGCGACGGCAAGGTCACCGGCGTCAACGTCCGCAAGGGCGACACTGTAGAAACTCAGGCTCTTCTGTGCACCATCGCGTAATCTCATTCAGGGAGAAACTGCTATGTTCAAAAACAATAAAAAACTGCACCGGGCTCTGGTCGCGCTGGTCGTCCTGGCCTTTCTGGTGTGCATGAGCTTCGTCCTCTGGGCGGGCGCTGAGGAGGCTCCGGCGACCGATACTGCCGTAGTGACCACTGCGCAGACCGGTGCTCAGTCCAACGGCGAAGCGCTGGAAAACTTCCTTAACCAGACCGGCATTACGATGATGATCAAGAACTGCGACTGGCGTTCGGCCATCATGATCGTCATCTCCTTCGTTCTGATGTATCTTGCCATCGCCAAGGGCTTCGAGCCGCTGCTGCTTCTGCCCATCGCTTTCGGCATGCTGCTGACCAACCTGCCCGGCGCCGGCATGTTCCACTCCGAGATCTTCGAGGGCGGCCATGTCCACTGGGATCTCATTAAGGACGGTGTCACGCTGTCAAACGGCAGCAATGAGGCAGCCGGCCTTATTGATATTCTCTATCTCGGCGTCAAGCTGGGAATTTATCCCTGCCTGATCTTCATCGGCGTCGGCGCAATGACCGACTTCGGCCCGCTGATCGCCAACCCCAAGAGCCTGCTGCTCGGCGCTGCCGCTCAGCTCGGCATCTTCATCGCCTTCCTCGGCGCCATGGCGCTGAAGCTCGGCGGCCCCGTTCTGGAAAACATGCAGCGTCTTGCCGCTTCCATCGGCATCATCGGCGGTGCGGACGGCCCGACGGCCATCTATGTCACCTCCCGCCTCGCGCCTGAGTACCTCGGGCCGATCGCCATCGCTGCCTACTCCTACATGGCCCTCGTTCCGGTCATCCAGCCGCCCATCATGCGCGCGCTGACCACCAAGAAAGAGCGCCTCATCCGCATGGATTCCCTGCGCACCGTTTCCAAGAAGGAAAAGATCATCTTCCCGATCGCCGTTACCGCTTTCGTCGCGCTGCTCGTTCCGTCCGCTACCTCTCTGGTCGGCTGCCTGATGCTCGGCAACCTGTTCCGTGAGTGCGGCGTCGTGGATCGTCTGTCCGACACCGCGCAGAACGCTCTGATGAACATCGTCGTCATCTTCCTTGGCGTTTCCGTCGGCGCCACCGCGAAGGCCGAGTCCTTCCTCGCTCCGACCACGCTGGGCATCCTGGCTCTCGGCGTCGTTGCCTTCATGGGCGGCACTTCCGGCGGCGTCCTGCTTGCCAAGTTCATGAACCTGTTCCTGCCGGAAGGCAAGAAGATCAACCCGCTCATCGGCTCCGCCGGTGTTTCCGCCGTTCCGATGGCTGCGCGCGTTTCCCAGAAGGAAGGCCAGCGCGCTGATCCGGGCAACTTCCTGCTCATGCACGCCATGGGTCCGAACGTTGCCGGCGTCATCGGCTCCGCAGTTGCCGCGGGCGTGTTCATTGCCCTGTTCGGCTGATAAGGAGGTAGTTTCATTATGGAAAAGAAACCTTTGATGATCACGGAAACCATCCTCCGTGACGCGCACCAGTCGCAGGCCGCGACCCGTATGCGCATTGAGGACATGCTCCCCGCCTGTGAGCTGCTGGACAACATGGGTTACTGGTCTCTGGAGTGCTGGGGCGGCGCGACCTTCGACGTCTGCATGCGCTTCCTGAACGAGGATCCGTGGGAGCGTCTGCGCACCCTCAAGGCGCATATGCCCAAGACGAAGCTGCAGATGCTCTTCCGCGGCCAGAACATTCTTGGCTACAAGCACTATGCTGACGATGTCGTCGAGGAATTCTGCCAGAAGTCCATTGAAAACGGCATCGACGTCGTCCGTGTGTTTGACGCGCTGAACGACATCCGCAACCTGCGCAAGGCCGTGGAAAGCGTTAAGAAATACGGCGGCTGGGCAGAAGTCGCGCTGAGCTTCACCGTCAGCCCCGTCCACAATGACGAGTACTTTGTCAACATCGCCAAGGAGCTGGAAAAGATGGGTGCAGATTCCATCTGCATTAAGGACATGGCAAACCTCCTGCTTCCCTTCCATGCTTATGATCTGGTTCGCAAGCTAAAGGACAATGTTACCATTCCCATCCACCTGCACACCCATAACACCGCCGGTACCGGCGATATGGTTAACCTGATGGCTGCACAGGCCGGTGTTGACATCGTAGACTGCGCACTGTCCCCCCTCGCGAACGGCACCTCTCAGCCTGCCACCGAGTCCCTCGTCGCCACCCTTCAGGGCACCGAGCGCGACACCGGTCTTGATCTGGTCAAGCTGAACGAAGCCGCCACGCATTTCCGCAAGGTCGCCGACCGCCTGAAGAAGGAAGGCTTCCTGGATCCCAAGGTTCTGGGTGTCGACACCAAGGCCCTGATGTATCAGGTTCCCGGCGGTATGCTTTCCAATATGCTCGGTCAGCTCAAGCAGGCCGGTGCAGAGGACAAGTATTACGAGGTTCTGGCAGAAGTACCGCGCGTCCGCAAGGACTTCGGCTATCCCCCGCTGGTCACCCCGACCAGCCAGATCGTCGGCACACAGGCAGTTATGAATGTCATCGCCGGTGAGCGCTACAAGATGGTTCCGAAGGAATCCAAGGGTCTGCTGCGCGGCGAGTACGGCAAGCTGCCCGGTGAAGTCAACGAGGAAGTCCGCCATAAGTGCATCGGCGACGACAAGGTCATCACCTGCCGTCCTGCCGATCTTCTCCAGCCGGAGCTGGAGAAGTACCGCGAGGAGTCCAAGGACATCGCCCGCTGCGAAGAGGACGTGCTCTCCTACGCCCTGTTCCCGCAGGTCGCGCGCAAGTTCATGGAAGCCCGCAACAATCCCAAGCCCGCCGAAGAGCCGAAGAAGGCTGCCGATCCCAATGCAGTCCGCGAGCTCTACGTCGAGGATTGCGGCAAATAAAGCGAAATCGCCGGGGAAGTCCCCCGGCGATTTTTTTCTGCGTGCAAAAACGCGCTCCGGCACCATACGATGCCGGAGCGCTGCTTTTCTTTTATGCAATATCCCACTTGATCTCTTCCGGCTGCTCGTCGAGCACTTCCGGATTGCGCAGGAGCTTCTGGAAGTATTTCAGAACCGTCGCATAGTAGAAGCCGTCGACAGTTCGCTCATCGCAGTTCAGAACGAAGTCAACATAGCGATGGGTCACGGGTTTGCCGGTCAGGTCCAGCTCCACCTTGCGGTACTTCCGTCCGAACGCGACAAAGACCGGCAGGTTGCCGAAGTCATACAGATGATGTACAATGGGCGGAATGCCCAGCGAACCCATGGAGGTGAAGATCACAGAAGCGTGGAAAGGACTGACCTCCAGCAGGAACTTCGGGATCTTGCCGAAATAGTCCATGACCTTCAAGAACCAGACGACAAACTTCAGAAGCAACCCCGGCAGACTGGCGAGCAGACTGGCAACATGGTCGAAACTGCTGTCCAACGGCGTGTTCTTGACTTCCTCATAGACCTTGTTGAACTTCTCATAGACCTCCTTGGAGGTGTCTGTCTGCGTCAGGTGCAGCTTGATCATGGTGTCCGAGGCTTCCGTGCTCATATCCTTTTTGATCGCCATGGTGAACTGAATGTCATCGTCGCGCTGGTAAACGCGCTGGCCGGACAGGAAGCGATTGCAGCCGGGGTATTTGGCAATGCAGCGGACATAGGCCGCGAGGAACACATGGGTAATGCCGAAATTTTCGAAGCCTTCCTTGCGCTTTTTGTGGATATAGCGCTCGATATTTGTAATCTCGACCGTGTCCTGTATGGAATTGGATGCGCCGTTGCGGTTCGGCATAATATAGTTTGCAACCACGGACATCCCGTTGATGGTGCGCACGCGGCGACCATCGGAACGGTCCCCCCATGTCCTGTGGTACTTTCCGTCCATAAAGCGGCGCATGGCCAACGTCATCAGGAAGAGGGCGCTCACCATGCAGATGTTGGAGAGCTTGTCCATCAGATACCATAGCTCGATGGAATTCCACACCAGCAGGCAGTCATAAGTCAGTGCCGTAAGTGGCAAGAGCGTGATCAGGCTGAACACCCAAGGTCTTGTGATCCGCCCCGTCATGATAAACCGGTAGATCAAATAATAGCCCAGATACAGGATCCAGCAAACGACCACATAGCGCATATATCCGAACAGCGCATAGCCGCCGTGCAGGTGCAAATCAAGCGCGATCTGGCCAAAATATACACAGACCCAGAATACCGGCGTCGTGGTGCGGTACAGGCTCTTGTCCCCCCAGATCAGAATCTGCATCACAAACAGCAGCAATGCTGCGATTGGCAGGGCCTTCTGGAACCAGATGTTGACCGTGCGGATCTGCGCCGCTTCTCCGAAGCAGAGCGCGAGGATCTGCAGGGCGACCGCCGCGACGGACATAAGGGCAGCGATCCATGTCATGGCATTTTTCCGACTGACATAGTATCGTACGGCTTGTGTCATTTATTTCCCCCTCCTTCTGCAGCATCCCTCTGTGGATGCGTGCATTATATTATACCTTAATTCAAAAAAAGAGTCAAGAAAAAAGCAAAAGGCGGCGCATTACGCGCCGCCTCAGCTTGTCAAAAAAGTCCAAAAGGACTTTTTTGACAAGCTGCCTACAAAATTGCAAAATCAATATTTGTAGTATTATTTTGCAATTTTGATCGCTGCGGCGGGTTATTGAACGCGAAAGGGAACCCATCTCCGCGCTAAGTGCCGCCGCTTTGCGGCGGTTGCGCTCCGAAACGCCTCGCTGCGGCTCGGTGTGACGGTTCCCTTTCACACTATTCTTCCCTCCGAAACTTTCGGCTGGATAGGTTTTTTGACAGTCAGAGGCGGCGCATTACGCGCCGCCTCTGACCGGAAATACCGCTCAGCCTCTTACCTGCTCTTCCACTTTGCCGCCGTCAACGAGATTCAGCGTTTCGGAATACTCCACGCGGCCGATCTTACAATGCTTGCCGACTGTCACGTTCTTGCCGCGGACGATCTCTGCCGCAGTGTTTTCCAGCCAGATCGTATCCCCCTCAATGCTTCTGACCGTCAGACCGGGCTTTGCATCGCCGAAGAAGAATACATTCCGCTCTTTCCGAACCGTCAGGCTGCCGCAGCCGATGTCCCCGATCTCAGAGCGCCCGGAAGCGGAAAGCTCTATCGTTTCCGCATTTAGCAGGCCGGGAATCTCAACCTTACCGCTGGCGGCAAAGTGCTCGGCCGATACATCACTGCCGCATTTCAGTCCGCCCGATACCCGGAGGTCCTTCGCATTGATCTTTCCTTCTACCGTCGCGCCGCCGGAGATACCGGCCTCGCCCAGCTCGGCGTTCCCTTCCGTTTTGAGGCTGCCGGAGAGCGACAGCTTCCCGGAAACGGCAATCCCGTGTTCCGCTTTGACGCCGCCGGAGATTTTCGCCGTTTCCGCTGAAAGCCGTCCTTCGACCTTCAAACTGCCGGAAACGTGCATCTCACCGCAGTTCAGGTCGTTTGCCGCTTTGACGCCGCCGGACACGTGGAGACGGTCGCACTGCACATCTCCGGTTATTTTTGCGTCGCCGCTGACCCTGATTTCGCCATATTCTCCGCCGGTGATTGCGCCGGAACCGGAGCAATGATAATCCTGTTTCATAATTCTACTCCTTTCAGATACGTCAGGAGGTCGACTTCCCGTTCGCCCTCCGTTACTTTTACGTGCTGCAATTCCTCCATGCGGAAGCTGCGGGTGCTGTAGCGATCCTCCACGACCAGCCGCCGTACAGGTCTTTCCTCCTGCACCGGGTGCAACTCCTGCGCCAGACGATCCAGACTGTCCGAGCGCGACAGGATCAGCTCCATGCGCGGGCAGATCTGCTGCCGGTAGAAAAACGTTTCCTGCCCGGTCGAAGTCGAGCGGCGCAGGAACCAGTCCTCCGGGATCAGTCCCATCCGCTTCCAGCGGTACAGCGCGCCATAGGAGATCCCGTACTTGTTCAGAAGCTCCTTTTTGGAGATCAGTTCTTCTTCCATTTCTCTCCTCCTTCCGTAACATTGTTACGCTCTTATGATAGCATAACATTGTTACGATGTCAAGTATAAAATTTCGGACGAAGGAATCTCCTTCGTCCGAAATGTTCAGGCATTCTCCTCAAGCCACTGCTTCATCTCTGCGCGGCCATCTTCGGACATGGGGAAAGTCCTCTCCCCCTCCAGCTGGCTCAGCTCATAGCAGAGCTGTCCGTGCCAGAACTCGCAGTGGATGGAACTCTCGCCCATGTTCACCTCGTGCTTGGTTTCCCACACGACGGTCGGGACGATGCGGAAGCGCAGCGCGCCGCAGCTTCCCGTGAAGATGTTGTCATTGGCAAAGGTGTGCAGGGTCGGAATGAAAATATCCGGCATACCTTAATCCTGCATCAGCTGTTCCATCTCGCCGATCAGCTCGTCGAAGAGCTTCAGCGCCTCTTCAACGGGCGCGGTGGTGCTCATGTCGACACCTGCGCCACGCAGCAGGTCGATGGGGCTCTTGCTGCAGCCGCCGGACAGGAAGCCGAGGTAATCCTTGACGGCGCTCTCGCCCTCGCGCAGGATGCGGCGGGACAGCGCGATCGCGGCGGCATAACCGGTGGCGTACTGGAAGACATAGTAGTTGTAGTAGAAGTGCGGGATGCGCATCCATTCCATGTCGATCTCGTCGTCGAGAACGACCTCTTCGCCGAAATACAGGCGGTTCAGGCGGCGGTATTCCGCGTTCAGAACGTCCGGCGTCAGGCTGGTGCCCTCCTGCGCCATCTTGCCGATATTCAGCTCAAACTCCGCAAACATCGTCTGGCGGTACAGGGTCGTGCGGAACTGCTCCAGGAAGTGGTTGATGAGGTAGGCACGTTCCTTCTTGTCCGTCGTCTTGCCCAGCAGGTATTCCATCAGCAGCGCTTCGTTGCAGGTGGAGGCGACCTCCGCGACAAAGATCACATAGTCGGCATCGAGCGGCGTCTGCGTGTGGTTGGAGAGATAGGAATGCATCGCATGGCCCATCTCATGCGCCAGCGTGAACTGACTGTCCAGCGTGCCGGTATAGTTCAGCAGGACGAAGGGATGCACCCGCGCGCCCGCGGAGTAGGCGCCGGAGCGCTTGCCCGCGTTCTCGTAGACATCGATCCAGCGGCTGTCGAAGCCCTGCTTCAGGACCTTGCGGTACTCCTCGCCGAGCGGTGCCAGCGCGTCATAGACCGTCTGCTTGGCCTCGTCGATGCCCGCCTTCTTGGCCACATCCTCGACCAGCGGGGTGTAGATGTCGTACATATGCAGCTCGTCTACGCCCAGCAGCTTCTTGCGCAGGGCGACGTAGCGGTACATCTTGTCCATGTTCTTGTGGACGGCTTCGATCAGGTTGGTATAGACCGTCGTCGGCACGTTGGTCGCGTCGAGGGATGCCTCCATCGCGGAGGAGTACTTTCTCGCATCCGCGAAGAATTGCAGCTGCTTGACCTGCGCGGAAAGGATCGCGGAGATGGTGTTCTTGTAGCTGCCATAGGTGCGGTAGAGATTCTCAAACGCGCTCTTGCGCAGGGCGCGGTCGCTGCTTTCCATGTAGGAAATATAGGTGCCCTGCGACAGCGGATGATGGTTGCCCTCGGAGTCGATGGCATCCGGGAAGGTCACGTCGGCGTCGTTGAACATTCCATAGATCGTATCGGGTGCGTTGGCCATCTCGCCGGCGGCGGCGAGGAGCTTTTCTTCTGCGGGCGTGAGCACGTGCGCGCGGCGGCGTCGAATGTTGTTCAGATAGCGGCGGTAGCGCTCCAGTTCCGGCAGTTCCGCATAGAATTTCTCCATCGTTTCATCGGAGATCGCCATGATCTCCGGGGTGGAGAAGCTGGAGGCCGCCTCGAGCGCCACGTAGGTGCTCATCAGGCTGCCCACCATGGCCTGATACTTGGAAACTCTTGCATCCTCATCGGAGCGGCGCATGGCGTAGTTGCCCAGCGCATCGGCAAGCACGGCGATTTCTTCCGTCAGTTTCATATAGTCAAGCAGATTCTGCGCAGACCCGCCCAGCTTGCCCGCAAATGCGGAAACCGTTGGGATCAGGTCCTTCGCCTTCTGTAAGTCCGCTTCCCACAGCTCGTCCGTCGCATAGATGTCATGGATCGCCCACTTGTCCTGCTCGGCAATTTCCGAACGCTCAGGGATCCTCTTTGTTTCAGCCATTTTGCTTACCTCCGTTTGTTTTTTTCTCTTATTCTAGCACAATCCGCATGATTTCTCAACAAAAAATCTGCCGCATTTTTGCGGCAGATCCTGTTTTCAGTTCTCCGTGATCTCCAGCACTTCCATCGGGCAGGCCTTGACACAAATGCCGCAGGCGATGCACTTGGAGGCGTTGGCCATTCCCGGCTCGTACACGATGACGTCGAAGGGACAGGCTTCCTTGCACTTGCCGCAGCCGACGCAGAGCTTCTTGTTGATCATGTACACGCCCGTCTTGGGGTTCTGGGTGATCGCACCATGCTCACAGGCCGCCGCGCATTTGCCGCACTGCACGCAGGTCATCGGACGGACCTTGCCCGCACGCTCAACGATCTGCACGCAGGATTTGTCCGGATGGAATTCCTTATAAAACGCATTGGAACAGGCACGCACGCACTCCAGGCAGGCCATGCACTGCGAGCCTTTCTTCACGGTCAGTTTCTTCATATCGGTATCCCCTTCTCTTGCAAATTTCCTGTTTATTATACAGGACTAACTTTTCAAAATCAACCGTCGCCGCAGAATATCGGGATAAAAATATTTTTTTCGCGCGGTTATTCTTGGAATTCCTGCAAATACTACGCAGGCAAAGATTTTTTCAATTGGGAGGAATACCATGAAACGCATTTTGGTCTTCTGTCTTGTCCTTGCGATGACACTCACACTGTTCACCGGCTGCAAGGGGAAAGGCAATGTATCTGACACAAACGACGGCAAGGTCGACGGCACAAACGGCTCAGCCATGACAGAACCGGCAGCATCCGGCGGCAGCACCGCGACATCGACCCCAATGACCGATGCAAGCACCTCTTCCACACACTCCAGTGAAGCAAGCGAAAGCGGCATGACCATTCCGGGAATGACGGACGAAACCACTCCCGTCAAGCCTGCCAAGGTCACGAAAAACTGAATTCTATGATAAAAGCCGCCGGACATTCGGCGGCTTTTCAGCTTGCCAAAAAAGTCCTTTGAACTTTTTTGACAAGCTGCCTGCAAAATTGCAAAATCAATATTTGTAGTATTATTTTGCAATTTTGATCGCTGCGGCGGGTTATTGAACGCGAAAGGGAACCCATCTCCGCGCCAAGTGCCGCCGCTATGCGGCGGTTGCGCTCCGAAACGCCTCGCTGCGGCTCGGTGTGACGGTTCCCTTTCACACTATTCTTCCCTCCGAAACTTTCAACCAGATGGTTTTTTGACAGTCAGAAAAGCCGCCGGACATTCGGCGGCTTTTTCCCTATTTATTGCAGCTTTATTGCATCGGAATCAGCAGCAGCGTGTCGGCCGGAACCACCGCGCCGGTAAGCGCATTGGCCTCCATGACCGCCTGTGTCGCCGTGTGATAGGCCTTGGCAATGTCCCAGACGTCCTGCTCGGCCTCCGTCCGCCGTAGGATCACCGCCGGGCGGCGCTCTGCCGACTGCGGCGGCTCGGTGATCTCCCCGCCGCAGACACAGCGCAGGCGGTGCTCCGCAAAGCTCTCAAGCTCCACGCTCACCGGGCAGCGCAGCTCCATTCCGTCGGCGCCCGCCGCGCTGAAAATCTCGCCTCCGCCCGTCACGCGCAGGCGGCAGCCGCCGTCCTCGGCCAGCTCCGTGGAGAAGTTCGCCACCGGGCGCATGGAGCGTCCCTGCAATTTTCCCTCCCCGTCTACATACAGAACGTTCACGGACATCGGAAGCTCCAGCAGCATCCGCTCCCCCTCGCGCCGGCGAATGGTCTCATCGGTGTAGAGCCACGCATCGACCACGCCCCCCGCGGGCGCGTCGCTCTGCGCAAGCGCCGTTTCCCGGAAGTTCTGACGGTCCAGAACTCCCGTGACCTTCCACTCCGTCCACTGCGGCGACAACTCCGCATTGGTGCAGAACGCATCTTCGATCAGTGAGACCTCCTGCTCTCCGTAGGCGGTACACTGCGCGATCAGGTTCGCGCTCAGCAACAGACGGCGGCAGTCCATCTGGCCGTCCGGCTCCGTTTCGACGGAGGTCATTGCCAGCACGGTGCTGAGCGCGTGGTCGTCCAGCTCCTGCTCCATGTCCACATACTGCGAGAAGGGCACGCCGGCTTCAAAGCTGTGCAGCTTCCCCTCCGGACATTCGTAGAGCGCGTGGACGATCAGGTTTCCCTTGAACACCGCCTTGCTCCCCACCAGCTTCTGCTCCTCGACCTCCGTGCGATAGACGCACTTGAGCAGCCGCTCCACCGCAGGCTTTGTGCCGGGGATCTCAACATCCTCGTTCAGGACGAAGCTCTTCTCCCCCAGCTCCAGCGGCAGCCGCAGCGGAATTTTCGTCCGCCGGAGCTGCAAGGTCGCCGCCGGTTCCGGAATATCATAAAGCGTCTGCCGCTGCCTCGCATAAACGCTCATCGTGCAGCGCACGCCGACGCGCACCAGCACCTTCCGGGAATTGAGCATCCGCGCATCCACGCTGCTGACCGCACAGGCACACTGCATGGTGCAGTCGTCGTAGTCTGTATCAAACTCCTTTCGCGCGGAAAACGGGATCTGTGTTTCCAGCCGTCCGATCTCGCCGTCCTCCGTTACGAACAGCACACCGACCTGCGCATTTCCACTGACGCCTGCCGCTCCCGCGCTGCATTCCTCCGAACGGATCAGCGCCGTCGCAAAGGCATCGACCACGCGGTCGGCATCCGGGTAGCTGTCCGGCACGATCAGCTCCGCCGTCTGCTCCTGTGTGACCGTTTCACACAGGACACGGCTGAGATAATTCAGTTCCCTTTCCTGAAAGACAAGCTCCATTCATTTTCACCCCTTGTTCGTTCTAGCAATACTTATGCGCCGTCGGACAAGATTATCACACTTTATTTGCAGCGCCGCGTGCAACACAGACCGATCACCAAGAGGCCAATGCCGACGACTGCCAGAACGAATTCGGAGGAAAACAGCAGCGACAGCAGCAATCCCGCCCCCAGCGCCATGAGCACCGACCCCAATAACTCACTTTTTCTGCACATAAAAACCGCCCCCTGCCAGTTCTATGCGCAGGAGGCGGCTTCTATTCTCTATTTATCCTTCACTTGCCAGGGTTTGATCTCTTTTGCCGCTTCATAGAGGCGGACATAGCTTGCATGGCGCGAGGGCTGAATTTCTCCCGCCTGCACCGCTTCCAGCACCGCGCAGCCCGGTTCGCACAGATGCGCACAGTCGTGGTAGCGGCAGCGACCGATGTACGGTGCAAAATCCGGAAACGCATATTGCAGGTTTTCCTTGAGGATCAGCTCCATCTGATCGGTATCAAATGAGGAAAAGCCCGGCGTGTCGATCAGGCAGGTGCCGTCCGGCAGGGCGCACAGCTCGACATGGCGCGTCGTATGGCGGCCGCGCCCCAGCTTTTCCGAAATCTCGCCGGTCTTGGCGGAAAAGTCCGGTGCGATCCAGTTGAGCACGCTGCTCTTACCCACGCCGGAGTTTCCGGTGAAGGCAACGGTCTTCCCCGCAATTCTGCGGTGCAGCGCCTCGACCCCCTCGCCGGTAGCGGCGCTGGTGCGGAACACCTCGAAGCCCGCGCCCGTGTAGATCGTATACAGGCGATCTTCGTCCGAAAGGTCGATTTTATTGATGCACAGCAGGACGGGGACGCCCTGATTTCCCGCGATCGCGCTGACGCGGTCAATGAGGAAGGGATCCGTGACCGGGTTGGTTTCGCTGGCGAAAATGACCAGCGCGTCGAGATTGCTCACCGCCGGGCGCACAAAGGCGTTGCGGCGCGGGCGGACGGCCTCGACCATGCCGCGGCCGCCCTCCATGGAGCACTCCACATAATCTCCGACCAGCGGCGTCAGGCGTTCCTTGCGGAATTTTCCGCGCGCACGGCACTCAATGACGTCCTGCTCTGCTTGAACATAGTAAAAGCCGCTGAGCGCTTTTACGATTCTGCCGCTGAATTCCATCAGCCCGCAGCTTCCTCGGTGGACGGCTCCGTGGAGGGCTCAGTCGGCTCCGTGGGCGGGGTCGTAGGCTGCGTGGGAGGATCGGTGGGAGCGGGGCCGTCAGAAACCTCAAGCACCACGATGGTATCCTTCGGCACCTGCGTGTTGGCCTTTTCACTCTGATGGATGACGCGGTCCTTTTCTTCCTTCTCGTTAAAGACGCGCTTGGTTTCATACTTCAGTCCGGCATCGCGCAGGAGCTTGATGGCGTCCATGACGTCCAGACCCTCGACGGGCGGGACATCGACCTTGCCGTTGCCCTTGCTGATATAGACCGTGACGTTCTGGCCCTTGCTCAGCTCGCTCTTGGAGGCAGGCTCCGTGCGGGTCACATTGCCCTCGGCCACGTCGTCGCTCTCCTCTTCCAGGAAGGTGTACTTGAGATTCAGACCCATGGCATCGAGCAGTGCCTCGGCGTTGGCCTTGGTCTGATTCTTGAGCTCCGGCATCTTCGTGGAGCCGAGGCTGACATAGACCGTGACCGCCTGATTTTTCGTCAGCTCCGTATCCGCAGCCGGTTCCGTGCGGATGACATAGCCCGCGAGGACGGTTTCGCTGGATTCTTCCTTCGTCGTGATCTTCAGACCGAGCTCCATCGCATTGAGCTGCGCGATCGCGCTACTGTCGGTCTGGTTGACCAGATTCGGCATCTTGTTTGTTTCATTCCCAAGGCTGACCTTCAGCGTGACCGTTCTCGTCTTGCCGCCCTTGACTCTGTCGTTTGCCTTGGGAGACTGGTCAAACACCTGTCCCTTGGGGTAGTTTTCATTATACTCGTAGGTCGCACCGGTAATGTCGATGTTCAGCTCCGGGTAGTCCTCGGGATTGATCTTCTCGATCTCCATGCCGACAAAATTCGGCACAACGATGGTATCGACCGTGTTGGACGGCTGCTTGCCGCCACCGAACAGGCTGATTGCCAGCACGATCAGCAGGATCACTGCAAGTCCCGCACCGGAGAGGATCAGGATGAGCTTCAGACGGCGCTTCTTTTCCTCGGCCTGCTCCGCCTCGCGGCGCTCGCGCTCTTTGCGTCGCTCCTCCGCACTGCGGGGATTGTTCTGCCGGCGCGCAGCGGCATAGCGCTCCGCCTCGGAGCGAGGGGCAGCCGGGCGCTGCACCGGACGCTGCTGCACGGGCGCCTGCGGCGCGACGCCGCCGAAGTACAGGAAGGTCATGCCGGGATTCTTGCGGAATTCTTCCATGTCATGCAGCATTTCGGTCGCGGAGGCATAGCGATCGTCCGGGTTGACCTCCATGGCGTGCATGGTGATCTGCTCGATGCCGCGGGGGATCCCCTCGACCAGCTCGCTGGGAGGCGTTGCGCCGCCGTTGATGTGCTGGATGGCCACGGACACCGGCGTTTCGCCGTCGTAGGGTGTACGGCCGGTCAGCATCTCATACATGACGACGCCGAGGGAATACAGGTCGCTGCGGCAGTCCACATGGCCGCCCTTGGCCTGCTCCGGGGAGATATAGTGTACGGAGCCGAGCGCCTCGCGCGTCAGCGTGTTCTGCGCGGAGCCGATGCGGGCAATGCCGAAGTCCGCAACCTTGATGCTCCCGTCCTTCAGGATCATGATGTTGTGCGGCTTGATGTCGCGGTGGATGATGCCGCGGCTGTGTGCATGCTCCAGCGCCTTGGCGATCTGCATGGAGAAATGCAGCGTCTCGCGCCAGTTGAGCCTGCCCTTCTTTTCCAGATACTGCTTGAGCGTGATGCCCTCGATCAGTTCCATGACAATATAGTCCACATCGCCGGAGCGGGAAACATCATACACATTGACGATATTCGGGTGCGACAGCATCGCGACCGCCTGCGACTCGGCATGAAAACGTCTGCGGAACTCCTGATCGCGGGAGAATTCATCTTTCAGAATTTTGATTGCGACCAGCCGGTTCAGCCGGTGGCACAGTGCTTTATATACGACCGCCATTCCGCCGGTGCCGATCACTTCCAGGATCTCGTAGCGATTATCCAGCAGTCTGCCTATGTAATTATCCATATTTACTCCTATCCGCTGTTCGTTCTCGTCGGTGAACGAAGACCGAAATACCCGCCGCTGTGCAGCGGCAAACTATATTAAAGTGCGATCAGCACCGAAGTGACATTGTCCGGCGCGCCGCGGTCCTTTGCGATCTGCAAAAGGCGCTGGCAGCAGTCGTCCTTGTGTGCGCCGTGAACGACCTCAAAGAGGATCTCCTGATCCGCCATCTGGTTGGACAGGCCATCCGAGCACAGAAGCAGGCAGTCGTTTCTTTCAAGTTGGAGGGAGAACAGGTCGGCATTGACCTGCGCCTCCGTGCCGACGGCGCGGGTGATCAGATTCTTTCCCGGATGGTTTTTCGCCTGCTCCGGTGTCAGTTCGCCCCGCTGCACCATCAGTTCGACGAGAGAATGATCGACCGTTACGCAGCGCACGCCGTCGGAATTGAGAAGATAGGCGCGGCTGTCGCCGATGTTCAGCACGAGAGCATCGCGACTTTGCAGCACCAGCGCGGCGACCAGCGTGGTGCCCATGCCGGTGAATTCCTCGCTGAGCTTGGAGTGTTCAAAAACGGAGGTGTTCGCCAGCGCAGCCGCACCGCGGAGCATGGCCTGCAATTCCTTCGGCGTCTGATCCGGCCGGAAAGAGCGGCTGACCTCTTCGGTAAAAACTTCACAGGCAAGGCGGCTTGCTACATTGCCCGCCTTCGCGCCGCCCATGCCGTCGCAGACCACGGCCAGCAGGGCATCCCCTTTCAGGGGTTCAATGCGGTAATAGTCCTGATTCTGTTCGCGGACATTGCCGGTGTCCGACAGTCCCCAAGCTTCCATCTCAGCACTCCTTTCCGTTGGTTTGCTGCTCAAATTTTCTTCTCAACTGCCCGCAGGAGGCATTGATGTCGCTGCCGAGCGTCCGCCGCACCGTCGCCGGGATGCCGTGTGCCTCCAGCGTTTTCTGGAAGGCCAGCACCGTTTCCGGCCGGCTGGGCTTGAGCGGGCTCTCTTCGATGTTATTGAGCGGGATGAGATTCACGTGCGCCGCGATGCCCTTGAGCCGCCGGATCAGCAGCTCGGCCATCTCCTGCGAGTCGTTGACATCCCGGATCATCGCATATTCAAAGGAGATCCGCCGTCCCGTTTTCTCAAAATACGTCCGGCAGGCCGCCAGCAGTGTTTCAATGGGATAACGCCGGTTGACCGGCATGATCGTATCGCGCACCGCATTGTCCGGCGCGTGCAGGGAAACGGACAGCGTGAGCTGTAAATTTTCCTCCGCGAGCCGTTCGATGCGGTCGGCCAGTCCGCAGGTGGACAGGCTGATGTGGCGCATCCCGATGTTCATTCCCTTTTCGGAATTGACCAGCTCCAGAAAGCGGAGCACGGTATCGTAGTTGTCCAGCGGCTCTCCGATGCCCATCAGAACGATGTTGGACACCGGCAGTCCGGAATCTATTTGTGTAAAAAGCACCTGGTCGAGCATTTCCGCCGGCGTCAGCCGCCGCACAAGCCCGCCTTTGGTAGAGGCGCAGAAGGCGCAGCCCATCGGGCAGCCGACCTCAGAGGAGATGCAGACGGTATTGCCGTGGTGGTAGCGCATCAGAACGCTTTCGACGCAGTTGCCGTCGGCCAGCCGCCAGAGGTATTTGATCGTGCCGTCCTTCGCGGAGACCAGCTTGCGTGCCACCGTCGGCGCGGTGAGGCTGTACGCCTCCGCCAGCCGTTCACGCAGGGATTTGGAGAGATTCGTCATCTCGTCGAAGCTCCGCGTGCCGCGGTGCATCCACTGGTACACCTGTCCCGCGCGGAAGGCCGGTTCGCCCATGGCGGCCATCTCCTGCGTCAGCTCGGCAAGGGTCATGGATTTAATGTCTTTCACGGCTTCCTCCTGAGTTTGCAGATGAAAAATCCGTCCGTTCCGTGGTCGCAGGGAAGCAGCGTCGTCATGGCGCCGTCCGGAATCCCGGAATTCTCCGGAAAATGTACCGTTTCCGCGGAATACTCCGGATGCTCCCGCAAAAAGGCTTCCGCAACGTCCTCATTTTCCCGCCGCAGAACGGTACAGGTGCTGTAGAGCAGCACGCCGCCGGGTCTGACATAGCGCGCCTGCTGCGAAAGGATCGCAAGCTGGAGCGCGGGCAGGCGCTCCGTCTGCGTCAGATCCTTATAGCGGATGTCCGGCTTCTTTCGGATCACGCCGAGGCCGGAGCACGGGACGTCCGCAAGCACGGCGTCCATAGCGCTCTCCCATTCCGGAACCGGCTTGGACGCATCCTGCAATCGCGTTTGCAGAATGGAAATCCCCAGCCGCGCCGCGCCGCGCTCGATCAGTTGTAATTTGTGCGGATGAATGTCACAGGAAGTCAGACTGCCGCTGTTCTGCATGGCAATGGCCGCGGCAAAGCTCTTGCCGCCCGGCGCTGCGCAGCAGTCCAGCACGCGCATCCCCGGCGTCAAACCGGCGGCCTCGACCGCCAGCCGCGCCGCAGCGTCCTGCGCATAGAACATTCCGTCCCGGAAGGCCGGAAGCTCCTCCAGATTCCCCGTGCCGCGCACGGTCAGGCAGTCCGGCAGCCACGGGTGCGGCGCGCAGGAAATTCCTTCCGCCGCCAGCGCGTCCATGACCTCTTTTTCCGTCGCCTTCAGGCGGTTGATCTGCAAAACGGTTTCCGGCGCTTCGTTGTGGCTTTTCATCAGGCGCTGTGCCGTTTCCCGGCCGAACTGCTGTTCAAAAAGCGCCGCCAGCGCAGCCGGATGGCTGTATTTCACATTTGTCTCCTGCGGCTGCGGCAGCTCGCCCGCGCGCAGAAGATTGCGCAGCACCGCGTTGACCAGCCGCGCCGCCTGCGGATTGGCAAAGCGCTTCGTCTGCTCCACCGCTTCGTTGACGGCAGCGGAGGCGGGGATCTTATCCGTCAGCATGAGCTGATAGAGCGCAAGGCGCAGGATCTCATGCACCGCCGGCTGCAATTTCTCCAACTTGGTAAACCGGGCAAGCTGCCAGTCCAGCAGCAGCCGGTTCTGCAAAACGCCGTAGCAGAGCCTGCTTGCCAGCGCCGCCTCGCGGCGATCCATGCCGCGCAGCAGCTCCTTGAGCGCGCCGTCCGACCACGCACCGGATTTCCGGCAGGCCAGCAGCGCGCGCAGCGCGGCATCCCGGCCGGTCATGCTCACAGCTCGATCGGATGGCCCCGGAAATAATCCGGTGCGCGCATCCGCTTGCCGCCGTCGGCCTGCAATTCCAGCACCTCGAGCACGCCGTCGCCGCAGGCGACCTCCAGTGCGCGCTTCGTCAGCGCCACAGGCGTTCCCGGTGCTTTTTCGCTCTTTTTCTCCGTCGGGCGGACGGAGTAAATTTTGAAATGCGTCCCCGCCAGCTCCGCCGTCGCGACGGGCCACGGATCCAGACCGCGGACGTGGTCCGTGATCTGACGCATGGTTTTCGTCCAGTCAATAGGGCACAGCGCCTTGGTCAGCATGGGCGCAAAGGTCGCCTTTGTGCCGTCCTGCGGCGTGCGCCGGGCGGTACCCGCCTCCACCGCGCGCAGGGTGTCGCAGAGAAGCTCCGCTCCGATGCCGGCCAGCCGGTCAAGCAGGCTCTGTGCGTTTTCAAACGGGTCAATGGGCGTTTTCCGAATCTCAATGATGTCGCCCGCGTCCATCTCCGCCGCCATATACATGGCCGTCACGCCGGTTTCCTCCATCCCGTTCAGGATAGCCCACTGCACCGGCCCGGAGCCGCGCAGCTCCGGCAGCACGCTTGCGTGGATATTGATGCAGCCGAGCCGGGGAATGTCCAGCACGCGCTGGGGAAGGATTTTTCCATAAGCGACCACTGCGATCACGTCCGGTCTCAGCGCGCGCAGCTCCTCGACGACCGCGTCGTCCCGGAAGGTCGCGGGCTGATAGACCGGAAGATCCTGCGACAGGGCGTAGGTTTTCGTTTCGGACATCACCAGCTTCATGCCGCGGTTTTTCGGCATATCCGGCTTGGTGTACACGCCGACGACCTCAAATTTTTCCTCCACCAGACGGCGCAGGCAGGTCGCGGAGATGTCCGGCGTTCCCATAAAAACGACTCTCATTCTTCGCTCTCCCCGATCGTGTGCATCCGCTCGATCTCCTCGTCCGACAGCTTGCGGTAGGCGATCTCCGTATAGAGGTGGCCGTCAAGGTGGTCGCACTCGTGGCAGATGCAGCGCGCGATCAGCTCTTCGCCCTCGATCTCAAACCAGTCGCCGTGGCGGTCCTGCGCACGCGCCTTGACATGGTTGGGGCGCTTGACCATCCAGTATTCGCCCGGAACGCTCAGGCAACCTTCCATGCCGTCCTGCTCGCCGGAGGTCTCCATGATCTCCGGATTGATCAGCTCGACGATCTCGTCGCCTACATCAATCACAACAACGCGACGCAGAATCCCCACCTGCGGCGCGGCAAGGCCGACGCCGTTGGCATCCGCCAGTGTTTCCGCCATATCGTCCAGCAGCGTCCAGAGTTTTTCGTCAAATTTCGTCACCGGGCGGGACACCTTGTGCAGAGTCGGCTCCTCGGCGGTCAGTATTCTTCTCAGTGCCATTTTTATCCCTTCATTCGTCGCTGTTCACGTCGGCAAAGACGCCGACGCCGCGGTATTTCCTGTCTTTTGCAAATTCCCGCATACAATATGCCACAAGCTGCCGCAATGTGCGGGTATTGACGCAGCTGAGCGTCAGACGGCAGCGATAGCGGTAGTTCACTTTTGCCACGGCCGCAGGCGCGGGGCCGAGGATGTTCGCCTGCTCCTGCCGGTAATAGGGCGAAGCAAGCTGGGCGGCGAGCATTGCGCGGAAGTCCTGTGCGCCGTGCCAGACCGCTTCCTCATCAAGCCCGTGAAAGGTGACGGTCAGAAGATCCCGGAACGGCGGACAGCCGCGAAGCTCCCGCAGTGGAAGCTCCTCTTCAAAAAAAGTGTCATAGTCCTGCTGCGCAGCGAGGGTGAGCACCCGGTTCTGCGGCGTCATGGTCTGAATGACCGCCCGTCCGCCGACCGCGCCGCGCCCGGCGCGTCCGACGACCTGCGTGACCATGCTGAACGTCGTTTCCGCCGCCTTGTAAGACGGAACATAAAGCGACAGATCCGCATCGATCACGCCGACAAGCGTCACATTCTCAAAATTCAATCCCTTCGTTACCATCTGCGTACCCAGAAGGATTGGGATTCTCTCCTCCTGAAACTGCCGCAGGAGCTTCTCATGCGTGTTGACCGCAGAGATCGTATCGGCGTCCATGCGCAGCACACGCGCGCCGGGCAGCAGATTTTCCAGCTGCTCCTGCACCTTCTGCGTGCCGAAGCCGATCTGCTTCAGGTGCCCGCCGCAGACGGGGCAGCGCGCCGGAAGCGGCTCGGAGCGCCCGCAGTAGTGGCACATCAGGCGGCCATTTGCATGGTGATAGGTATAGTTTGCGCTGCACGCCGGGCAGACCGGCACATAGCCGCAGTCCACGCAGGCGATCATCCGGCTGGTGCCGCGCCGGTTCAGAAACAGGATGGACTGCTGGCCGTTTTGCAGATTCTCCCGCAGCGCGAACAGCAGCGGCTCACTGATGGCGGTCGGATTGCCGCTTTTCAGCTCCTGCTTCATATCCACAAGCTCCACCGGCGGCAGCGCCTTCCGGTTATAGCGGCGGTGCATCGTGTAGAGCCGATAAATTCCCTTTTTCGCGCGGTACATACTCTCCACGCTCGGCGTCGCCGAGCCCAGCAGCACCAGCGCCTTTTCCTGCACGCCGCGGTAGATGGCGACCTCCCCCGCGTGATAGCGCGGAGAATTCTCCGATTTATAAGTGTGCTCCTGCTCCTCGTCCACGATCAGCAGGCCGAGGTTCCGCGCCGGCGCAAACACGGCCGAGCGCGTCCCGATGACCACCCGCGCCTCCCCGCTGCGAATGCGCTTATAGGCATCGTAGCGTTCGGCTATGCTCAGGCTGCTGTGCAGCACCGCAACATTTTCTCCGAAATGCGCGGCAAACAGCGCCAGCAGCTGCGGCGTGAGCGCGATCTCCGGCACGAGCAGGATCGCCGATTTTCCCTCCGCAAGGCAGCGGAAGATCAGATGAATATACACCGAGGTCTTGCCGCTCCCGGTCACGCCGTACAGCAGGGCAACGCCCGGCGCTTCCTGCGCGGCCTGCGCCGTCAGGCCGTCACAGGCCGCCTGCTGCTCCTCGTTGAGAAGCAGCGGCCCGTCCAGCCTGGCCGGCGTGATCTTCGTGCAGCGAAGCTCCTCCTGCGCACGCGATGTCAGATAGCCCAGCGTTTCCAGACGGTTCAGCGTCGCCGTGGTCGCGCCCGTAAAGTAGCACAGCTCCTTTGCCGCGCACTCGCCCAGCGTGGCGAGCATCTCCAGCGCGGCACTCTGCATGGGCGCGCTGCGCTTTTTGCTCTGCGCATACCGCATGGCTTCCTCGGCGGAAACCACCAGTGCCACGATGCGCTCGGTTTTATCCGACACACGGCGGCGATGCGCCGTATCGCAGGTAAGGAGCTTTTTTCGCAGAAGGTAGCGAAGCGCGTCGTCCAGCGCTTCCCCGTCAAACTGCCGGCGCAGCGCCTCTTCCTCCGCGCTGCCGCCCAAGGCTTCCAGCGTCTGCATTACGGCAAGCGCATCCGGCCGGCGGCTGATCGCGGTTTTCCAGTCCGCGTCCGGAACGATCGCGTAGCGGTTGCGTTCCCGGAACCAGATCCCCGCCGGAAGCACCGCCTTGATCGCATCATAAAACGTGCAGAAATAGCGCTCACGGAGAAACGCCGCCAGATGCAGCCCGCGCTCATCCAGCACGGGCGCGTCGTCCAATGCAGCCGCGACCGGCTTGAGCCCAGCTTCCTCGCCCTCAGCAAGCGCCAGCACGACGCCCTCGCAGGTGCGGTTGGCCCGTCCGAAGGGGATGCTGACGCGCATTCCCGGTCGGAGCTTCATGCCCTCCGGGACACGGTAGTCATAGGGCTTGTCAATGGCAAAAACCGCCGCGGAAACGGCAATTTTAGCAATCACGGGCGTGCGATTACTCGCGAACCTTTGCGGCCAGCTTGCCCTCTGCGACCTCGCGGATCGCCAGCGTCACAGGCTTGTCTTCCAGCGGAATGTGGAAGGTCTCAGACTCAATGGAGATCTGACGCGCGCGGCGCGCGACGACATTGACCATCAGGTAGCGGCTGTCGATGTGCTTGAGCAGCTCTGACATTGCGGGATACAGCATATTAAAGTTCCTCCTTGAGTGTTTGGAATCTATTTTCAGACCGGCATTCCTCCGCCGTCAGGATCGCGCGGATCTCCGCGGCGGCGTGTTCGACCGTATCATTGACGACGATGTACTGATATTTTTCCGCGGTGCGGCACTCCTGCTCCGCGATATGCAGGCGGCGCTCCGCGATCTCCGGAGCGGTATCGCCGCGGTTCAGCAGGCGGTAGCGCAGCTCGGAAAAGGACGGCGGCGCGACAAAGATGGAAATCGCGTCCCTGCGGCGCTCGATGACCTGCAAGGCACCCTGCACCTCGATCTCCAGCACGACGTTGATGCCCTGCGCCAGCGCGTCGTCCACGGCCTTCTCCGGCGTACCGTAATAGTTTCCGGCATAGCTGGCGTATTCCAGCAGCTCGCCGTCCGCGATCATTTTTTCAAAGCGCGGCTTGTCCATGAAGAAATAGTGCACGCCGTCGACCTCGCCGGGGCGGATGGGCCGCGTCGTCGCGGACACTGAAAAGCGCAGGCTCGGGTCACCGCGCATGACTTCCTTCAGAACCGTTCCCTTGCCGACGCCCGAAGGGCCGGAAAGGATGATGATCTTTCCCTGCTTCACAGTACTTCCTCCTCCGTTTCCTCCTCCGGCTTTTCCACAAAGCGCTTGGCGATCGCCTCCGGCGCAATGGCGGACAGGATCACATGATCCGTGTCCATCACGATCACCGAGCGGGTCTTTCTGCCATAGCTGGCGTCGATCAGCATCGCGCGATCCTTTGCCTCCTGCACCAGACGCTTGACCGGCGCGGAGTCCGGACTGACGATGGTCAGCAGCCGCTCCGAGGAGATCATATTTCCGAAACCGATATTGATCAATCTCATGGTTTATTCGATGTTCTGGATCTGCTCGCGGATCTTTTCCAGCTCCGCCTTGATCTCCACGACGTTGCGCGCCTGCTCAATGTCATTGCCCTTGGAGCCGATGGTGTTGGCCTCGCGGTTCATCTCCTGCAGGAGGAAATCGAGCTTCCGGCCGACGCTGCCGCCTTCGCAGAGCAGCTTTTCCATCTGCGCCAGATGGCTGCGCAGGCGGACGGTCTCCTCGTCCACGGCGATGCGGTCGGCAAAGATCGCCGCCTCGGTCAGGATTCGGCTCTCGTCGATGGAAGTGCTCTCCAGCACCTCGCGCATCTTCGCCTCCAGCCGTGCACGGTACTCCTGCACCGTCACGGGGCTGCGCGCTTCCACGCGCTCCACCACGGACAGGATCGTCGCAGCCCTGCTGCGAAGATCCGCCACCAGCGCGGCGCCCTCCGTGCAGCGCATCTGATCATATGCGTGCAGCGCCTCCCGCGCAACGGAAACGATGTCGGCCGTGATCTGCTTTTCGTCCTCCTCCTGCTTCTCCACAACAAAAACATCGGGGAAGCGGGTCAGTGCCGTCGCGGTGATGTCCTCGCGCACGTCATAGTCCTTTGCGATCGTGCGCAGGGCTTCCAGATAGCCCTCCAGCACCGGCCGGTTGAGGGAAATGCGGACATTTTCCTCCGCCGTGACATTGACGGTGACAAACATGTCCACCTTGCCGCGGCTGACAAATTCCTTGACGCTCTGCTTCAGCGCGTCCTCCGCATAGGAAAAGGCGCGCGGCAGCCGGACGCTGCAATCCAGAAAGCGATTGTTCACCGAACGGAGCTCCACCGTGATCTCCCGGCCGTTCAGCGTCTGCACCGCTCGACCGTATCCTGTCATGCTACGAATCAATTTGATCCTCTCCTTTTCCTTACCGGCACCCGCTGCAAAGGCAGTTCAGGCACATCAGCGAGCTGCAGCAGCCGCAAAGGTCGTCCGTCGCATCGTACTGGGTCTGCCGGTAGGTATTGCCGCCGCCGTGAATACTGTTCAGGGCGCTGCGGTATTCGATATTGTTGGGGTCCATGTTCACTGCGATGCGGAAATTCTGTGCGGCTTCGTCCATCCAGCCGCGCCGCTGCGCGATCGCGCCGCGCAGGAAATACCATTCGGCGTTGTGCTGCGCGATCCCGTCGAGCTTGGCCTCCGCCTGATCGAGCGCACCCATCTGGATGAGCCGCCGCACCTCGTTCAGCTCTCCCCCGCCGGCATAAGAGGACTGGGATGAGTAGCCGCCGTAGTTCTGCGAGGACGAGGAACTGCTCCCGCCGCCCTTGGTCAGCGTGTCGTAGGCCTCGTTGATCTCCTTCATTTTCTCCTGCGCAAGGTCGGCAAGCGGATTGTTTGCATAATTGTCCGGGTGGTACTTGCGTGCAAGCTCCCGATAGGCTTTTTTGATCTCTTCGTCCGACGCGCCGTGCGGCACGCCAAGGACCTCGTAGGGGTCTTTCATTTTTTACTCCTTTTGCGGAAGGTCCCCTCCGCAACGCTGTGCAGCACCGCGGGCAGGCCATAGTAGATAATATTCGTCAGGATCGCACCGTCCGTGCGCGGCGGAAGCAGCTCCAGTGCGGAGGCCGCAAGGCCGATGGAGGCGTCCATCGTTTCCAGAAGCTGCGCCTTGTCCTCCGGCGGAAGCGCGCCGTCTTTCAGACAATAACGGTAGATCAGCGGGTTGTAGCTGCCGGATTTTGCATCCTTCGGCAGATCGTCCAGTGCGTCGGCAAGGTACAAAAACCGGCCGACATGGTAGAGCAGCAGCTCCGCCGCGCGGCGCTCCTTTTCCTCCGGGAAAAAGTCTGCGCAGCCCTTCAGGAGGCTTGCAAAGGCGTCCGCCGTGCGGTCGATGCTCGCGCAGTGCGCTTCCTCCAGCCCGTGCAGCAGCTCCAGCTTTTCTCCGAACAGGCGGTCTGCTTCCGGATGGCGGCGCGCCGCCTTGCGGTAGCTGCGGCGGTAAAGCCCCAGCGCCATCCGCGCAGCCATGCGCTTCGGAAGATTCCCGTCGCGCTCGGCATCGCGCAGCTTCCAATAGGAGAGCAGCACACTCATATCGGCCGCATAGACCATGGCCGCATCCTGCGTCAGGCAGTCCTTTCTGCATACGATGCGCGCCGGGCAGAAGCATCGCTCCGCCGGAGCCTTCTCCCCGCCCTTCAGCAGGAAATAAAGGAACGTCATATCATAATTGACGAGGAACCGCGCGCGAAAACCGTAATTGCGCTTCAGGCTGCGGCAAAGGCCGCAGTAGGCCGCGCGGTAGCGTGCAAAATCCTCCTCGGACAGTTTGTCCTTTCTGGGAAGTACATAACCAAACATCTATTCCGCAAGCTCCACGATACGGTAAACGGGCGGTCTGCGCCGCACGCGCCGGTCATACCACACGGCCGGAAGCACGCCGAGCACAAACCCGGCCGCGCCGCCCCAGCCTGCGGCGATTCTCATCGCGCCGGCGGCAAAATAGCCCGCAAAGAACAGAACCAGCGGAAGAACATACACCAGCGCGGCCGCGCGCAGCACCACGGCGCTGCCCGACTCGATATAGACCACATCGCCGGGCCGGGCGTGGATGTCGTTTTCGGCCTGCACGGTAACGGTCTGCCTGACCGCGCCGCAGCCGGCGCACTTGTGGCAATCGCCGCTGCACGCCGACTCCCGCGTCACGCTGACCTCCGCGCGATTTTGAGGAAGGAGCCGCGTCACTCTCGCTTTTTGCTGCATTACGATTCCATTTCTCCGTTCAGAATGACCGGCACCGTATACGGCCCGCCGATCACACCGACGTCTGCCAGAGAGGCAATCATGCTGACCTCCAGCGTCACATTCTTCGTCTTGGAATCATAGCCGGAGGCCATGTCCGCAATGACGCGCAGGTCTGCCGCCGTGATATTTTCAAGTGCCGTGGCCTTGCCGCGGATCTGGATCTTGACGCTCTGGGTCCCGAAGGACATTGTCTGCTCCTCGTTTTTCCGCTCGATCTGGGAAACGGGAACGGTGATCTCCTTGGTCGTCAGCCCGGAGAGCTTGAGACGGATCTCCACGCTGTCCTCATCACTGAGGTTGATGATACCGCTCGGCAGGTTGAGCTTTGCGGTCATGGTCTGGGAATACACATTCATCTCGGCCAGATTAACCGTTGCAACGGACAGCTCCTCCGGCATCTCCTGCAAGTCCTTGTCGTTGCCGGTCACGCGGATGGCCTTCGGCTCGATCGTCCATTCCAGATCCTGCTCCGTCGCGCCGCCGCCGCTGACCACGTCGATCTTGAGCTTCACGTCCTTATAGTGCAGGATCGGCAGGCGTACATAGATCTTCTCGCTGGAAACGGTCGTGTATTTGCTCAGCGTCAGCTCGTTGCCGTCGCTGTCGTAAAGCGTATAGGGATATTCCTCGTCGATCAGCGTGGCGGCGCCCGTCAGATCCACCTTGACCTGCGCGTGATCGACCTTGTTCACCTCGTCTGCGGGGCCGCTGAGCTTCAGCGTGGCCGGCGTGAGGGAGGCGGTATTCTCCTGATAGGTCAGGCCGTCGGCCAGCTCGCCCGTGTATTCCACCTTCACGGGAACGTCCGGGTTCGTCTTGATCTCACTGACCCGCACCGTGAAGCGGGAGGGGATGCTGCTGATCTCGCTGACATCGCCCGTCGCCACGGTATCCGGCAGGACAAGATTCCATGTAAGCTGGTACTCGCCGCTTGCCGAGATGCGCGACACGTCGGCCGTGGCGGAAACGGTTTCGTTGTTCAGTTCTTTCAAATCGGAACGGCGCGCACGCATCTTCACGCTGACCTTCGTATCGTCGCCGCCCGTGAGCATCAGGCCGCGGGCCGTCAGCGCATCGAGGCCCTCAAACTGCACCGAAATCCCGTTGATGGTCGTCGAATCGTCCGGATTGACCACGGTCACGGCGTAGAACCAGAGGCAGATTGACACGATCAGCGCCAGCAGAAAAGCCAGTATCTTATGTTTCTGCATCCGAATCATCCTTTTCTTTCCGTTGTTTGCGCAGCAGCTTTAGAGGGTTGCGCGTCTTGGTTTCTTCCTTCGGCGCCAGCTCGTTGAGCAGCAGCTTCTCCAGCGTCTGCGGTGCCAGATGGCGCTTGAGCATTCCGGAGATCGCTACGGAAATGGTGCCGGTTTCCTCGGAAACGATCACGACCACCGCGTCGGACACCTCGCTCATGCCGATGCCCGCACGGTGACGGGTGCCGAGGTCGCTGCTGATGTTGCGGTTCTCCGTCAGGGGAAGCACGCAGCCGGCGGCAGCGATGCGCTCATTGCGGATGATGACCGCACCGTCGTGCAGGGAAGCCTTGGTGAAAAAGATGTTCCGCAGCAGCTCCGAAGAAACGCGCGCGTCAATCACGATGCCGGTTTTCTGATAATCCTCCAGCGAGCTGGTGCGCTCGAACACGATCAGCACGCCCGTGCGCTCCCGCGACATAATCTCGCAGGCCTTGACCGTTTCACTGATAACATAATCAATATTCCGCTGCTCCTGCTTTGTCGAGAGGATCTCGCGGAAGGACTTGCTGCCGAGCTTCTCCAGGACCCTGCGCAGCTCGGGCTGGAACATAATGACCAGCGCCAGCAGGCCGATCTCCAGGATTTTATCCAAAAGGTAGTTCATCAGGTACATATGCAGTACGCTGGTGAGCGCCGTCAGCAGCAGGATGATCACAATACTTTTGGCGATCCGCGCCGAGCTGGTCGTCTGGAGCATCAGAATGATCTTGTAGATCACAAACGCCACGACCAGAATATCCACGATGTCCATGATCCGGATCGTCGGCACCAGCGCGGCAAACTCCTTGAAGAAATTGATGATAGCTTCCATAACAAAACTCCGCTCATTGCGCATGAAGTTCTCTCTCCGACCGTTCGGTGATAGAACCCCTACTTTATCTTTTAGATTATATCCGATTTTTACCGCAATAGCAAGTAGGAATCCGCGGAATTTCCCCGCCGTCGGAAAATACTTTTCCGCAGACCGCGGCAAAGCGGGCGATCTCCGCCTCCGTATTAAATGCAGAAAAGCTCAGACGGACCGTTCCGCTGGCAAAGGTCCCCGCGCTCTCGTGCGCCACGGGCGCGCAGTGCAGCCCTGCACGAACGGCAATCCCCCGCTGTCCCAGAAGCTGCGCGGCCTCCTCACAGTCCATTGTTTCCGTGGTGAAAGAAACCACCCCCGCCTGCGGACTGCCAAAGAAGGGCCGTACGCCCCGCATCGGTTCCAAAACGCCATACATCCGGCGCAGCAGGCGCTGCTCATGGGCAAAAATCGCCTCCGGCGTCCGGCGCAGGACAAAGTGCAGTCCCTCCGCCAGACCGGCAATGCCGCAGACGTTGTGTGTCCCGGCCTCCAGGCGGTCGGGCAGAAAGTCCGGCATTTCCCGGTCGGCGGAATTGCTGCCCGTGCCGCCCTGCATCAGGGGCTGGCCGCCATTTCTGCACAGGAGCAGCCCTGTTCCCTGCGGGCCGTAAAGGCCCTTGTGTCCGGGCATTGCAATGAAATCCGCTCCGCTGTTTTTCAGGGAAAGCGGCAGTGCGCCCGCCGCCTGCGATGCATCAAGAATCAGCGGGATCCCCCGCTGACGGCAGAGTGCGGCGATCTCGTCATAAGGCAGAATATAGCCGAATACGTTGGAAACGCAGGTACAGACCACCGCCTGCACCTCCGGCGTGATCAGGCGGTCAAATTGCGCAAGCGTGTCCGATGGGTCAAACAGTCTGCGCCCGGCAATCTCCGTCTGTGCGCCCAGCGCATAGAGCGGACGCATCACCGCATTGTGCTCAAAGCCGGAAACAACGACGCGCCCACCCGGTCGGACCAGCGAGCGAATGGCAATGTTCAGGCCGTGCGTCGCGTTCATCGTAAAGATCACCTGCTCCGGCTCCGCATCGAACAGCCGGCCCGCCAGCTCCCGGCACCGATAGACTGCCTCTGCTGCCGCCATCGCCGCGGGGTGTCCGCCGCGCCCTACGCTGCTGTAGCTCCCCATCGCCGCAGCCGTCCTGCGTGCCACCTCCGGTGGCTTTTGCAGGGTCGTCGCCGCGCTGTCAAAGTAGATCACGCCCGAACCTCCTCCCAGTTCCCGTCAGGCATCCGGGTGTAGATCCTCTGGAATCCGGCCCCGCCCTGTACCAGAAGCTGCTGCGCGGCGCGGTACTGCGCGGCGCGCACTCTCAGGCTGTAGCCGCAGCCCTGCTTCTGGAGATTTCTCGGTGTTCTGACCATCATGGCGGGAATCCCCGCCTTTTCCAGCCGTTTCGCCCCGCCCTGCGCCGCCGTGACCGAACGAAAGGTAAAAAAATAATCATACATAGAAGCTCCCTCCCACTTCATCGTATGATTTCCGTCCGATTTTGACACAAAACGGTCAGCATAAAATGCTGACCGTTTTGTGTCATTCCTTATTATTTACTCATATATTCCGACTGTGAGCGCCAGCCGGCCGCGGCGGGTCTCCCCGCCAAGGGAGAGCACTTTCATTTTTCCCTTACCGCGCAGAGCGATCACATCCTCCTGCGCAAGCTGGCGATCCGGTTTCAGGCAGCAGATGTCGTTCAGCATGACCCGCCCGGCGTTGACCGCCTGCGCCGCATCCGCCCGGCTGAGATGAAAAACCGCGGAAAGCACGCCATCCAGCCGCAGCGAAGAGACCGTCACCCGCAGCTCCCGCAGGCGCTGCTCCGGGCGCTGCACTTCGGAAAGCGCGATGCGCTTCACGCGCAGCGCCGCCCGTCCCGCGGAGGTCAAATTATCCAGAAGATACTGCACCAGCTCCGTCAGAATAAAAAAATCACACTGGCGCTCGCGCACATAAATATCTCCGATCGCGTCCCGCCGCAGTCCCGCGCCCATCAGCGCGCCGAGGATGTCGCGGTGCGAGAGCGCGTTTTCCTCATAAAAGGAAGCGCGCAGGCAGGCCACCGGCCCATCCTCAAAATAGTCCTCCGGCGTCAGATAGTCCGGCAGATAATACGCGACCGTGCGCTCCGCGCCCTCCGTGCCGCCGAAAAAGCCGGCCTGCGGCAGGATCTGTCCCACAAGTTCACGCTCACGCGGCGTCAGGAAAAAGGTCGACGCAGGCTGCCCGCGCCGTTCCGCCCGTTCCAGCCTGTCGCAGACACGCACCAGCAGCATCCGTTCCGCCTCGGTGGCGGCAAGCGCCGCAATGGTCTTTTCGTTTGCCATGGCTCATTCCTCTTTTCTGCCCTGAGCATACCACAGATTCCCGAAAAAGGCAACGTCCATAATTTTGTACAAAATTTTAAAATGCTGTCGCGTAATCAATAAATTGAGACATTTCTCACTTCAAACAAAAATATGGTATGAACATGTAGTAAACACTTAACCCGCTGCAGGGAAGCGCTTGGCACTGTGTTTTCTGCCGCAAACCGCTATTTTTGAAAGGATGAAAGTAATGAAGAAAAGAATTCTGGCTCTGCTCTTGTCCATCGTTCTCGTACTGGGTCTGGTCACCGTTTCTTTTGCCGCCAACGGCACGGGACATAAGATCTCAGTTAAGATCTACAAGGTCGTTCTCGACAGCAGCAAGCCACTCGGCTATCAGAACCCTGAGCTGATCAACACGATCACGGTAACCTGTCAGGACTCGACCGGTCATTCCGGTTACAACCACAGTGCTAATCTGAAAGACTTCTATCCGACCAATGTCGGCGCAGCGACCACGGACTGGACCGGCTGGGAATTTGCCAGCTACTATACCAAGGGTCAGGAACAAAAGCCGTTCTATAACTGGAGCAGAGACAAAGTAAATGCTACCGCGAACGTCACCGGCAGTGAGCCGTACCCCTGCTCCAAGAACTTCTACCTTGTTTATAAGGACACAACCCCCAGTGTTGATACATACACGGTTACCTACACCGACGGTGTTGACGGTGAAGAGGTCTTTAAGGATCAGGTCTACAGCGGCCTTACGGCCGGCACCGCAACGCCGGCGTTCGCAGGCGGCACCCCGACCCGCGAGGGCTATGTTTTCGCAGGCTGGAAGCCCGCAGTCGCCGGCACCGTAACCGGCAACGCCACCTACGTCGCACAGTGGAAGGTCGACATGAACGGTAGCGGTGTTCCCGACGACGAGGAGATGAAATACACCGTCACCTACACCGACGGCGCAGCCAATGGTGCAGCCTTTGCGGAGCAGAAACACCCGGATCTCCTGCCCGGCACGCCGACACCAGCATGGGAAGGCGTAACGGATAAGCCCTACTGGGAGGGTCATGTCTTTATCCGCTGGGAGCCCACCGTTGCACCTACCGTGACCGGCGATGTCACCTATGTCGCACAGTGGAAGGATGACAGGAACAGCAACGGCGTTCCCGACGACGAGGAAACGAAATACACCGTCACCTACACGGACGGTGTAGAGGGTGAAGAGGTCTTCAAGGATCAGGTCTACGAGGGTCTGCTCAGCGGCGAAGCAACGCCGAAGTTCGACGGCAGGGAGCCGGCTCGTAAGGGCTACATCTTCGCAGGCTGGAAGCCCGCAGTCGCCGACACCGTGACCGGCAATGTCACCTATGTCGCACAGTGGAAGGATGACAGGAACAGCAACAGCGTTCCCGACGACGAGGAAACGAAATACACCGTCACCTACACGGACGGTGTAGAGGGTGAAGAGGTCTTCAAGGATCAGGTCTACGAGGGTCTGCTCAGCGGCGAAGCAACGCCGAAGTTCGACGGCAGGGAGCCGGCTCGTAAGGGCTACATCTTCGCAGGCTGGAAGCCCGCAGTCGCCGAAAAAGTGACCGGCAATGTCACCTATGTCGCACAGTGGAAGGATGACAAGAACGGCAACGGCACCCCCGACGACGAGGAAACGAAGTACACCGTCACCTACACCGACGGCGTAGAGAATGAGGAAATCTTCAAGGATCAGGTCTACGAAGGTCTGCTCAGCGGCGAAGCAACGCCGAAGTTCGACGGCAGGGAGCCGACCCGTAAGGGCTACATCTTCGCAGGCTGGAAGCCCGCAGTCGCCGAAAAAGTGACCGGCAATGTCACCTATGTCGCACAGTGGAAGGATGACAAGAACGGCAACGGCACCCCCGACGACGAGGAAACGAAGTACACCGTCACCTACACCGACGGCGTAGAGAATGAGGAAATCTTCAAGGATCAGGTCTACGAAGGCCTGCTCTCCGGCGAAGCAACCCCGAAGTTTGAGGGCAAGGAGCCGACCCGCAAGGGCTACGTCTTCGCAGGCTGGAAGCTCGCAGTCGCCGACACCGTAACCGGCAACGCCACCTACGTCGCGCAGTGGAAGAAGCTGGATGCCGCGCAGACCGGCGACACAACGAATCTGACGGTCTGGTACTGTTTGCTCGGCGCAGCCGGCATGTGCTTCGTAGCGGCATTCGTTCTTGCAAAGAAAAAGCAGAGCGACAAATAATTGAAAGCCCGAAAACAGATCATGCCGCCTCGGCAATAGCCGGGGCGGCAGTTTTATCATAACCAACGGCCTGCATTTCCATGCAGGCCGTTGCTTTCAGGAAATATGATCCGTGATTTGTGTGCGCTCGGCGTCGGACTCCTCCATTGCCTCCTGCGCATAGCTGTTCGCAAAATCAAAAACAAGGTTTTCAAGATCAAGCTTTTCGTAGAACTTCGCATGCTCCGCCGGAGCCTCGACCGCGTACTTGGAAAGCCACTTATTCACTTCAAAGCGGGCAACCAGAATCAGCACGCCTGCAAATACCAGCGCCACACCCACCTTGATCCATGTAATCCACCAATAGCGTCCCATTGACTCCACCTCTTTGGTCTTTCGACGGAGAACTGTCGAAAAAGTTCCCGTTTTTTCTGTTTATTTTGTCTTTCTGTCCTGCTCGATCAGCAGTTTGAGCGCTTCCACGCCGACGTGCACGGCAGCGCTGGTGTCCTCGCTCATCTTCTGGTCAAGGCCGGCAGCCTCACGCTCCTGATTCCAGATCACATGGAAGCAGGAACCGCAGCGGCAGCCCAGTGCATCGGCAACGACGAACAGCGCAGCGGATTCCATCTCGCTGGCAAGGACGCCCAGGCGCTTCCATGCTTCCCACTTGTTCAGCAGCTCGTAGGAAACGGGCATCTTGGCCGGGCTGTGCTGGCCGTAGAAGGCATCCTTGCACTGCACGACGCCGGTGTGCGTGCGCTTGCCCATCGCAAGTGCCGCCTGACGCAGCGCGACGGTGATGTCCAGATTGGCGACCGCCGGGTACTCAATGGGCGCATACTCGCGGGAGGTATGCTCATAGCGGATGGCGCCGGTGGCAACGACGATATCGCCGGACTGCACGTCCAGATTGATGCCGCCGCAGGTGCCGACACGGATGAAAGTATCCGCACCGATGTTGTGCAGCTCTTCCATAGCGATGGAGGCCGACGGGCCGCCGATGCCGGTGGAGCAGACGCTGACCTTTTCGCCCAGCAGCGTGCCGGTGTAGATATTGAATTCACGGTTCTGCGCGACGTGCTTGGCGTCGTCAAACAGTGCGGCGATGGACTCGCAGCGGCCGGGATCGCCGGGCAGGATGCAGTAGCGGCCGACATCGCCCTCTACGCAATGAATATGAAACTGTTTTTCAAGTTTTTGCATAATTTAGGCACTCCTTATGTAGTGATGTCTAATTAGTATAACCGATTTTCCGGAAAACGGCAATCCATTTTCCATTTTCTCGCCATTCTTTGTTGAAATATACGAAAATTAACATTGAAAATTGTTCATTTCTTTCAGAACAGCGTCATCTGGCTGGTGTCCGGCAGATCGCCGAAGGCGCCCGCCTGCTTGAGATTTTCAATGTGTGTTTTGGAAACCTTCGGGCAGGCGGCGGCAAACTCGTCGACGGAAACGAACTTCTGGCCCTTGCGGCCCTCCATAATGTCCCATGCAGCCGTTTCGCCCAGGCCGGAAACCGCAACAAAGGGCGGCAGCAGCCGGCCGTCTTTCATCAGGAACTTTGTCGCATGAGATTCATAGAGGTCGATCGGCGCAAATTCAAAACCGCGCAGATAGAACTCGTAGCAGACCTCCAGCGTCGTCAGCAGGTCGTCGTCCTTGGCGGAGCGATCCGGATTGCCGGAGATCTCCTTGATGTGCGTCTTGACCGTGTCGATGCCATTGGTCATCATGACCGCGTCGAAGCCGTCCTTCTGGCTGCGGCGGTAGAAATAAGCCGCGTAGAAGGCCAGAGGATGATGCACCTTGAACCACGCGATGCGGAAAGCCATCATCACGTAGGCTGCGGCGTGCGCCTTCGGGAAGAGGTACTTGATCTTCCGGCAGGACTCGATGTACCATTCCGGGACGTTGTGCTCCTGCATTTCTTCCACGATGCCGTCCGGCCATGGCTTGCCCTTGTGGATCGCGCCTTTACGGACGGCCTCCATGAATTTGAACGCACGCTTTTCCGGCAGGCCGCATTTGATCAGATAAAGCATGATGTCGTCGCGGCAGCCGATGGCCTGTCCGACCGTCGCCGTACCGCTGAGGATCAGATCCTTTGCGTTGCCCAGCCACACGTCCGTGCCGTGGGAGAAGCCGGACAGGCGGATGAGCGTATCGAACTGCGTCGGTTTGGTGTCCATGAGCATTCCGCGGGTAAAGCTCGTGCCGAATTCCGGGATGCCGACCGTGCCGACTTCGCTCAGGATGGGATCGTGCTCATAGCCCAGCACCTTGCTGGAAAGGAAAATGGACATTGTGTCCTGATCGTCCAGGGGGATCTTCTGGGCGTCCACGCCCGTCATATCCTCCATCATGCGGATCATCGTCGGGTCGTCGTGACCCAGCATATCCAGCTTCAGGAGGTTTTCCTCCATGGAGTGATATTCAAAGTGCGTCGTGATGATATCGGTGTCCGGGTCGTCCGCCGGATGCTGCACCGGGCAGAAATCCCAGATCTCGTTTTCCTGCGGGATGACGACCAGACCGCCGGGGTGCTGGCCGGTCGTCCGGCGCACATCGACGCAGCCTGCGGCCAGCCGGTTTTCCTCCGCGCGGGAAACGATCATCGACCGATCGGAGAGGTACTTTTTTACATAGCCGTAGGCGGTCTTTTCCGCGACGGTGCCGATCGTTCCGGCGCGGAACACGTGGCTCGCGCCGAACATTTCAATGCAGTACTGGTGCGCGCGCGACTGGTATTCGCCGGAGAAGTTCAGGTCGATATCCGGCACCTTGTCGCCGCCGAAGCCGAGGAAGGTCTCAAACGGGATGTTGAAGCCATCCTTGTCCAGCTGCTCGCCGCACTCCGGGCACTTGGCGTCAGGCAGGTCGGCGCCGCAGTTGATTCCCTCCGGCACCTCAAAGGTGCAGTATTTGCACTTCGGGCAACGGTAATGCGGCGGGAGGGAGTTGACCTCCGTAATGCCGGACATGAAGGCCACGAGCGAGGAACCGACCGAACCACGCGAACCGACCAGATAGCCGTTTTCCAGCGAATTCTGCACGAGCTTCTGCGCGGACATATAGATCACATCGTAGTGGCAGGTGATGATGTCGTGCATCTCCGTATCCACGCGCTGGGTAATCAACTCCGGCGGGTTTTCACCATAGAGCCGGTGCATCTTGCCGTAAACCAGAGATTTCAGATCTTCCACTGAATTTTCGATCTTCGGGGCAAACAGATTGTGCGGCACCGGGCGGATGGTATCGCACATGTCGGCGATGAGGTTGGTGTTCATCACCACGACCTCGCGGGCTTTTTCCTCGCCCAGATAGGAGAATTCCTCCAGCATCTCGTCCGTCGTGTGGAAGTAGAGCGGATTTTCGCGGTCGCAGTCCGGGAAGCCCTTGGTGGCCAGCAAAATGCGTCGGTAAATTTCCTCCTCCGGGTTGAGGAAATGGACGTCGCCCGTCGCGCAGACCGGCTTGTTCAGCTTCTCGCCCAGCCGGACGATCGTGCGGTTGAAGCCGCGCAGCTCCTCGTCGTCCCGCGCCATGCCCTTGGCGATCATGAAGCGGTTGTTGCTCAGCGGCTGAATTTCCAAAAAGTCATAGAAGGACGCGATGCGCAGCAGCTCTTCCTCCGGTTCCTGCGCCAATATTGCCTGAAACAACTCGCCCGCCTCGCAGGCGGAGCCGACGATCAGGCCCTCGCGGTAGCGCTCCAGCTCGAAGCGCGGGATGCAGGGCGCTTTGCGGTAGAAGTATTTAAGGTTGGAATCCGAGATCAGATGGTAGAGGTTCCGCAGACCCGTCTGGTTCTTTGCAAAGAGAATAATATGACGCGGGTGCAGGCGGCGGCCGGTGAGTTTGAGTTCCCCAGACAGCGCCATCATTTCGCGGTTCATGCCCGCAAGGTCGGTGATCCCCTTTTCCAGCAGACGCTTTGCCAGCCGGTCATAGATCAGACCGCAGGTCATCGCGTCGTCCGAAGCGCGGTGATGGTTGAATTCCGGCAGCTTGAGCGCTTCGGCGACGATGTCCAGCTTGTGCTTTTTCAGCTCCGGCAGGAGCTTGCGTGCCAGCACCAGCGTGTCGATGTACGTGGGATGAAATTCGATGTTCAGGTGACGCGCGGCAGCTCTCACGAAGCCGATGTCGAACTCCGCATTGTGCGCCACCAGCGGACGATCTCCGCAGAAGCGAAGGAACGCCGGCAGTACCTCGGAGATCTCCGGTGCGCCCTCCAGCATCGCGTCCGTGATACCGGTCAGCTCGATGTTTTTCTCGTCGAGCCTGCGCTTCGGATCGACGAAGGACTGGAAGGTGTCCAGCACCTCGCCGTCCTTGATGATCACCGCACCAAACTCCGTAATAGCATCCTTTGTGTTGGAAAGGCCGGTCGTTTCCAGATCAAATGCGACAAATTCCCCATCCAGCGGGAGGCTTTCGTTGCCGTGCGCCGCAATGCGGTCATCGGTAATATCGAGGAAATAGCCCTCACAGCCGTAGAGGATCTTGATGTTCTGATCCGTTCCGGCGACCTTGTTCTTCGATGCCTTGAGCGCGTCCGGGAAGGAGGAAGCCACGCCGTGATCGGTGATCGCGATAGCCTTATGGCCCCAGCGAGCTGCCGTTGCAACAGCCTCGCCGGTCTTGGTCAGTGCGTCCATCATGGACATCGTGGTATGCAGATGCAGCTCCACGCGCTTTTCGGGCGCGGTGTCCTCGCGCTTCGGCGCCTGCGCCGGCTGGATGGCGATAGGCTCAAGCACGATGTCGTTTTCAAAGCGGCTGAAGCTGACCTTGCCGAACACGCGCAGCCACATACCTGGCTTTGTGATTTTTTCGATGATAGGCTTGGCCAGCTCCGCATCCATATAGCGATTGATGCGCAGAGAGCCGGTGTAATCTGTCATGTCAAAAGATACAACCCATGCGTTGCTTTTTTTGAGCTCCTTGTGGTTGACCGCAAACACCCGGCCCTCGACGACCACCCTACCCATATCGTTTTCCAGCGACACCTCTCGCATCGGCACGGTCGTCCCGCGGAAGGGCTTGCCGAAAAGCATGGACGAAGCCGGCTCCGCGGCTTTTTTCTGCGGTGCGTCGCTGCGGACGGCCGGCGCGGGAATGTCCTTCATCGCCGCCTGCCGGAGCTTCTCCGTTTCCTCGAACAGCGCCTCGCCCTCCACGGTGCTTCCCGGCACGACCTTGATCTTCGTCTGCAAGGAAAAGCGCTCCATGAGCTGACGCTCCGCCACCGGGAGATAGGGTGCCAGCGCATCCTTGCCGTTGGCGCGCAGGTAGAGCATCGTTTCCCCTTCCGCGATCTCCCAGCGGCAGCCCGCCAGCGTCGCGGCGGCGGGAGAATAGGCGGCGATCAGGCAGCGGTTCAGCTCGGCGGCCTCCATCTGCGCCGCACTCTCCTTGGGAAACCGTGGGGAAATGGCCACCGTGCGGATGCCGTAGCGCGCCTGCAGGCCCTCGCTGAGCGCCTGCAGATCCTGCGCGGGAACATAGCGGTCGAAGCGCACCTCCAGCGAAATGCGCCGCTCCTCCCTGCTGATCTCCGCACGGCAAACCGCCGCCTGCTCTAAAACGGCACGCAGCGGTTCCTCCGGAGAATATTCAAAAAACATCTGTAGCAAGGGGACAGAATTGGTCATTTTTTGCTCCTAAAGTTTCTCTATGTAGGCAAGCAGCGCCGGCAGAAGCTCATCATAGGGCAGCTTCTCGCGCAGCTCGCCCTTGACGAACAGCACGCCGCAGCCGTCGCCGCCGGCAATGCCAACGTCAGCCTCGCGCGCCTCGCCGGGGCCGTTGACAACGCAGCCCATCACCGCGACGGTGATGTTCTTATCGCAGTCCTGAAGCGCCTGTTCCACGCGGTTTGCAAGCCCGATCAGGTCGATCTTCGTCCGGCCGCAGGTCGGGCAGGAGATCAGGTTCACGCCCTGCGGGCGCAGGCCGGCCGCCTTTAAGATCGCCTTGGCGGCGTAGACCTCGCGCACGGGGTCAGCCGTCAGGGACACGCGGATGGTATCGCCTATGCCCATGCACAGAAGGCCTCCGATGCCCATGGCGGATTTGATCGTTCCCATGTACTCCGTGCCGGTCTCCGTCACGCCGACGTGCAGCGGATAGTCGCTTCTCTCGTGCATCAGGCGGTAAGCCTGCATCATGAGCGGCACGCTGCTGGACTTCATAGACACGCAGATGTCGTAGAATCCATACTTTTCCAGCAAAGCAATGTGGGAAAATGCACTTTCCACCAGCGCTTCCGCCGTGGGATGGCCGTATTTTTCCAGAAGTATCTTATCCAGACTGCCGCCGTTGACCCCGATGCGGATGGGGATATGATGCGCGCGGCAGCAATCCACCACGGCGCGCACATTGCTCTCCCCGCCGATATTGCCGGGGTTGATGCGGATCTTTGCCGCGCCGCCCTCGGCCGCGGCGATCGCCAGACGGTAATCAAAATGGATGTCCGCGACCAGCGGCAGCGGAGATTTTTCCGCAATGCGCCGGAAGCCCTCAGCCGCCTGCATATCCGGGACGGCAAGACGGGCGATCTCGCAGCCTGCCTGCTTCAGCGCGGCAAGCTGTGCGAGGCTGCCCTCCACGTCGGTGGTCGCCGTATTGAGCATCGACTGGATGGAAACCGGCGCGCCTCCGCCGATCTTCACTCCGCCGACTGAAATCTGTCTAGTCACAATCAGCCTCCAAAGAGTTTGAAAATATCCTTGAACGTAATAAACGCCATGAACAGCAGCAGGATTACCATGCCTGCGCCGTGCAAATAGGCCTCATACTTCGGATTGAGCTTGCGGCGGATGATTTTTTCCACCAGCGCCGTCAGCAGCAGGCAGACCACCCGTCCGCCGTCGAGCGCCGGAATGGGCAGCAGATTCATCACCGCAAGGTTGATGGCAATAAAGGAGAAGAAATACAGCACATTCAGCACGCCGATGCCAACCGTCGCCGACTCCTTGCCCGCCTGCGTAACGACGGACACGATCCCGACCGGGCCGGACATTTCATTCAGCCCCGCCTTGCCCGTGATCAGATCCTGCAAACCCAACCGCACCAGCCGCGCAAAATCACGGCACTGATTCCAGGAATAAGCCAGCACCGAGCCGACCGTCTTTTCCCTGACCGGGAAGGTAAATCCGTAGCGCTCTTCCCCGTTGTAGTCGCGGGTCTTGAGCTCCAGATCCTTCAGTTCGACCTTTTTCCCGTCGCGGATGACCACGACGTCATACACCTGCGTCGAACTGCGCGCCAGCAGCATGGAAATATCGCCGCCGATATAGACGCGCTCGCCGTCGATGGAATAGATGGTATCTCCGACCTGAAACGCGCTTTCTGACTCATAGGGGCAGCCCTCGGCAAAGGTGCCGAAAGTCGTGCCGGGCAGCACATCAAAACGGATGCTCACAAAGAGCACGGCGATCAGAACGCCGGCCACAAAGTTCATAAAGGAGCCGGCCACCAGAATGATCAGCCGCTTCCAGAGCTTGGCGTTGCCGAAGGCGCGGGGATTGTCGCTATCGCCGTCCTCACCCTCCATGGCGCAGTAGCCGCCGATGGGGATGCAGCGCAGAGCGTAGAGTGTTTCGCCCTTTTGCTTTTTGATCAGCGCCGGACCCATGAACATGGAAAATTCGTTCACCTGCACGCCGGAGAGCTTCGCGGTGATGAAGTGCCCCAGCTCATGCACGAACACCAGCACGCCGAAGAGCAGAACTACCAGAACAATATAAAATGCGGTCAAACAAGCCACCTCACATTCTTTCCAGAACGGCGCTGCGCGCCGCGCGGTCACTCGACAGGATCTCTTCCAATTCCGGTGCATCTACGAACGGAACGTCGTCCATCGCGCCGCGCACCAGCCGCGGAATGTCGTAAAATCCGATCTTATCCTGCAAATACAGGGCCACGGCGGCCTCATTCGCACCGTTCATCACCGCGCAGGCGTTGCCGCCGCGCTCCGCCGCCTCCCGCGCAAGAAGCAGGCACGGGAAAGCCTCCGTGTCCGGCCGGTCAAAGGTCAGCGGCCCGCAGGTCAGCAGATCCAGCCCCGGTGCGGGGTTGTGCTCGCGGGCGGGATAGGTCAGCGCCAGGCGAATGGGCACGCGCATATCCGGCACGCCGAGCTGCGCCAGCATCGCACCGTCGCGGAACTCGACCAGAGAATGGACGATGCTCTGCCGGTGGATGACCACATCCACCTGTGAAAGCGGCATGGCATACAGGTGCATCGCCTCGATGATCTCCAGTCCCTTATTCATTAGTGTAGCGCAGTCGATGGTGATTTTATGCCCCATTTTCCAGTTTGGATGCTTGAGGGCGTCGTTTTTCGTCACGTTCTTCAGTTCTTCCGGGTGTTTCCCGAAGAACGGCCCGCCGGAGCAGGTCAAAATCAGGCGGCGCACCTCGCGGCGGTCGCCGCAGCCCATCAGGCACTGGAAAATGGCGGAATGCTCCGAATCCACGGGGATGATCTCTGCGCCGTACTCCCGTGCGGCCGCCATGACGAGCGAGCCGCCGCAGACGAGCGTCTCCTTGTTCGCAAGGGCAATGCGCTTTTTCTTCCGGATGGCCGCCAGCGTGGGACGCAGGCCCAGCATCCCGACCACCGCCGTCACGACCGTGTCCGCCTGCTCGTGCTCCGCCGCGGCGAGCAGGCCCTCCATGCCGGAGAGGATGCGGATCTCCTGCCCCGCCAGCGCGTCACGCAGCTCCTGCGCCGCCTGCGGCGTGGCCATGACCGCAAGCTCCGGGCGGAATTTGCGGCACTGCTGCGCCATGCGCTCGACGTTGCTTCCGGCGGTCAGCGCCGCAACGCGGACGGGAAGCTGCTCGATGACCTCCAGCGTCTGCCGGCCGATGGAGCCGGTGGAGCCGAGGATAGATACACACTTTGTCATATCACTTTGCCGCAAACGGAATGAGCAGCATCAAAATCTCCGCCATGGGCGCGACGATCATCGTGCTGTCAAAGCGGTCGAGGATGCCGCCGTGGCCCGGCAGCAGATTGCCGTAATCCTTGATACCGACCTGCCGCTTCACGACGGAGAGCGTCAGATCGCCGACGATGGAGCCAATCGCACCGACGACGCCGTAGATCGCGGCATAAAAATAGTTGACCTGCGTAAAGCCGAAGCACTTGTTCAGCAGCAGCGTGTACAGCGCCATCGCCAGAATGTTCGCGGCGATGCCGCCGATCGCGCCCTCGACGGTTTTCTTCGGGCTGATGACCGGAGCCAGCTTATGCTTGCCGCAGGCGCGGCCGACAAAGTAGGCGCCGCTGTCTGCCACCATGGACAGCACAAATGCGACCAGAATGAAATACTTGCCGTCCTGCATCCCGCGCAGGCGCACCAGCGCGCCGATCAGGAAGGGATAGACGTTGCCGCTGAAAAGCGCCACGCACAGCGCGGAGAATTGCAGCTTCGTGTGCGCCGCGAGCAGCTCGCAGAACAGTGCGCAGAAATAGACGAACAGGCCGATGAGCATGCTCACCCAGAGCGTCTGCTCGGAAACGACCGCGCAGGCGCGCATCCACGACCACATCACGGTCGCCGCCGCCATCACCGCGGTATAGACCAGAATCCGCTTGTGCTTCAGGATCCCCGTGCGCCAGAGCATCTCATACGCCGCGATCACGCAGGCCGCAGCGAAGAGGATCGCCGTCGCCAGCGGCGGCAGAAACAGCACGACCGCCAGCAGCAGCGGCAGGCCGATGCAGGCAACCAGAATTCGAGTACCCATTATTTTGCTCCTCCAAACCGGCGGTTGCGGCCATTGTAGGCAGCGATCGCCTTTTCTAAGTCCTTCGGCCCGAAGTCCGGCCAAAGCACATCTGTAAAATAATATTCTGCATAGGCCGACTGCCATAACAGGAAATTGGACGTTCTCAGCTCGCCGCCGGGTCGGATGACCAGTTCCGGGTCAGGAACGCCGGCGGAGTACATCCGCGCGGAAAAAGCGTCCTCTGTCAGATCCTCCGGGCAGCACTTCCCGTCCACGCAGTCCTGCGCAAACTGCTGCGCCGCGCGCAGGATCTCCATTCTGCCGCCGTAGTTCAGGCAGAAGTTGACCTGCACGCCCTCGTATTTCTGCGAGCGCTCGGCCGTGATGCGCGCCTCCTCCCGCAGTTCCGGGGAAAGCCGCGACAGATCGCCGAAAAAGCAGAAGCGCACCTGATTCTTGTCCATGTCGCGGATCAGCTCGCGCAGGTATTTTTCCAGCAGATCCATGATGGCGTCCACCTCCTCGGGCGAACGCTTCCAGTTCTCCGTGGAGAAGGCGTAGACCGTCAGATATTTCAGACCGATGGATTTGGCATAGTTTGCGATCGTGCGGAAGGCCTCCGCCCCCACCTTATGCCCCGCCTGCCGCGGCAGGCCGCGCTTCTTGGCCCAGCGGCCGTTGCCGTCCATGATGATGGCGATATGCGTCGGGACCGGGCGGGAAAGCTGCGGCGTCCTTTTGTGAAAAAACATAGCTTCTCTCCAAAATCGCAGCCGCCGGGCGGCGGCTGCGATAGAATATCTTTGAGCTTACAGCTCCATCAGTTCCTTTTCCTTGACGGCGCAGGCATCGTCGACCTTCTTGATGTATTTGTCGGTCAGCTCCTGCAGATCCTTCTCGGCCTTCTTCTGATCGTCCTCGGTAATCTCGGACTTTTTCTTCAAAGCCTTGATATAGTCCATCGCATCACGGCGAATGTTGCGGACGGCGACCTTCGCATCCTCGCCGTACTTCTTGACCTGCTTGGTCAGCTCGCGGCGGCGCTCCTCGGTGAGCTGCGGGAAGACCAGACGGATCACACGGCCGTCGTTCTGCGGATTGATGCCCAGATCAGAGGTCTGGATAGCCTTCTCGATCTTCTTGAGCAGGCTGCCGTCCCACGGCTGGATGACGAGCGTCCGGGCGTCCGGGGAAGAGATCGTGCCGACCTGACCGACCGGCGTGTCCACGCCGTAATACTCGACCATGATGCGGTCAAGCACTCTTGCGTTCGCGCGTCCCGCACGAACCGCGCCGAAGTCCTCCTGAAGAACGTCCAGCGTCTTGTCCATCTTTCTCGAATATTCCTTGAAATCCACTGCCATTTTATTTATCCTCCTTTAACTACTGTTCCGATTTTTTCTCCCATCACCACACGCAGAATGTTCTCCGGGTTCTTCAGTGCGAAGAGAATGATGGGGATATGATTGTCCATGGAAAGCGAGGTTGCCGTGCTGTCCATCACCATCAGATGCTTGGCAAGCACCTCGTCATAGGTGATCTCGTCATACTTCACCGCATCCGGGTTCTTCGCCGGGTCGTCGGAATAGACGCCGTCGACGTTCTTGGCAAGCAGGATAGCGTCCGCGCCGATCTCCGCCGCGCGCAGCACCGCGCCGGTGTCCGTGGAGAAGAAGGGATTGCCCGTGCCGCAGCCGAAGATCACGACGCGGCCCTTTTCCAGATGACGGATGGCCTTGCCGCGGATGTAGGGCTCGGCGATGCGGCTCATCTCGATGGCGGTCTGCACACGCACCTCCACGCCGCGCTGCTCCAGGCTGTCCGCCAGCGCAAGACAGTTGATGACCGTTGCAAGCATTCCCATATGATCCGCGCGCGTGCGCTCCATCCGGTCGCCGCCGTCTTTGACGCCGCGCCAGAAATTGCCGCCGCCGACAACGATGCCGACCTGCACGCCGGCCTCGACGCACTGCTTGATCACGTCGCAGACCTTCCCGATCACATCAAAATCCAAACCCCTGTGGGCGCCGCCGGCAAGCGCCTCGCCGCTGATCTTCAGCAGGACGCGCTTATACTTCGGCTCGTTCATGGGATACCACTCCTTGTTTTCAAAATATCATTGTCTTTATTCTATAATAATTCCGCCGAATTGACAACCAGAAATTCTCGATTTCACAGATTGTTTTCAATTTTCTTCCCCACTGCGCAGAATAATTGTCAAAATGCACGGAAACGGCATTGCAGATTTGGGAATTTTGATATATAATAGGCGCAGTAATTTTTGTAGCAGAGAGGATGGACACTATGGCTGAGGAACTGAGCCGTATGGAAACCAAGAATTTCATCGAAGCCTTTGTGGAGGAGGACATCTCCAAAGGCGGACAGTTTGAGGGAATGCAGGTTCACACCCGTTTCCCGCCCGAACCGAACGGCTATCTGCACATCGGCCACTGCAAGGCGCTGTGCATCGACTTCGGCACGGCGGAAAAGTTCGGCGGCATCTGCAATCTCCGCATGGACGACACCAACCCCACCAAGGAGGACACGGAATACGTCGATGCCATCAAGGAGGACATCAAGTGGCTGGGCTTCACCTGGGACGACCGCTTCTACTATGCCTCCCAGTATTTTGACAAAATGTACGAGTGCGCGGAGGATCTGATCAAGAAGGGGCTTGCCTACGTCTGCGAGCTGACGCCCGAGCAGATGCGCGAGTACCGCGGCGACCTGACCACCCCCGCCCGCAGCCCCTACCGCGACCGTCCGATCGAGGAATCCCTCGATCTCTTCCGCCGCATGAAGGCGGGCGAGTTCCCGAACGGCGCCATGACCCTGCGCGCAAAGATCGACCTTGCCTCCGGCAACTTCAACCTGCGCGACCCGGCGATCTACCGCATCAACCACATGACCCACCACGCCACCGGCGACAAGTGGTGCATCTACCCCATGTACGACTTCGCCCATCCCATTGAGGACGCCATGGAGCACATCACGCACTCGCTGTGCTCTCTGGAATTTGAGGCGCACCGCCCGCTGTACAACTGGGTCATTGAGCACTGCGACCTGCCCGCAAAGCCCCGGCAGATCGAGTTTGCCCGTCTGGGCATCAACTACACCGTCATGTCCAAGCGCAAGCTGCGCCTGCTTGTCGAAGAGCACCGCGTCGCCGGCTGGGACGATCCGCGGATGCCGACCCTCTGCGGCCTGCGCCGCCGCGGCTATACGCCCAAGTCCATCCGCAATTTCTGCGAGCGCATCGGCGTGGCCAAGGCCGCTTCCACGGTGGAATACGCCTTCCTGGAGCACTGCCTGCGTGAGGATCTGAACGAAACCGCGACCCGCACCATGGCGGTGCTGCACCCCGTGCGCCTGACCGTCACCAATTATCCGGAGGGAAAGAGCGAGGTCTTCACGGTGGAAAACCACCCGAACCACCCGGAGATGGGCACGCGCGAGATCACCTTCTCCCGTGACCTGTGGATCGAAGCGGACGACTTTATGGAAGAAAAGGTTGGCAAGTTCTTCCGTCTTTTCCCGGGTAATGAAGTCCGCCTGAAGGGCGCCTACGTCGTCAAATGCACCGGCTGCATCAAGGACGCGGACGGCAAGGTCACGGAAGTTCTCTGCGAATACGATCCCGACTCCCGCGGCGGCGACCCCGCCGACGGCCGCAAGATCAAATCCACCATCCACTGGGTGGACGCGCACACCGCGGTGGACGCGGAGGTCCGCCTGTACTCCAACCTCTTCTCCGACCCGGAGCCGGACGCCGCAGACAAGAACTTCCTTGATTGCCTGAATCCCGACTCTCTGGAAATTCTCTCCGGCTGCAAGGTTGAAGCCGGTCTGGAAAGGGCCGCCGCCCCGGCTGCCTACCAGTTCATGCGGCTCGGCTACTTCTGTCCGGATAAGGACTCCATCCCGGAGCATCCGGTATTCAACCGTTCCGTCAGTCTGAAGGACAGCTACAAACCGGAAGCAAAGTAAAAGGAAAAAGGAACAAACAAACGCCCCTGCGGAAGATTCCGCAGGGGCGTGTTGTTTGCGGATCTTTCAGGGCAGACAGGAAAGCGTTCTGCCCAGCGGCTCGGAAAAGCCGAGCGCGCGGTACATTCCCTCGTCACAGGGGGCGCAGCAGACCGTCAGGCTTGCAATGCCCTGCTCCGCGCACCAGCGCTGCGCCGCCCCGGCAAGCAGCCGGGCAATTCCCTTTTTCCGGAAAGCAGGCTCGACATAGAAATCCTCGAGTGCCGCGGTCCAACCGCAGGAAAAGGTCGACCAGCAGCGCGACACACTGCACATTCCGACCGCCTGACCACCCTGTTCTGCGGCAAAGAATGTGATCTTCCTTTCCCGGATGGCAGCACAGAGCCGCTTTTGCTTCTCCTCCGTCAGGGGCTCTTCTCCGATTTCCAGCAGGTAGCCGTTTTCCAGCCGCAAAAGCTGCCCGTCCTCCGGGTCGGTAATGCACTCGACAGTCACGGGGAGCTCTGTCTTTTCCGCCATAGGGGCAATGCTTTGATGTTCCATTTTGTTTCCTCCAAAAAATAATTCGGAGGGTCAGGAAGCGTGCACCCTCCATACACGATACAGCTTCATAAAAGATCACCCTTTCCTGAAAATTTGAACCCAGACGTCTTAATCCGACGTGGTTTCCGGTAAAAACAGAATATCCAGATCGACGCCGCCTTCGATGCCGGCCACCGTGCCGGTGTCCGTGTATTGCAGGCAGTCGAAATGATAGTGGAATTCCGGCGTAGTGTCGTATTCTGCCAGCCAGAGCGTGTAATCCTGTAATTTTGAGAGATCAAAATAGCGGTAGCCGAGGCTCTGGTTGAAATATACCCCCGCCTCAAAGCCGTTGCGGCGCACGACCTTGCAGAAGGCCACGGCGCAGTCCGTCAGCGGCAGACCGTCCGGCGTGGGGATGCGCTCGGAGCCGCTGACCGTTTCCCAGTCGTAAAACAGCGGCAGGTCGAGCTTTCGCGTTCCGATCAGCTCGCAGGCGTAGCTTGCTTCCTCGCGCGCCTCCTGCACATTCATCGCCTGAGAGAAAAAGTATGCGCCGATCTTCAGCCCGGCCGCGCTCGCGCCGTCGTAATAGGTCTGAAAGGTTTCGTCCTCACGCAGGCCGCCGGCCGTATAGCCGCGGTAGCCCACGCGGAGAATGACAAATTCCACACCGCTGTCGCGCACCGCCTGCCAGTCCACGTTCTGCTGGTGCTCGGACACGTCGATGCCGACCATATGCCGCATCGCGCGGTAACGGAGGAAGCCGTTTTCCTCATAAAACGCCTCGGCATCGTATGTATTGAGCGCGATCTGCGGCGTGTCCGAGCCGCTCGTCACACCAAAAAAGCGCCAGTAAATCAAAACGGCGACCAGCGCCGCCGCGATCAGTCCTAGCAGCGTGATCAGCAAGCCGCGCAGAAGCGGTGAGCCGTAGTTTTTTTGTTTTCTTCGCTGTGCCATGGCAGGCTCCTTTCTGTTTTCTAGAGTATAGCACGTCAAGCGCGGCATCGCAACCGAATTCGCGAAAAAACAACTTGTAAGTACGCGGGATTTGTTGTAAAATAAAAAAATACGATACCTTTTTCCGGAGGTTTTTCTCTTGAAACGACTTTTCTGCGGTATCTTTTCGGTACTGCTTCTTTTCTCTCTGCTCACAGGCTGCGGCGCAAAAACGCCCGAGCTCCCTGAGAAGCCCACGCAGGGCAGCAGCAAGGTCACGCTGGCCGCCGTCGGAGACATCTGCATGACCGACGCCATGCTCACCGCACTGCACCGCGTGGACGGAAGCTACGACTTTCTTTCTCTCTTCGGAGATACGGTCAATACCATCGCCGCCGCGGATCTCGCACTGGGCAATTTTGAGGGCAACTTTGCCGGTGCGCCCTACACCGGCGGCAGCTATCCCGACGAGCTGGCCGCCGCGCTCGGCGACGCCGGCTTTGACCTGCTGCAAACCGCCAACTCCTACAGCATTCAGAACGGACTGACGGGGCTCCAGCGCACCAAAGCCGTCATTGAGGGCGAGCGGCTCACCGCCCTCGGCACCTATGTCAGCAAATCCGACGCCAGCGGCAACCGCGTGGTCGTCCGCGATGTCAACGGCATCCGCATCGCCTTTGTCGCCTTCACCAAGGGGCTGAACGGCATGAGCATCCCCGCTGGGTCGGAATACTGCACGAATCTGCTCTACACCGACTACAGCGGCAACTACACCCGAGTGGACACCGACGGCATCACCGCCGTGCTGACGCAGGCCCGCAGCCTCCAGCCGGACGTGATCGTCGCCGCCCTGCACTGGGGCAGCGAGGGCAGCTCCGAGGTCAGCAAAACGCAGGAGCAGATCGCCGACCTTCTGCTCCGCAACGGCGTGGACGTGATCATCGGCTCCCATTCTCACCGCGCCGGGCAGGTCGAGCGCCGCACGGTCTATGCCTCCGACGGCTCCTCCAAGGAGGCCGTGATTGCCTACAGTCTGGGCGATTACTGCACCACGGAGGAGGGCGGCGTCAACGCCTCCCTCATTCTGAATCTGGAATTCACGCGCGACCATACAAGCGGCGTTACCACCCTGACGGATGTCGGCTACACACCCATTGCGACGGTCGACTTCGGGCCGGAGGCCAAGCAGCGCTACACCGTCCTGAACATGGACAATGCCATCGCGCTCTATGAGAGCAACTACTATGACCGCATCCCGGAGGAGATCTACCAGACGCTTCTCACCCGCCGGGAAAAGCTGGCCGATACGGTTTTCCCGAAGGAGGACACCGGCACAAAATAGTTTTCACGAAAATTATCATTATACGATTCTTTTCCATTCTATATCTTGACAGCTTTCGTTGCGTATGCTACACTCGATTCAGACGAAGGATTGTTTGTTTTGGCAGGAATACGGTGATGTTGGAGGTGTCTGAATGAAAAAATGTTTGATTTGTACCATTCTGGCGGCGCTGCTGCTCTCCGCCTGCTCTTGCGGTGCGCCTGCGCCCTCGGAAAGCGCCGCTTCGCTTCCGTCGGAAAGTGGGCCGCAGCTCACCTTCCCGGAGGCAGGGCAAATTCTGGACGTGGACTGCTCCGGCAATGTTCTGCCGGAGGATGACGGCACGCGCAGCGTAAAGCTCCGGTGGGCGACGAGCGAGAGCGAGGAACTATCGCATGACTTCCCCCTTTCCGGCACACCTTCCGACGAGGCTGCGCCGATTCTGCGGCTCCGGCAGGAGTGGTCCACCGGCGCACTCGTTTTCTATGATTCCACACCCGTGTCGGACACGGAGGATCGCGCCTACATCCTCGGTCTGCTGGAAAATTCCGCGTTTTCTTCAACTGAAGAAGGCCTTCCCAATCTCATTCTGACTGTTACGGACGGCGAAACCACCACGGAATATCCTGTTTTCGCGAAGGACGCTGCCGAGGATTTCTTCCGGCTCAGTGCGCTTGCCTATAAATACGCCGCGCCGCAGACCCTGACGGCGAACGACCGGGGCTGGCACACCGGGTTCGACACGGATTACCGGCTGTGCCTCCGCAGCGCTGAGCTTCACGCCGATCTCGACCGGGCGCAGGCGCTCGTTCTGCTCCGCGCACTGTTTGGGGAACGCGGGCAGAGCGCAGCTTTTCCGGATTATACCGGCGCACCGCTGTCCCCGGAGCTGCCGGAGGAAAGCGTCTGCCTGACGGAATACTGGCTCGAGCCTGACGACGATACACCGAAAATCCACGAGCAGCACTATTATCTTCTCCCCAATGGGACGCTCGCACGTCTGACCGGCACGGTAAATTATCTTTGGAGTTACGGCAGCTCTGGCATTGAGATAGAAAGCCTTACTCCCTCCTGGCCGCGCGTCGCTGTCGCGGAGGGCGCATTCGACTGGGAGCTACTCAAATCTGTCTTGCATCAGCTTCCATAATTCTCAAAGGAACTGTAAACAACGCACCCCCGCAGACAACGTCTGCGGGGGTGCGTTTCTGTTTTCTTATTCGGACTCTGCTTTTATAGATGCGCCTTTTTCCAGACGCCGCTGAAATAGAAGATCGCCGAAAGTGAGCAGGACATCATCCAGCTCACAGGCCACGCCAGCCAGATGCCGGTGCTGCCCCAGAAGTGGGAAAAGAGAAACGCCAGCAGCACGCGCAGAAACAGCGCCGTGAAGGTCGTCGCCATAAAGAGCGTCATCGCGCCCGCGCCGCGGAACACGCTGTCGGCGCAGAGCTTGATCGCCACCAGAATATAAAACGGCGCAACGATCAGCAGAAATTCGCAGCCGACATCCAGCGCCGCGCTTCCCTTCTCCTTCATAAACAGGCCGATCAGCGGCGTGCGGAAGATCACATACACCAAGCTGAATACCAGCGCCACGGCGCACATCAGGCCGAGGCCGCTTTTCATACCGCGCCTGACGCGATCCGGCTTTCCCGCGCCGAGGTTCTGTGCCGTAAAATTGGAAACGCCCGTGCCGAGCGTTGAGATCGTCGTGGTCGTAAAGCCGTTGACCTTGATCGCGGCGGCATAGCCCGCCACGACCGCGCCCTCAAAGCCATTGACGATACTCTGGATCAGGATATTCCCCAAGGACACAAAGCACTGCTGCAAGGTGCTCGGGAGCGCAATGCGGATGATCCGCTTCAAAATTGCAAGGTCGAACAGCTTTGGCTTTTCCTCACATTCCAGTGTGCGCAGCTTGCGGAACACCGTCACGACCGCCAACATGCAGCTCACGCCCTGACACAGGAAGGTCGCCCACGCGACCGCGCCGACGCCGCGGTGCGGAAACAGGCGGACAAAGAGAATGTCCATGAACACATTCGCCGTAGACGAGCAGGCAAGGAACCAGAATGGGGTTTTCGAGTCGCCCAGCGCGGAAAAAATACCGCTGGAGATGTTATAAAAGAAAAGGAACAGCAGCCCTGCGGTGTAAATATTCAGATATTCCAGCGCCGCCGGACGGATGGAGTCCGCAAGGCGGATGAGGCGCAGCAGCGACGGCATGAGCAGAAAGCCCAGCACCATCAGAAGCAGCGTCAGCGCTCCGCTGAAAAGGAAATTCGTGCTGACGGCGGATTTCAGCTCCCGGATTCTTTTCGCGCCGTAGAGCTGGGAGATCACGACGGAGCAGCCGATATTGCAGCCAAAGGCGAAGGCAAGATAGATCAGCGTCACCTCATAGGCGTTGCCGACTGCCGAAAGCGCATCCTCTCCGATCATTTTTCCAGCGATCAGGGAGTCCGCAACGTTATACATCTGCTGGAAGATCACGCCGCCGAGCAGCGGAAGGGAAAAATTCCGGAGCGCCTTCCCCGGTGGGCCGACCGTTAAATCTTTTATCATATTCTTTCTATTTAGGCAGAAAAGCTGCCGTTTTTCCAAAATCCTGACAGTAAAAGTAGGACACTTCCGCGCGGAAGTGTCCTACTATATTACATTTCGACTTTATGCAGAGAAACGGATCAGCCGTTGTTCTCTCTCATCTTTGCAAAGCACTCGCTGCAGTAGACCGGACGATCGGTCTTGGGCTCGAAGGGAACGCGAGCCTCGCCGCCGCAGTTCGCGCAAACAGCGGTGTAATACTCTCTGGGGCTGCGGGCAGCATTCTTGCGAGCGTCGCGGCAAGCCTTGCAGCGCTGCGGCTCGTTCTGGAAGCCTCTCTCCGCATAGAATTCCTGCTCACCGGCGGTGAACACGAACTCATTGCCGCATTCCTTGCAAACTAAAGTCTTGTCTTCGTACATTTTGGTTTACCTCTCTTGATGATAAAGATTTGCCCCGACACTCTCTTCGCGAATTGCAAAAATGGTATGCCACAGGGTTTCATATTGCGAACGGTGTATCACTGATAACGCCAACGCTTTCTCAATTATAGCATTTTAAACTGCTTTGTCAATAGTGGATGAAAAAATAATCCGTTAGAAAATAACATTTGTGCGTTTTCGACATTTTCCTTCCGTCGTTTTCGGTCAAAATGTCAGTTGTTCTTCGTTCTGGTTGCGCAAATGCAGATGATCATAGGCAAGCTGCGTCACGCAGCGGCCCCGCGGTGTGCGCGTCAGGAAGCCGATCTGCATGAGATAGGGCTCGTAGACGTCCTCCAGCGTGACTGCCTCCTCGCCTATCGTCGCGGCAAGCGTTTCCAGTCCGACCGGGCCGCCGCCGTAGAACTGAATGATGGCCTTGAGCATCCGCCGGTCGGTCGCATCCAGCCCCAGCTTGTCCACCTCCAGACGCTCCAGCGCCAGATCGGCCGCCTCGCGCGTGATCACGCCGTCATAGTACAGCTGGGCAAAATCGCGCACGCGGCGCAGCATCCGGTTGGCGATACGCGGCGTGCCGCGGCTGCGGGAGGCGATCTCCAGTGCGCCTCCCGGGTCGATCTCCATGCCCAGAAGCGCCGCCGAGCGCGTGACGATGCGGCAGAGCTCCTCCGGAGAATACAGTTCCAGCCGGAAGGTCACGCCGAAGCGGTCGCGCAGCGGCGCGGAGAGCTGGCCGGCGCGGGTCGTTGCACCGATCAGGGTGAATTTTGGCAGATCGAGCCGGATGGAATTGGCCGAAGGCCCCTTGCCGACGATGATGTCAATGGCAAAGTCCTCCATCGCGGGATAGAGAATTTCTTCCACAGAGGTGTTCAGGCGGTGAATTTCGTCGATAAAAAGGATGTCGCCCTCGGAGAGATTCGTCAGAAGCGCCGCCAGGTCGCCGGCCTTTTCGATCGCCGGGCCGGAGGTGATGCGGATGTTCACGCCCATCTCGTTGGCGATGACGCCGGCCAGCGTGGTCTTGCCCAGTCCCGGCGGGCCATAGAGCAGAACATGATCCAGCGGCTCGCTGCGGCGGCGCGCCGCCTCAATGTAGACCGCCAGGTTCTCCTTGACCTTTTCCTGTCCGTTATATTCGCTCAGGCGCTTCGGCCGGAGGGAAAACTCGCCCTCATCCTTGGCCGTAAAGCTCGTTGTTACGATGGGCGCTTCAAAATCCTGTGAAAAATCAATGCTCATGCACTCACCTCATTACCATCGCGCGCAGGCAGCGGCGCACGATCTCTTCCGTCGCCAGCCCTTCGGCAGGAATTCCCTTGAGCGCCGCGGCAATCTCGTTCTGATTGTAGCCCAGTTCTGTCAGCGCCGCCTGCGCAAGCGCCAGATTGCTGCCCGCCGCGGGTGCGGGCGCCGCAGACGTATCAGAGAAGTTCACCTCCGTCACCGCCGCGCCCAGCTTGTCCTTCAGCTCCAGAATGATGCGCTGCGCGAGCTTCTTGCCCACGCCCTGCGCCGCCGTCAGCGCTTTTTCGTCCTGCGTCACGATCGCCAGCGTGAAGCGCTCCGGCGTGGAGGAGGACAAAATGGCCAGCGCTGCCTTCGTACCGACACCCGTGACGCCCAGAAGCAGCTCAAAGCAGCGCAGCTCCTCGCGCGTGGAGAAGCCAAAAATATCAAACGCATCCTCGCGGATGTAGCAGTAGGTAAATAGCTTCCCCTGCTGCCCGACGCGCAGCTTGGACAGCGTATAGGCCGTGGTGTGGCAGGCGTAGCCCACGCCGCCGCAATCGATGACCGCAAGATTGCCCTCCATCAGGGTGACCTCGCCATTCAGATAATAAAACATCGCTATCCTCCCCGCGTTCTTGACAGCATGGACGTCGCCGAGCGCGCGTGACACAGCGCAATAGCGATGGCGTCCGCCGCGTCGTCCGGGCGCGGCATCTTTTCCATATGCAGAAAGCGGCGCGTCATGTCCATGACCTGCCGTTTCTCCGCCTTGCCGTAGCCGACGACCGCCTGCTTGACCTGCATGGGCGTGTATTCAAACAGCGGCACGCCCGCCCGCTCAATGGCAAGCAAAATCACGCCGCGGCCGTGGGAAACACCAATTCCCGTCGTGATATTGTGACCCCAGAACAGCTCCTCCACTGCGACCGCTTCCGGCTTCGTGACCTCCAGCAGACGCGTGATGTCCTCAAAGAGCATATTCAGCCGCTGCGGAAAGGTCAGCTCCGGCGGCGTGGTCACGGTGCCGTATTGCAGCAGCGCGTACTTTCCCCGCTCCGACGAGATCAGGCCGAATCCCGTCGTCGCATAGCCGGGGTCAATGCCTAAAATAACCAAGGAACTTGTCCGCCCATTCCGGCACGGCAATATTCAGCAGCCAGCAGCAGATGCCCAGCACGACGATGCCGAACAGCACCCACGCGAATACGCGCTTCCACTTGGGGCTGGGGATAAACTCTTCCTTCGCCTTTTCCGCCTCGGTCGGAAGATCCTCCGGCTGTATATTCTCCATCAGGACCTCAGATTCCTGCGTTTTCTCATTCATAGATACCACCTCACGAGAATTATAACACATTCGTTTGTATTTTGCAGCTACTTTTTTCGCAAAAAATCCCGGTAGCCGCACGATACGCAGCCGCCGGGAAATATACCATAATTCAGTTGCCCATCAGTGGGAAGCTGATCTGCGCCTTGAAGAGGTCGCCGTCGATCGCCAGCGCAAAGCTGCCGCCCATCAGCTCCGTCAGGCTGCGCGCAATGGAAAGCCCCAGCCCGCTGCCCTCGGTGTTGCGCGAGGCGTCGCCGCGCACGAAGCGCTCCATCAGCTCCTCGGCGGAAACGTTCAGCGGCTCCTTGGAGATATTTTTAAAGGTGACGGTCAGGCGGCCGTCCTGCGCCTGCGTCTGCACATACACGCGCGTATGCTCCAGAGAATACTTGCAGATGTTGCTCATCAGATTGTCCAGCACGCGCCATAACAGCCGCCCATCCGCCCAGACGCAGGGCTCCTGCACCCGGAAATCCAGCACCGGCTCCAGCGCGCGGGCTTTGAATTTCTCCTCGTACTCGCCCGCCGCCTGCGCCACAAGGACATTCACGTCCGTCCGCTCGGCATGGACGGTGATATTGCCGGTGGAGGCCTTGGAGGCTTCGATCAGATCCTCCGTCAGCTTTTTCAGCCGTGCGGACTGCCGGTCGAGGACCTCCAGATATTCCGGTGCCTGCGGAGAATCCAGTCCCGCCGTTTTGAGCAGGTCGACATAATTGACAATGCTCGTCAGCGGCGTTTTGATGTCGTGGGAAACATTGGTGATCAGCTCTGCCTTCATACGCTCGCTGCGCATCTGCACCTCCACCGCCTTCTGCATCCCGGTACCGATGCTGTTCAGGTTCTCCCCGTGGCGACGGAAGGCCGGCAGAAGATGGCGGGTATTCACGCGGTAGGTCATATCGCCCTCGGCAATGGCCTCCCCGCCCTTCTGGAGCCTGCGCAGGTTGATTGCCGCCAGCAGCACCAGCGGGATCAGCAGCAGTTTCTCCACAAACCAGAACGGTAGCGCAAGATAAGCGGAAGCAAGAAAAAACAGTTCCAGAACGGTGATTCCGGCGCTTACCAGCACCGTCCGCCAAACCAGAGGCAGATGCAGGCAGACATACCGGATACCACGGCTGATCTTACAAAGCGCACGCCAGAGAAAGCGCAAAACATAGAAGATCACCGTATTTCTCCACCAGCTCCCGGCCTTGATGCGCGCGGCAAAGCTCAAAACCGGCGACAGCCACAGGAAAGCCCAGACAAGGCCGAGTGCTGCGGCCAATATCAAGCGCACGGTAGAATTATAGGAAAACGCATCCCAGAACGCCACGCTGCCGCAGAACAGCGCGATGAAGATGGCCAGATACAGATCAAAGGGGATCCGATCCACCCAATTCAGATGGATGCCCTCCACGCCGGCCTTGTGCCCGGCGGCGCAGAGCAGGAACACAAACAGTGCCGCCGCCAGACACAGCGCGGTGATCGCGATCGGCATGAGGAAACCCCGCAGGCCGATGAGGCGGTCGGCAAAGTTCAGCGCGCGGGTGCAGTCATCCTGCGCCTGCATGGTTGCAGCCACCGCAATGTGCAGCGTAACGGCGGCACTTTCCGTTGTGACGACGGTAAATTCCGCGACGATTTTCCCGCCTTCCTCGCTGTAATCGCGCAGATTCCAGTCGCCCGCAAAACTTAGGTAGTCATACATCTGTTCCTCGTTGTCAAAGGTTTTTGTCCGGGTGATGTAGTGCACATTCGTCGGGAAGCTGAATTCCCGCACCTGTTCCGTTTCCGGAAGGATCCCGGTATACTCCCGGTTGGAAAACAGCTCTTGCCCGTCCGTATCCGTCACGCGGATGCAGAGGTTGGAGTTTTCGGGAGAATACTTTTCCCCGTAATACGCCACAAGCGTTTCCTCGCCCTCGCCGCCTTTGGCCTGCGCCAGCGCGCTGAGCAGCGTTTGCAGATCTCCGGAAGCGTTGGAAACAACGACATTCAGGAGGCCTTCGCGGATTCTGTCCCCGTTATCCAGATAGCTGTCATACCCGCCCAGAGCGACTGTCCCGACGACCGCCCCCGCCGCAACCGCAAGCATCGCCACCAGCAGGAAGATCGCAGCCGCCTTTGCAGCAAGGCTTGATTTCAGTTTTTTCATCCCACTTCACGCTCCATTTTATAGCCCTGTCCCCAGACCACCTTCAGATAGTGCGGGTCGGCCGGATTGATCTCCAGCTTTTCGCGCAGATGGCGGATATGCACCGCCACCGCGTTCTCCGCGCCGTAGGGCTCCTCGCCCCAGATGCGGCGGTAGATCTCCTTCGGCGCAAATACCGTACCGGAGTTCTGCATCAGCAGCTTCAGAATGTCGTACTCCCGCGGAGTGAGGGAAACCGGCTCGCCGTCCAGCGTGACCGCCTTCGCGTCGTCGTCCAGTGCGATGCTGCCAATGACAAGCTGTGAGGGTCTGACCTGTCCCCCGCCGAGCTGTAGATACCGCCGCAGCTGAGAGCGCACGCGCGCCAGCAGCTCCACAGGATTGAATGGCTTGGTCACATAGTCGTCCGCGCCCACATTGAGACCGAGGATTTTGTCGGTGTCCTCCGACTTGGCCGTCAGGAGGATGACCGGGACGTTGCTCACCTGCCGGACGCGCGCCAGCGCGGTCAGGCCGTCCATCTGCGGCATCATGACATCCAGCAGCACAAGATGGATGTCCTCCTTTTCCAGCACCTCCAGCGCCTGTATGCCGCTGTAAGCCTCAAAAACCTGATAGCCGTCCGAGGTCAGATAGATCCGCAGGGCGGAAACGATGTCCTTTTCGTCGTCACAGACCAGAATCTTATACATAGCCGTTTCTCCTTACCGATGAATGAGCTCCGATGCAACCTGCTCGGCCGTGATGCTGTGCTGGATGGGCTTCCACTGCACCTTGGTGAAAATCGCGGCGATCGAGATCGGAACATAGGTAAACATGAACACCGGGAAGGTAAAGGCGTAGAGGATCTTCTTCCACGCCGCCGTATGGATCTTTTTCCACTGCGTTGCCGTCGTGATCGCGCCGATGAAAAACAGCGTCAGGTATATGGAGCTGAGCATTTGCAGCAGGGAAAGCAGCGCTGCTGCGTTTGTTCCCTCAACAAGCTGCATGGTGATCAGCGTCAGATTGCTCGCGGTGCTGAGTATGGAAAACAGAAATGCCGGCAGGATGTTCATGGACATATCATAGCACGAGAAGCTGCCTTTGAACATCCCCCCGCAGAGTTTTAATCCATAGCGCCGCAGCACCTGAAGATAGCCGCGCGACCAGCGCATCCGCTGCCGCCACGACTGGCGGAAGGTCACGGGCTGCTCGTCGAACAGCTCGGCCTGCGGGCAGAAGGCGATCTTGTAGCCGTCCAGAATGTGGGAAACGGAGAACTGAATGTCCTCGATCAGCAGATGGAAGGGCCAGCCGCCCTGCTCCCGCAGCACCTTGCGGCTGAAAAGGAAGCCCGTGCCGGAGACGGCGCAGCTCGTCCCCAGCAGCATCCGCGCGTGGTTAAGATATTCGGATTCGCGCAGAAACCACAGCCCGTAGCCGGCCGAGATCCAGTTATCGCCGTAATTCTTGGAATTGCGGTAGCTCGTTACGATGTCGTGGCCGTCGGAGAAGGTCTCGTTCATCCGCTCAATGTAGTCCGGCCGCAGGAGATTGTCCGCGTCAAAGACGAAGTAACCGTCAAAGCCCTCCGGCTCGTCCTGCGCAATGTGCCCCAGCAGGGCGTCGAGGGCGTAGCCCTTGCCCACCTTTTCGCGGTCAAAGCGCTCGTAGACCGTCGCGCCTGCCGCGCGTGCCGCGTCCGCGGTACGGTCCGTGCAGTTGTCCGCCATGACGAAAATTTTCAGCTTGTCCTGCGGGTAGGTCTGCCCATGCAGGCTGTCGATCAGGTCGGCAATGACCGCTTCCTCATTGCGCGCGCAGATCAGAACGGCGTAGCGGTGCAGCTTCGCAGGCTTGTGCGGCTTGTCTTTCTTGATGTGCGGAACCAGAATGTAGAAAAACTGATAGGCATAGCACACCAAAAAAGCGATCATCAGTATGGTATTCATCGTTTCAAGACAGTTCATCCGGATTGCCCCTTTCTCTTTGTCGCTCCAAGTATACCGCCGAATGGCATTAAGAAACAATCGGGGAAAATCTTAAGATTTGCTTAACACACTGTCGCCGCCGACGTGGTACAATGAGAAAAAAGCCGGGAGGTAGAGAAAATGCAGGAAAAATGGCTGCAATGGGCAATCGAAATTCAGGCCATCGCGCAGGCGGGGCTGACCTACGGCCGCGACGCCTACGATAAAGAGCGCTATGCCCGCCTGCGGGAGATCGCCGCAGAGATGGTCGCATCGCAGACGGAGCTTCCGGCAGAAAAGGTCAGAGGCCTTTTCTGCAATGAAACCGGCTACCAGACACCGAAGGTGGACACGCGCGCCGCGGTGTTTCAGAAGGACAGGATTCTTCTGGTGCAGGAGGCAAACGGGACGTGGTCGCTGCCCGGCGGCTGGTGCGACGTGAATCGCTCGGTCGCGGAAAACACGGTCAAGGAAACCCTGGAGGAAGCCGGTCTGCGCGTCAGGGCGGAACGGCTGATCTCCGTGCAGGACAGAAACCGGCACAACCCGCCGCCCTATCCCTATGGTGTGGTCAAGCTCTTCGTGCTCTGCACGCCGCTCGGCGGGGAGTTTGTCCCGAACATCGAAACGACCCGGCGCGCCTTCTTCGCCAGAGAAGCGCTGCCCGCCCCCTTGGCCGAGGAAAAGGTCACACGGGAGCAGATCCTGCTCTGCTTCGACGCGAAAAACAACCCAAACTGGGTCACGCAGTTTGATTAGAATGAATTAGGAAATGTCCCGGCTGAGTTAAACTCAGCCGGGACATTGTATTGATGCACGAAAAGCCTCAGACCTCAAACATCAGATCGCCATAGGTCGGCACGGGCCAGATGGCCTTATCGACGATCAGCTCCAAACGGTCGATAGGCGCGCGCAGCTCGTGCATGGCCGGGACGACCTCGTCGCGGCAGAACGTCGCCATTTCATGCACGCAGTCGATGCCGTTCATCTTCTGCACGGCCGCGTCCAGACGCTTCTCCGCCTCGCTCGCGCGGGCCAGAAGCGTGCTGGTTTCGCGCAGGAGCTGCTCCTGCGTCGTGGTGTCCGCGTCCGGGCAGGCGGCGCGCACCTTGCAGATGGAGTCCGCCAGCCGCGCCGTGTAGCGCACGACCGCGGGGATATAGTGCTTGCCCGCCATGTGCAGCATGGTCTTAGCCTCGATCGCCGTGGTCTTGGCGTAGGTCTCATAGAGGACCTCGCTGCGGGATTCCAGCTCCGCTCTTGTGAAAACGCCGAATTTTTCGAACATTTCCACGGTTTTCTCCGTCGTCAGTGCCGGAATGGCGGAAACCATGTTCGGCAGATTCGGCAGGCCGCGGCGCGCCGCCTCCTGCTTCCATTCCTCGCTGTAGCCGTTGCCATTGAACAGCACGCGGCGGTGGTTGCGCATATTCTCCGCGATCAGGCAGTTGACGTCGTGCTCAAAATCGTCGCTCTTCTCCAAGACGTCCGCCGCCTCGCAGAAGGCCTCGGCGACGATGGTGCTGATAACGGTATTGGAGTTTGCGATGCTCTCCGAGGAGCCGACCATGCGGAACTCGAACTTGTTGCCCGTGAAGGCAAAGGGCGAGGTGCGGTTGCGGTCGGTCGCGTCCTTGTCAATGACGGGCAGCGTGGAAACGCCGGTGTCCAGCCGTCCGCCCGCGATGCAGCCGGCAGCCGTGCCGTTTTCGACGATCTGATCGACCACGTCGCTGAGCTGCGCGCCGAGGAAGATGGAGATGATCGCCGGGGGCGCTTCGTCCGCGCCGAGGCGCTGATCGTTGCCGGGACAGGCCGTGGACATCCGCAGAACATCCGCATGGCGGTCCACCGCCTTGATGATGCAGGAAAGCACCAGAAGGAATTGCAGGTTATCGTTCGGCGTCGTGCCGGGGTCGAGGAGATTCTCGCCCGTGTCGCTGCTGAGTGACCAATTGTTGTGCTTGCCGGAGCCGTTGACGCCGGCAAAGGGCTTCTCGTGCAGCAGGCAGACGAGGCCGTGGCGCGTCGCCACACGCTTCATCGTTTCCATGGTGAGCTGGTTCTGGTCGACCGCGACGTTGCAGGTGCTGTAGATGGGCGCGCTCTCGTGCTGCGCCGGCGCGACCTCATTGTGCTGCGTCGTGGCGGTGATGCCCATTTTCCACAGCTCCTGATTCAGGTCGGCCATGAACTCGCCCACGCGCTCGCGGATGACGCCGAAATACTGATCCTCCAGTTCCTGTCCCTTGGGCGCGGGCGCGCCGAAGAGCGTCCGTCCGGTGTAGATGAGGTCACGGCGCTTGAGGTAGCGCTCGCGGTCGACGATGAAATACTCCTGCTCCGCGCCGACGGAGATCAGCACGCGCTGGGAATTCTCATCGCCGAACAGGCGCAGGATGCGGACCGCCTGCTGGGAAAGCGCCTGCATGGAGCGAAGCAGCGGCGTTTTGTTGTCCAGCGCCTCGCCGTTGTAGGAAACGAACACCGTCGGGATGCACAGGATGGTGCCGCAGGCCATCTCCTTGACAAAGGCCGGGGAGGTCATATCCCAAGCGGTATAACCTCTGGCGTAGTGCGTCGCGCGCAGGCCGCCGGAGGGGAAACTGGAGGCGTCCGGCTCGCCCATGATGAGCTGCTTGCCGGTCAGATTCAGAATGACCTTGCCCATTTTGTCGGGCGCGGTCAGGAAGGAGTCATGCTTTTCCGCGGTCACGCCGGTCAGCGGCTGGAACCAGTGGGTGTAGTGGGTCGCGCCCTTCTCGATCGCCCATTCCATCATTGTCTTTGCCACGATATCCGCCGTTTGCATGGAGATCTGGCCGCCGCAGGCGATCACCTGCTGCACCTCACGATATACATCAGACGGCAGACGCTCACGCATCACCGCATTGCTGAACACATTGGAGCCGAAGTATTCGGAAACCTTCATCTTTTTCCTTCTCCTTTCGCTATCCGGCGCTGAAAAAACAGTTTTGATTGTTTCAGTGTACAGGAAAAATATCGAAAATGCAAGCATTTTCATAAATCGCAGAGATTTTCAGTAGCGTCACCAAAGAGCCTCCCACAGCGCCGTTTCCGTTTATATAAATTTACTATGATTTTATCAATTTGTCTGATTCCGGTTAAATATATACCGCGCGTTTAAACTAGCGAAAAGGAGGAAACACACCATGCTGATCTCGTTTCTGCGCACATTATTATTATATATCGTTCTTGTGCTGACGGTTCGCCTGATGGGAAAACGGCAGATCGGTGAAATGGAACCGTCGGAATTCGTCGTGACCATGCTGATCGCAAATCTGGCTGCCATTCCCATGCAGGATACCGCCATTCCCCTGCTCAGCGGCCTCGTGCCGATCCTTGTCATTCTCGGTCTGGAGCTCATTCTCGCGGTGCTGTCGCTGCGCTGCATCCATGTCCGGACGTTTTTCTGCGGAAAACCCGTGATTCTGATGGAAAACGGAAAAATTCTGGAGAAAAACCTCCAGAAAACTCGGGTCAATCTGGACGAGCTGACCATGCACCTGCGGGAAAAGGACATCTTCGATCTGACCGAAGTGAAGTACGCCATTCTGGAAACGAACGGTCAGCTCTCCACCCTGCTCTACGCAAAAGATCGCCCGGCCAACGCCAAGGATGCCGGAATCCAAGCCAAGGAAACGGAGCTGCCCGTCACGCTGATCTCCGCCGGCAAGCTGCTGGAAAAGAATCTTCCCGTCGCGAAGAGGGACCGGCAGTGGCTGGATACCGAGCTGAAAAAGCGGAACTGCACCATCCGCGGCGCGCTGCTTCTGACCGTGGATGCAGCCGGAAAAATCTATCTGGTACGGAAGGAGGATGTACGGTGAAATATCTCTATATCGGCGTCGGCGTGCTCGCCGTTCTGCTGGCGGCCTGTATTCTCAGCACAGCGGTGATCTCCTCCTGCACGCGGGAGACCGCGGACGCGCTGGAACACGCACTCTCCGCCTTCGACGAAGACGACTTTCCCGCCGCAGCAGCGCAGGCCTCGCGCGCAAAAAGCGAATGGGACCGGCACGCAAAGCTCCTCAGCGCGCTGCTGAGCCACGAGGAGCTCGACGAGATCGACACCGCCTTTACCGCGCTGGAATCCTATCGCAAAACGCAGACGGCCGACGAATTCCGCAGCCGCTGCGCGGAGCTTTCCCTGCGTCTGCGCCATATCACACAGATGGACGTTCCCTTCTATTACAATTTCTTTGTCCGCCCATTGGGGACTTGACCCGTCAAGGGCAATCGGCTATAATGAAACCAATCCACCCCGCGGCGCGGGGCTACATAACGGAGGCATTTTCATGACGACCCAGCAGCTTGACCGGCAGTACGTCGCGCACACCTACAACCGTTTCCCGCTGGAGATCACCGGCGGCAAGGGTTCCACGGTTTACGGCGCAGACGGCCGCGAATACATTGATCTGGGCAGCGGTATCGCTGTCAATATTTTCGGTCTTGGCGACGAGCAGTGGCAGAGCGCTGTCACGCGGCAGCTTTCTAAGGTGCAGCACACCTCCAATCTGTTTTACTGCGCGCCCGTCGCGCAGCTTGCACAGATGCTCTGCGAGCGCACCGGAATGTCAAAGGTTTTTTTCTCCAACTCCGGCGCGGAGGCCAACGAATGTGCGGTCAAGGCCGCGCGGAAGTGGGGCTGCACGCACAAGGGCGCGGAGCATGATAACATCATCACGCTGAAGCAGAGCTTCCACGGCCGCACCATCGCCATGCTGGCCGCGACGGGGCAGGATCACTATCACGAGCAGTTTCAGCCGCTGCCCGGCGGTTTTCTCTATGCGGAGGTCGGCAATGCCGACGGGCTGGAGCGGCTGATCCGGGAGAATCCCTGCGCCGCCGTGATGATCGAGGTCGTGCAGGGCGAGGGCGGCGTGCGTCCCATCGGGCGGGAATTTGCCGCGCAGATCGCCGCACTGACCGAAAAATATGATCTGCTTCTCATCACGGACGAGGTACAGCTTGGCAACGGGCGCAGCGGCAGCCTTTATGGCTACATGGAATACGGCCTGCATCCCGATCTCGTCACCACCGCAAAGGGACTCGGCGGCGGCCTGCCCATCGGTGCGACGCTCTTCTCCGAGCGGGTCGCGGACGTGTTTTCTCCCGGCGACCACGGTTCCACCTTCGGCGGCAACGCGGCCTGCTGCGCGGGCGCGCTGAACATTCTCGGCCGCATCGACGACGAGCTGCTCGCCGGCGTGAAGGAGCGCTCGGCGTATATCATCCGGGAACTGACCGGCGCAGAGGGCATCCGGAACGTCAGCGGCATGGGGCTGATGCTCGGCTTCGAGCCGAACGGCCCTGCCCGCGAATTTGCGGAAAAGCTGCTGGCAAACGGCGTGCTGGTCACGACCGCAAAGCAGAAGATCCGCCTGCTTCCCGCGCTGAACATTCCCATGGAACAATTGAAATCCGCCGTGCAGATCATCAAGCGCTGCGCGGCCGAATAAGGAGGACATTATGAATCTGAAAGGCAGAAGCTTTCTGACCCTGCTGGACTTCACGCCGGAGGAGATCACCGGTCTGATCGACCTCGCCGCCGACCTGAAGGCTCAGAAAAAATCCGGCATCCCGCACGATACGCTCCACGGCAAATCCATCGCACTGATCTTTGAAAAGACGTCCACCCGTACCCGCTGCTCCTTTGAGGTCGCGGCCTACGATCTCGGGATGCACGTCACCTATCTCGACCCGACCGGCTCGCAGATCGGCAAAAAGGAGTCCATCGCGGACACTGCGCGCGTCCTCGGCCGGCTCTATGACGGTATCGAGTACCGCGGCTTCGGCCAGAGTATCGTCGAGGAGCTGGCAAAGTACGCCGGCGTTCCCGTCTGGAACGGCCTGACCAACGAATTCCATCCGACACAGATCCTTGCCGATATGCTGACCATCCGCGAGCATCTCGGCGCGCTCAAGGGCAAAAAGTTCGTCTTTATGGGCGACTGCCGCTACAACATGGCCAATTCCCTGATGGTCGGCTGCGCCAAGCTGGGGCTGCACTTCACCGCCTGCGGCCCGGAGGGCTACTTCCCCGATCCCGCGCTCATCGCGCGCTGCGAGGCCGTCGCCGCCGAAACCGGCGCGACCCTGCGCTTTGAAACCGATCCGATGAAGGCCACCGAGGGTGCAGACGTGATCTACACCGACGTCTGGGTCTCCATGGGCGAGCCGATGGAGGCGTGGAAGGAACGTCTGGAGGTCATGCTCCCCTATCAGGTCAACGCCGCGCTGATGAAGAACGCCGGGCCGCAGGCCGTTTTCATGCACTGCCTGCCCGCCTTCCACGATCTGAACACCGGCATCGGCCGCCAGATCGGCGAACAGTTCCATCTCGATGCGCTGGAGGTCACGGACGAGGTCTTTGAAGGCCCGCAGTCCATCGTCTTTGACGAGGCCGAGAACCGGATGCATACGATCAAGGCCGTCCTCGCCGCGACACTCTAACACCATTCCCGCCCGGTGCTCCGCACCGGGCATTTTTCGTCATGGCGGAACATTTCTCTTTTCACAGGGTTGTTTTTTTGTAAGAATTACGCTATACTAAAGCAAATGTTTCCGTGCCTGCATGGCTAAAGAGGATTCCATGCGATGCAGGCCTGCGCCGCTGCGCAAAGGGTTTTGCCGGAAACGGCAGGGCCTTCCGTGTTTGAGAAGGAAGCAGGTGTCTTAGGGGTAGTCTATCCTTACGCGCTGCTTGCTTCAGGCAGCGCGTAATTTTTTGTTTGGAGGAAGCCGCATGATCACGCACGAAAACCGCCGTGCCAACCGCGCGCTTGCGCTGCTTGCCGGAATTCTCCTTGCGCTTTTTCTGGCCTCCTTCTGGTTCGGACGCTACGGTGTGGATATTCCCACGACGCTCCGCATCCTGTTTTCACGTATCTTCCCGATCCAAAAGGACTGGGATCCCAATCTGGAAACCGCCGTGATCAACATCCGTCTGCCGCGCATCGTGATGGCCTGTCTGGTCGGATGCAGCCTTTCGGCCGCGGGCGCGGCCTATCAGGGCGTGTTTCAGAATCCCATGGCCTCGCCGGACATTCTGGGCGCGTCCTCCGGTGCGGCGTTCGGCGCGGCGCTGGCCATCCTGCTCGGCTTCGGCAACGCGGGCATTACGATCTCCGCCTTTTTCTTCTCGCTTCTGATCGTGGCGCTGGTCTATCTGATCGGGCAGCGCGCGCAGGGCAAACGAATTCTGAATCTCGTTCTCGCGGGCATGGTCGTCAGTTCCCTGTTCACCGCGGGAACCTCCTATATTAAACTGGTCGCCGACCCGACAAACCAACTTCCCGCCATCACTTACTGGCTCATGGGCAGCCTGAGCGGCGTGCGGATGACAAAAGTGCTCTACATCTTCCCCGTCATGCTGCTGGGGCTGGTTCCGCTGTTCCTGCTGCGCTGGAAGATCAATCTTCTGACGCTGGGCGACGAGGAGGCGCAGGCCATGGGCATCCATCCGGTGCGGCTGCGCTTCGTGATTGTGATCTGCGCCACGCTTGTCACCTCGGCCTCCATCTCCGTCGCCGGTACGATCGGCTGGGTTGGCCTTGTCGTGCCGCATCTGAGCCGCAAGCTGACGGGCAGCAATTTCAAAAAGCTCCTGCCCGCCTCCATGCTCGCGGGCGCGGCCTTTCTGCTTCTGGTGGACGACCTGTCGCGCAACCTGCTTGCGACGGAAATTCCCATCGGAATTCTGACTGCCTTCATCGGCGCGCCCTTCTTCCTCTACATGATGCTGCGAAAGGAGGGGGTCCACTGATGCTGGAAGTGGAGAATCTGCAATTTTCCTACGGTGCGCGGCAGGTGCTCAAGAATATTTCCTTTCGGGCCGGGCATGAGGAGCTGATCTTCGTCCTCGGCGCGAACGGCGCGGGCAAGACGACGCTGTTCCGCTGTATGCTCGGCCTGCTGCACGGCTACCGCGGCAGGATTCTGCTCGACGGGCAGAACGTCGCCGCTCTCCCCGCGAAGGAGCTGGCGCGGCGCATCGCCTTCATTCCGCAGTTTCACAACCCGGTTTTTGCCTACACCGCGCTGGACATGGTCCTGATGGGTACCAACCACCGGCTGTCCACCTTTGCCTCCCCCGGCCGCCGCGAACGTGAGATCGCCATACAGGCGATGGAGCAGCTCGGCATTGAGGACTTCGCGGGACGCAATTTTCAGGAGCTCTCCGGCGGTGAGCAACAGCTCGTGCTGGTCGCGCGCGCGCTGGCGCAGGAGGCAAAAATTCTCCTGATGGACGAGCCGACCTCGGCGCTGGATTACGGCAATCAGCTCCGCGTGCTGCAAAAGGTTTCCTCCCTCAGCGCGCAGGGCTACACCATCCTGCTCTCCTGCCACAACCCGCAGCACGCGCTGTTATACGCGCATCGCGTCATCGCGCTGGCAGACGGCACGATCTGCGCGGACGGCGCGCCGGAATCCGCGCTCACCCCCGCGCTCATCCGCCGGCTTTACGGCGTGGACGCGCACTTTATCCGCACGCAGGACGGCGTTCTGATTGCCCCTGCACAAAATTCGTAGTCCGGACTCCGGCCTGACACTACTGGTTTCAGAAATGAGGTATCTTATGAAAAAACTGCTTTCCCTGCTGCTGGCGCTCGCGCTGGTGCTGTCGCTGGCAGCCTGTGCCGCCAACGATCCTGTCCTCTCCGAAGCGTCCGCTGCATCCTCCCAGCCCAGTGAATCCGCCGAACCCAGCTCCGAAGCCCCCGAACCGGAAACCAAGGTCTTTACCGACTCTCTGGGCCGCGAGGTCGAGGTTCCCTACCACATCACCAAGGTCGCCGTTTCCGGCCCGCTGGCGCAGATCGTGCTGTTCGCGCTCTGCCCGGACAAGCTCGTCGGCATCGCCAGTGATTGGGACAAGACCGCGAAGGAATACCTGTCCACCGAATACTACAACCTGCCCGTCCTCGGCCAGCTCTACGGCGGCAAAGGCGAACTGAATCTGGAAGCCCTGCTGGCCTCCGGCGCCGAAGTCGTGATCGACGTGGGCGAGCCGAAGAAAACCACAAAGGAAGATCTGGACGCGCTTCAGGAGCAGACCGGCATTCCCTTCGTGCACATCACCACGCTGACCGAGAACACCGGCGATGCCTACCGCAAGCTGGGCGACCTGCTGTCCATGGAGCAGGAGGCCGAAACGCTGGCCACTTACTGCGACGAGCACTATGCCATGATCACCGAGCTTGCAGGCAAGGTCGAAAAGGTCAAGCTGCTCTATCTGCTGGGCGACACCGGCCTGAATGTCATTGCCAAGGGCTCCTATCACGCCGAGGTCATCGACCTGCTTTCCGACAATCTGGCCGTCGTGGAGTCTCCGTCCTCCAAGGGCAGCGGCAACGAGGTCGATATGGAGCAGCTTCTGGCGTGGAATCCCGACGTCATTCTCTTCGCACCGGGCAGCATCTACGACACCGTCGGCGAGGATGCCGCATGGCAGCAGATGTCTGCCATCCAGAATGGCCGCTACTACGAGGTTCCCATGGGCCCCTACAACTGGATGGGCTTCCCTCCCTCCGTGCAGCGCTATCTCGGGATGCTGTGGATGGGCAAGCTGCTCTACCCGGAGCAGGCCGAGTATGATCTGAAGACGGAAGTGAAGGAATACTTCACGCTCTTCTATCACACCGAGCTGACCGACGCGCAGTATGACGCGCTGGTGGCAAACTCCATCGGCAAAACAGCGTAAGAATGACAAAGCATCGCAGGGCGGCTTCTTCCGAAGCCGCCCCGCGATTTTTATTTCAGCAGTTCCAAGATAGTGTCCTGCTGTGTTTTGCTGAAATTTTCCTGTACGCAGCGATCAAACGTCGTCGGATCAAAGTCCCGCTGCTTTTGCAGCACTGGCGCCAGATCGCGCCGCTGCGTGAGGCCCAGATTCAGGGCGCCCAGCATGACGTACATATCACGGTAGGCCTGATCCTCCTCCGTCTTCACACCGGTGCAGTATTTTTCCAGAGCGGAGATCAGCTTCGCCCAGCCCTCGTCGCCCCACTTTCTGTGGAAGGTGTTCCAGTCAAGGCCCGGCAGCTGCCGCAGGAAATAATCCCAGTAGATCTCATCGCCCTGCCCCAGAAGCGCCATGATATCGTCCCAGACCGCCTGATCATATTCCAGCGGGAGGAAGCCCTGCATCCCGAAGATGCCGCCCGTACCGCTTGACAGACAGGTCCAGCGGCCGCTCTCGCCGTCGCGGCTGAGCAGGATCTCCAAATTGCCGCTGCCGTACCAGCCCAGCGAATGGGCGTACTGCGGATAGCGCGTTTCGTCGATCCCGCTGCCGCTGGTGAGGAAGTACAGCCCGGTGTTGTCGTCATTCACCTCCGGCTTATAGGCAAATTCCACCTGGTACTGCACCGCTTCCGGCTCGCTGCTCAGCAGCCGCACGGCGACCGGCTCACATCTGACCACCGCGGCCTCTGTGCAGCGCTTGGGGTCCCCCTCCGGCAGCAGGAGGTGCTGCGCCGCGTAGGCCTCCGCCCACGCCTGCCCGATGGCCCGGTAGTCCGTCAGCTCACCGACATTGGCCGTAAAGCCGTTTATCGACGGATGATCCTGAATTCTGGAGATCTCGATATTCCGCAGTTGTTCCCCGCTGCGCACCTCGACCGGCAGGTTGGAAAGCACCAGATAATCTCCGTCCCCCTTGGCCATTAAGGTCAAAACCATGGGCGGCTTTTCCTTCTCGTTGAACTCCGTACCTTCATAATAGTACACCGCGAGGCTGCCGTCCTCTTGCGCATACACGCCGTACACGCTGATTCTCCGCGCGTTGGTGTCGCCGTGCCAGTGATAGTAACAGTCCGTTTCCTCCCAGTAGGTCAGATATTCCAATCCCTTGCCCTGTGTTTCCTCCAGTGTGAGGCCGAGATAGGTTTGCAGGACGTCGTTCATGGCGGAAACGGGCAGGCGGTCGATGTCCAGCATCATGGGCTCTTTCCCCCAAACGGAGGTCAGATAGGCGCGCTCCGCGTCGCTGAGCGTATTGTCCACGCCGGGAAGCGCCGTATAAAACAGATACCGTAAGTCGATCTCCGCCGGCGCGGCAAACTCGCAGCCGGTGGCGGTGAAGCGGCTGTACATTCCCTTAGGCGATTCAAAAAGCTGCTTCACTTCCGCTTCCGTCTGCGCATCCACCCGCGTCCCCGGCAGGTTGAAGTCCGGCTCGGAAACATCCGCAGACTCCGTCGGATCGGTCATCACCGAGGAGGACGGAGGTGTTGTCGGATCCGGTTCTTCCTGCGGCTTCTCGCCTTCCTTTGCGCCCGTAAAGGTGCAGCCCACGGCCAGCGCCGCGATCAGAAGCACGGCGGCCAGCGTATAAGCGGCTGTTCTGGGCTTCTTTGCCAGAAGGAGGATGCGCTCCTTGATGCCGTCGCCGCTCATGGTCGTCGCGGCGGTCAGCAGACCGCCGTGTCCGCGGCAGGTCATGCGCAGGAGCGTCCGGCCATAGGCGGCGCGTTCCTCCTCGCCCAGCATGCGGACGGTCGCCTCGTCGCAGGCCAGCTCCGCATCCCGGCGCGACAGCACCGCCGCCCACCAGACCAGCGGGTTGAACCAGTGCAGCGTCAGGCAGACGCAGCGCAGCGCCGACCACACGGGGTCGCCGTGGCGGAAATGCGTGGTTTCATGCACAAGCGCGTGGCGCAGCGCCGTCGCGTCCTGCGCGGTTTCCGGTGTCAGATAAACCGCCGGGCGAAACAGGCCGAACAGGCAGGGCGATTCCGGCACATCAGACACATAGACCGGCAGCCTGGAATTTTCCACATTCAGCCGCCTTCTGCTGCGGCGCAGGCGAAGAGCAAAGCGCAGATTAACTGCGGCAAAGGCCGCCCCAACGAGCGCCGCGCCGCCGAGCCAGACGATCCTCATGATCTGCACCTGCGTAAGCGAGGACTTCACCTCCCGCACCGGCTTTTCTGTCTGTGCAGGCTCCTCTGCCTGCACAGGTTCCACCGTCTGTGCCGGGGCCTCCGGCGCGGCGGACGCACTTGCCGAGGCGGCAGGCTCTGCGGGCGCGGCCGGTTTTTCCGGGTTTCCGCTCTGCGCAGGCGATGCCATGCGCTGCGCAAAGTGCTGCACGGCCGGAACGCTCTGCACCGTGTTTTCCACGCTGAACGTCGTTGCGCCGACGCTGACCGGGAGCAGCAGACGCAGCAGCACCAGCCCCCACAGGGCATATTGCAGCCGCAGACTGATGCGCCCGCGCAGGATGCGGCGCAGAATGATCACGCCGACGATCAGGATACTTGATGTGATGATCCAGTTAATCATGTGCCTTTCCCTCCTCCAGCCGGTTCAATACCTCCTGCAATTCCTCGATCTCTTTCTGCGACAGTGCCTGCTTCTTTGTCAGCGTGCTGACCATCAGGCTCAGGCTGCCGCGGTAGACCCTCTCCAGAAAATCCTCCGTTTCCTGCACGGCAGCCTCCTCGCGCCGGATCAGCGGACGGAACTGCTTTACGCCTTCTTCCGCCTCGGCTGCGACCGCCTGCTTCTCCTCCAGACGGCGCAGCAGCGTCAGGCAGGTACTGCGGCTCCAGCCCACGCTCCGTTCCAGTGTCTCCGTGATCTCACGGCCCGTCTGCGGCGCACGGTTCCAGAGGCACTCCATCACGCGCCACTCCGCGCCGGTCAGAGTTCCATGCGGTGTCTGCAATTCGATTCACCTCCAGATTGTCTACGTTTGTAAACTCAGTATAGCAGAGCGTTTTACATTTGTCAACACCCATTGCACCTGATTTTCATTCTTTTAGAGAAATCTGTAAGCTGGCAAATATGCACAGATGCATTTCCGTAACATGGTATTTATTCACAATATTTTCACATAACCTCTTGCATTTTCTCCCGTGAAGTGTTATAATCGTCACGAATTGCGATGTTATTCGAAATGATACAGTAATATAATATATATATACTGTTTCTTAACGTGTATACGAATCATTTTAATTGACTGAGGGGTGTGATTTCGTGGAGCGAAAATGGACGAAAGTAACGATCATTGTGCTGTCGACTCTGCTGATCGTCAGCCTGACTGCGCTTGCGGGCGTGCTGATCATCCGCGGGCAGTCCGGTGCGCCGTACATGACGGCCTTCTCGCCGGACAATCTGATCACGCCGGAATCCGCGCAGCCGCTTCCCGCTCCCGCCCCGGCCGCGCGGGAGAAAACGGTGCTCCGCCTCTATCGCGGTCAGCCGGGAGATAACGAAGCCTTCGCCTGCTCGAACCTCCTGCCCGGCGACGCCGAAACAAAATACTTCCGCGTTCAGGTTTCACATAAGGCCGCGATCACCGTACATTATCATGCGGACATCCGCCCCGGCTACGAAAAGCTGGCGGAGGTCCTGAAGGTCCGGATTGTTCTGCTCACCACCGGTCACACCCTGTATGACGGGCTGATGCGCGATATGCCGAAGCAGCTTTCCAGCCCGCTTTCCGGCAGAGGCACGGACGAGCTGCACTATGAGATCACCGCCTATCTCGACACCTCCGTCGGCAATGACTATCAGAATAAGGATCTGATCGCCGATTTCCGCTGGTGGGTAGAGGAAACCGGGAATCTCGGCCCCAAGACGGGCGACTCCTCCGCCATCCTTCTCTGGATCGCTGCGGCGGCCGTTTCCGGCGCCGTCTGCATTTTCCTGATCATTTCGCACAAGCGAAAGGAGGGAAAGCAGAATGACTGATTCCAAATCCGCAAGGCGGCTGTCCGGCGGCATCGCCATCATCGTGCTTCTCACGATCTGTCTGGCCGTCACCACCTTCGCGCTCGTCCATGTTTCCGTTCAGGTGGAGAATAACGTCTTCCACACCGGTACGGTGAAGATCAATCTGAACGACGGCGCACCCGTCATCCGCGAGGAGGAATTTCTCTTTGAACCGGGTATGACCGTGAAGAAGGATTTCTTCATTGAAAACGACAGCTCCTGTGAGATCTATTACAAGCTCTATTTCGATCAGGTTTCCGGCGGTCTTGCCGACGTGCTGGACATCACGATCCGGGACGGCGCGCAGGCGCTCTATTCCGGCACGGCCA
>UQWH01000001.1 GCA_900544705.1 uncultured Eubacteriales bacterium | reverse complement strand
GTGTGCCAACAGGGATGCTCGCGCCCCTATTGGAAACCCTGCGTCAAAGGGGATTCCCCCCCTCTGAACACCCCATATTTTCTTCGCTGCGAGTACCCAAGCTGTAAAAATACAGTTTGGAACACCTGCTCAGAAAATGCAAAAGAAGCAGTTCTATCACACAATACGTGCGTGGTAGAACTGCTTTCTTTTATTGAATTGCAGCATCAGACAGGCTCTGCAAAACCTGTCCAATATCTGCATTCATGCAGATTGATCGTTGCTCAATTTCTTGAGGGCAAACTGCCTGACCTTGGTTGATGCAGGCGTAGGTAGCTTCTGGATTCTTGGCTGTCATCTGCCAGAAAGGGTACTTAATGATGACTGGGGTATTGTAGCCTACGCCTAATTCAAGGAAGAGAATTTTGCCACCCGTACGGGTACGGAGAAAATCCTCATACCGTTCTGCTGCTCTGTGCCAGCCCTCGTCCTCCACAAAGGTATCATCGCTGCGGAGGTTCATGGTCATGGGTTTCCCACAATGGGGGCAGACCGGGAGCAGCTCTGACGGGATTTTCATATCTTTCTGCCGTTCCACCATTTTCTGAATGACCGCTTCGTTATCAAAGGTTTCCTGACAGCACGGCTCACTGCACTGGAACAGGCCATAATCGCCCTGCGTATAGAACAGCCGTTTCTTGTCAAAGCCAGCCTTCTGAAAGCAGTGGTCAACGTTCGTGGTGATGACAAAATAATCCTTGTCCTGCACCAGCTTTAAGATGGCATCATAGACCGGTTTGGGGGCATCCATATAGCGGTTGATGTAGATGTATCGGCTCCAATACGCCCAATGCTCCTCCGGCGTGTCAAACGGGAAAAAGCCGCCGGAATACATATCTTGGATACCGTACTTTGCCGCAAAGTCGGAAAAGTATTTTTCAAACCGTTCGCCGGTGTAGGTGAAGCCCGCCGCCGTGGACAGTCCGGCTCCGGCTCCGATCACCACGGCATCACAGTCCTGTAATGCTGCTTTCAGCCGTTCCATCGGCTCAGAGCAGCTTTTCGTAGATGGCTTTGTCCAAATCCTTGAAAACATTGAAGATCACCTTCTTGACGCTGGTTTGCTTTTTGAGATATTCTTTGACCGTCCGAACCGCGATTTCTGCCGCCAGATCGTTTGGAAAATGAAACTCCCCTGTGGAAATACAGCAGAACGCCACGCTTTCCAGATCGTTTTCTGCCGCCAGCTCCAAGCACGAGCGATAGCAGGAGGCAAGCAGTTCTTTGTCCTCTTTGGTTACTCGACCGCTGATGATCGGACCGACCGTATGCAGCACATAGCGGCAGGGCAGATTAAACGCCGGGGTGATTTTCGCCTGTCCGGTGGGTTCGGGATAGCCCTGCTGTTCCATCAGTTGCTCACAGGTAAGGCGCAGTTCTACACCCGCAAAGGTGTGAATGGCGTTGTCAATGCAGCGATGGTTGGGAATATAGCAGCCGGTCATGCCGGAGTTTGCCGCGTTGACGATGGCATCGCACTTGAGCGTCGTAATATCGCCCTGCCAGAGATACAGCCCCGGCTGAATGGGTGTCAGGTCGGCAATATCCGTGATACCCTTTGCGGCGGTTTCGTCTTGCAGATAGGCGTCCTGCACTTGCAGAAAATCCGCACCAATGCGCACCGGTCTACGGACATTCATCAGCCCGCGCAGTAAAATCTTCTGCCGCTCGGAATCCGCCGGGATGATCTGCTTCTGACAGGAGGGACGTTCGTTCAGCAGAGATTGTATGAGAAACAGTCTTTTTTCGCTCTGGTTCATAGTCAAACCCTCTTTTCGATAACCTGCTTAGGGCAGGTTTCCGCACACCGCCCGCAGTGCAGGCAGCGGTGCTGGTCGATGACCACCGGCTTCTTGGTAATGTCGATGCACTTCTGCGGGCAGACGGAGTAGCACAGCTTGCAGCCGATGCAGCCTTCGCCCACATAGTAACCCGGTGCTTCCTGTGCCGCTTTGCCGATGGTGAAGCTGTCCCGGACGATGTGTGCCGGGTCGCTGATGTCAAAATACTCCCCGTCCGCTTCGTACAAGCAGAACACCTCTAACGCACTGCGGGTATCGCCGGGATAGATGGACTGCATATAAGTGTTTTTCTCGAAAATCTCATCCAGCTTCTCGCTGCAGATATTCCTGATCTTGCCCCGCAGGGAGATCGAGATTTTGTCCTTTGTGGCGGACAGGGCGATGAAGCCCTGCTCCATGAGTTGGGCGTAGAACGCCTTGCCCTTGGCGGTGAGAAAATACACACCCTGTTCATCCCACAGCATCATGTCGATCACGCGGGTCTGGGGGTGGCTGTCTGCACCGATGGTGGCAATGGTGGTGGAGTGGATGCTCTCCACCAGCAGTTTCAGATAATCTTGTTTCGTCATACCGTCAACGTCCTTTCAGGATCGGCGTGAGCCGTTTATAGATCAGCATCGTCACGCCGCCGATGACGAGCCCTTTCAGCAGATTAAAGGGGAACGCATTGAACAGTACCACATCCAGCTTGGTATGGATAAAAGGCAGGAACTCGGCAAAGGAGGCAATGAGCTGATCCAGTGGCATAAAGTTCTCAAACAGCGGCAGCAGGATGAAGTAATTTGCCAGTGCTGCGGCGATACCCATAACGACGCTTGCAAGGACGCAGGCGGCCAGCGCAGTTTTCTTCGTTTTATGGCGTTTATAGATGAAACCCGCAGTGACCACATAGGCTGCGCCCATCAGGAAGTTGGCGATCTCGCCAATGCCTCCGGTGGAGGTGGTCAGAAGCTGCAAGGCGTTTTTGACAAGTTCAATCAGCAGACCGGAGAGCGGTCCAAAGGCAAATGCGCCGATGAGTGCAGGAAGGTCAGATAAGTCCATTCTCGCAAAGGACGGCGAGAGAGGAACGGGAAACTCCACAAAGGCCAGCAGATAAGCGACTGCGGACAGCATGGCGGTCATGGAGATGGTACGGACGGAAAGAACAGCGGTCTTTCTGCTTTTTTCGATGGAAACGGTATTCATGATTGCTCCTTGGAAAAGATATGCTGGGATTTGAAACAGCCCCACAGGACGGGTTTTCCTGCGGGGCTGCTTCCTCATATCTTCTTTCATCCGGACTATACCGTCGGTTACGGAATCTCACCGTATCGGGCGCTTTTGCGCTTCGCAGACTTTACTGCCGGTCAGGAATTTCACCTTACCCCGAAGATGTCGAATTGAGAGTTTCTTAGAACTCGTAGGGAGGATTGCCGGAGAAGTCAGCGATAACGCCGTGGACATTATCCAGATAGAACACCTCAAAGATGGGGTTGGTAGCCTCTCCGTACTGACCCTTCACGATGGGGTTCTGGATGCACATTTCCTTGGCAGCCATGTTGTTCTCGAACACAGCCTTGCCGTGCAGACGGATCCATGCGTATTCCGGGCTGGAAACGGAGATCTCCACCTCCGGGTTCTCCTGCATATCCTTGTAGACGTCCTTGGTGTTGTTGGTGCAGAACCACAGCTTGCCGTCCAGTTCGCCGGCGAACATGAAGGGGCGGCACTTTGCCTTGCCGTCACGACCGACGGTGGCAAGATACTGCACAGGGTTGGCATTCAGAAATTCTACGACTTTGTTCATGATAAGTACCTCCGTAATTTGTTTTTTCTCTTGATGCTTTGATTGTAATGCGATTTGTACGACTTGTGAAGTACGCACAATATTGTGGTATGGTTACCTCCGGGTAACAATTAGAACTTGCCGTTCTGATTCTGCCAGGTGGACTGGTCTGCGATGGTCTCCATCACATCCCAATGCTCGGCGATCTTGCCATTCTCCACGCGCCACAGGTCATAGTAGCTGGTGGGTGTACCGCCGAAGGTCCCCTCGCTGACGGCAAGGACGAAGTTGCCCTGCGCCAGAACCATGTGAACTTCATCGTACACCATGGAAATGCCCTGCTCCGCCAGAGCGCCCAGCGCGGCGTTCAGACCGGACACACCATCGGCAATGCCGCTGTTGTGCTGGATGTAATTGTCACCGTCAAAGTAATCCGGGGTCTTGTCCAGATTATTGCCCTGCATGACATCGTAGAGGAAATTCTTGACCAGCTCACGGTTTTCCTCGGTCTTATCCAGATCCGTGACCTCCATCGTGCCGTCTGTCTGGGTATGACCGGAGGGATTCGGCTCGGCCAGCGCCGCCAGATTGTCCCAATGCTCGGCGATCTTGCCGTTTTCGTCAAAGCGGAAGATGTCGAAAGCGACCTGCTCACCGGCACCGGCAAAATTGTAAAGCGTCTGCAAGAATACCTTGTCGCCGTCCTCAAAGGCACGGATGTTATTCACTGTGGTCTTGACCTCGGCAGAGGCCAGATACTCCACAGAGCCGATGAAGGCGTCCGCACCGGTGCCGTATGCCAGATTGTGCTGGATGTAGCCATCCGCCAACAGGCTGCGGGCGGTTTCTGTATCGCCGGTGGCAAAGGTGTTGATGAGCGCCAGCGCCTTTTCGGTCTGGCTCTGCTCCTGCTGGACAGGTGCAGTCTGCTGGGTGTTTTCAGCGGGTGTTTGGGCAGCGGTGTTCTTGGAGCCGCAGCCGGTGAGAGCCGTGCCGATCATGGCAAGAGCCAGCGTGAGGGAAAGAATTTTTTTCATTTTGAGTAACCTCCTTGGTAATTGGGCTTGCTTTCGTTTGCCTCTGGCATTATAATAATGCCGTAGCCCCAATTCGTAAAGTAAGCACAATATTGTGCCGTAGTTACCAAATAGAAACTAATGGGTAGTTACCAGAAAGAAACGATTGCGCCGTTCCTGGGTTTTCCGGCAATTTGGCGCTTGAAAAAATTTTTATGGGAGGGATTCAAATATGAGCGAAATGACCGCAAAAGCCACTCTTCCCGCCTGCCCCGTGGAGACCACGCTGACCCTCATCGGGGATAAGTGGAAGGTGCTGATTCTGCGTGACCTGATGCCGGGAACGAAGCGGTTTGGGGAACTGAAAAAGTCCGTAGGCAATGTGTCTCAGAAGGTCTTGACCGCCCAACTCCGGGCGATGGAGGAAAACGGGCTTGTCCACCGTGAGGTCTACGCCGAAGTACCGCCGAGAGTGGAGTATTCGCTGACGGAACTCGGTAAAAGCCTGAAGCCCATTCTGGATTCCATGCAGGCTTGGGGCGAAGCATATAAGGCCAAACAGTAAAAAACCCGAAGCAGTACCTTTACCGTGCTGCTTCGGTTTTTCCTTATGTTGAAGTCAAATCATTCCAAAATGTTTCAACGCCTCCGTAATTGCCTTTTCCTTCTCCGGCGGGCACTGGGGCTGCTTGACGTTTTCAGACTTTGTCTTGTTGTAATTCTCACGCTCGATGATGCCGTACTTCTGCTTCACCTGTGCGATATACAGACTGCTGACCTTCAAGCCGCTATGCTCAAGAACGTAATCCTTGATCTGACCATAGGTTGCCGCCCCTCTTTTATCCTGCACCAGTTCCTCAACATCCACATCAATGTTGATATGTACTGCCGGTTTTCTCAGAACTAACTGGCATACCGTCTCCACATGCGCGCAGCGGGGGAAGAGATCGACTGCCTCGGCGTGTGTGAGGGCATAGCCCTCTGCAGTCAGCAGTTTCACGTCACGTGCCAGCGTCGCCGGGTCGCAGGACACGTAAACCACCCGCAGCGGCGCCATTTTTGCGATCGCGTCGATCACATCCGCCGACAGCCCCTTGCGCGGCGGATCCACAACGATCACGTCCGGCCGCGCGCCCTCGCCGCACAGCTTCTGCGCGGCCTGTCCGGCGTCGGCGCAGAAAAACCGGGCGTTTTGGATGCCGTTTCTCCGGGCATTTTCCTCCGCATCGCGGATGGCCGCCTCGACCAGCTCCACGCCGATGGTCTCTTTCGCGCGCCCCGCCAGACAGAGCGTGATCGTTCCCGTGCCGCAGTAGAGGTCGAGCACACGCTCCTGCCCGGTCAGCCCGGCCGCGTCCAGCGCCTTGCCGTAGAGCACCTCCGCCTGCGCGCGGTTGATCTGATAGAAAGACTTGGGCGAAATGCGGAAGGTCAGCCCGCACAGGACATCCTCGATTGCATTCTCTCCCCAGAGCGTGCACTGTTTTTCCCCGAGGATCGCGTTGCCCGGCCGGGTATTTACATTCAGAACGACGCTTTTCAGCCCCGGCACGCGCGCCCGCAGCAGGGAAACCAGCGCGTCCTCGCGCGGGAGCCTCTCGCCGTTGACGACCAGACAGACCATCACCTGCCCTGTCGCCTCGGCGTGGCGGACATAGATGTGGCGCAGAAGCCCCGTGTGCGTTTTTTCGTCGTAGGCGCTGACCTTGTATTTGCGCAGATACTCCACGACCGCCGCCCGCGCCGCGTCGGCGCACGCGGGCTGGATGCGGCAGCGTTCGATCTCGACGACCTCGTGCGTCCCCTTTTTGAAAAAACCTGCGACCGGCCCGTTTTTTCCCGGTACGACCGGGTACTGCGCCTTATTCCGGTATCCCTCGCAGGTTTTCGCCCCGGTGATCTGCACGCGCTCGAGCTGCTGCCCGCCCAGCCGGTTCAGCGCATCCGCCACGCGCTGCGCCTTGAGTTCGCACTCGGCGGCATAGTCCAGATGCCAGAAATCGCAGCCGCCGCACTGCTTGGCATAGGGGCACAGGCGATTGACACGGTGCGACGAGCGCGTTATAATCTTCTCGATCCTGCCGTGTGCGGCGTTTTTCCCGACGTGGACGATGCGAAGCTCGTATTCCTCGTCCGGCGCGGCGTTCGGCACAAACACGGCGCAGCCCTCCACGCGGCAAACGCCCTGCCCCTCGCTGGTGAATCCCGTGACGGCAGCGCAGTAGATCTCGTTCTTTTTCAGCATAGTCAGCCTCACTTTGTTTCACGTGAAACAGTGTTTTTTCGTTCTGTATTATATCATAGAAAATCCGCCCTGCAAAGGGCGTTTTGGAGGAATTATGGATTATCGCAACTGCACGCTCTGCCCGCGGCGCTGCGGCGCCGACCGTACGGCTGGACAGCTCGGCTTCTGCCGGATGCCGGCGGAGCTGCGCGTCGCGCGCACGATGCTGCATTACGGCGAGGAGCCGGCCATTGCCGGGAGCTTCGGCACGGGCGCGGTCTTTTTCAGCGGCTGCACGCTGCACTGCGTGTTCTGCCAGAATCAGGCGATCAGCTGGGATGGCAGAGGAGCGCCCATGACCCCGCAGGCACTGCGGTCAGCATTGGAACGGCTGATCGACGAGGGCGCGCAGAGCATCGACCTTGTCACACCGACGCACTTTCTGCCCTCCATCCTCCCCGCGCTCACGCCGAAGCTGCCCGTTCCCGTCGTCTACAACTGCGGCGGCTACGAGCGTGTGGAGACGCTGCGCGCGCTGGAGGGGCTGGTGGACATCTACCTGCCGGACATGAAGTACGCGGACAACAAGCTCGCCGCGCAGCTCTCCGCCGCGCCGGACTATTTTGAGGTCGCAGCCGCGGCAATTGAAGAAATGTACCGCCAGACCGGTCCCGTCGTGATGGAGGACGACCAGATGCAGCGCGGTGTGCTGATCCGCCACCTTGTCCTGCCAGGGCATCTGGACAACACCCTGCGCATGCTGGACTGGATCGCAGCCAGTTTCCCCAAAAATGCCGTGATGCTCTCCCTCATGAGCCAATACGTCCCCATGGGACGCGCGAAAGCCATGCCACCCCTCGACCGTCGGCTGACACAGGAGGAATACGACGGCGCGGTTTCATGGATGCAGCTGTGCGGACTTGACTTCGGCTACACGCAGGACCCCGCCGCCGCGACGACCGAGCTGCTGCCCGATTTTGGCAGCCCGAAAAATTCTTGAAACAAACGTTTGCTTTTTGCGGCAGGATGTGCTATACTGAACATACGATTATAAAAGGAGGATGCGTATGGGCAGAACGAGTACAAAGCGCGGCGAGATTCTGGAATTTCTCAAGGACTTTTCCGCGCGCAAGGGCTATGCTCCCTCCGTGCGTGAGATCATGCAGGCCGTCGGGCTCAAGTCCACCGCCTCCGTGCACTACCATCTCTCCGAGCTGCACAAGGCCGGGCTGATCACCGTGGACGGCACGAAAAACCGCGCCATCAGCCTGCCGGAGGAGCAGAAGGGTCTGCCCATCATCGGTGTGGTCACCGCCGGTCAGCCCATTCTGGCGCAGGAAAATGTCGAGGGCTACCTCCCTTGGGAGGGCGACGAGGGCTGCTTCGTCCTGCGCGTGCGCGGCGATTCCATGATCGAAGCGGGCATCCTCGACGGCGACAAGATCGTCGTGCATCCCCAGCAGACCGCGGACAACGGGCAGATCGTCGTGGCGCTTCTGGGCGACGAAGCGACGGTCAAGCGTCTGCGCCGCAGCCGCGGCGAGGTGTGGCTGATGCCGGAGAATCCGGCCTATTCCCCCATCGACGGGCGCGAGGCACAGATCCTCGGCCGGGTGAAGGCCGTCGTGCGCGAATATTAATTATATAATTTATAAAGCGGCGAGCTTGGGTGCTCACCGCTTTTGTTTCACGTGAAACACAGTTTTTTCAGAAACGGTTGAAAAAGGGAAAAATCTGTGTTATCATAAAACCCGAAAAGGAGGCGGCGTTATGGCAAGGATCGTTGCAGTCGTCAATCAGAAGGGCGGCGTCGGGAAAACCACCACCGCCGTCAACCTCACCGCGGCGCTGGCCGCCGCCGGTTCCCGCGTTCTGCTCTGCGATTTTGACCCGCAGGCAAACGCCACCTCGGGCCTCGGCGTGGACAAAAAACACGCGCCGCACAGCGCCTATGAGATGATCATCGGGGAGGTTTCCCCGGAAAAAGCCGTCGTCCACACCGACTTCGGCGACGTCATCCCCTCCGGCTCCGACCTCGCGGGCGCGGGCGTGGAGCTGATCGAGCTGGAGCAGCGCGAATTCCGTCTGAAAAACGCGCTGGAGCAGCTCAAGGACAAATACGACTATATCTTCATTGACTGCCCGCCCTCTCTGGAGCTGCTGACGCTCAACGCCCTGTGCGCGGCGGACAGCGTGCTGATCCCCGTGCAGTGCGAATATTTCGCGCTGGAGGGCCTGAGCGACCTGATGTCCACGCTGCGCGCCATCAAGCGGCGGCTGAACCCAAGCATCAGCGTGTTCGGCGTGCTGCTGACGATGTACGACGGCCGCACGAATTTCTCCAATCAGGTGGCAGAAGAGGTGCGGCGGCACTTCCCCGGCAAGGTCTTCGCGTCGGTCATTCCGCGCAACGTCCGTCTGGCCGAGGCGCCCAGCCACGGTCTGCCCGTCACGGTCTATGACCGGTCGAGCCGCGGCGCGGCGGCCTATCTCGCCGTCGCAGAGGAAATCCGCAGAAACGAGGGAGCATTATGAGTACGAAACAACGCGGTCTGGGCCGCGGGCTCGGCGCGCTGATCGACGATTTCTCCGCCGACGCCGGTTCGCAGGAGATCACCCGCCTGCCGCTTCAGAAGGTCGAGCCAAACCCCGATCAGCCCCGGCACCGCTTCGACGAGGCGGAATTGCAGGCGCTGGCCGATTCCATCACGGAGCACGGCATTTTGCAGCCGCTTGCCGTCCGCGCGATGGACGGCGGTTACTACCAGATCATCGCGGGAGAACGCCGCTGGCGCGCCGCGCGTCTGGCGGGCCTGAAGGAAGTTCCGGTCGTCGTCGTCGAAGCCGACGACAAGACCGTCATGGAGCTGGCGCTGATCGAAAACTTGCAGCGGCAGGACCTGAACCCCATGGAAGAGGCCGAGGGCTACCGCGTCCTGACCGAGCAGTACGGCCTGACGCAGGAGGAAGCCGCCGCACGTGTCGGAAAGTCCCGTCCCGCCGTTGCCAACGCGCTGCGCCTGCTCGTGCTGCCGCAGGAGGTGCGCGATCTGGTCGAGCAGGGCGAGCTGTCCGCCGGTCATGCCCGCGCGGTGCTGAGCCTGCCGACGCAGGCCAAGCAGAAGGCCGCCGCCCAGCGGATCCTGGCGCTGCGTCTGTCCGTCCGGCAGGCCGAGGCGATGTGCAAGCGCATGGCCGCCGAGGAAAAAAAGCCGGAACCTCCGAAGCAGCCGGCCGTCAATTATGTAGCAGAATGTGAAAAGGCCCTGACGCGCCGCCTCGACCGCAAAGTGCGCATTGTCAACGGAAAGCGCAAGGGCCGTTTCGAGCTGGAATTTTACGGTCAGGACGACCTGCAGCGACTGTATGAGGCGCTGCTGGCACTCGACCCCTCGGAGGGAACCCATGGAGAATGAAAACAAGCCGCAGCAGGGCGGGCAGAAGCCCGATTCCGCCCCGCTGACGGCAAAGAAAAAACGCGCGCTGCTGGAATATCTGGCCATATTGTGCGCGGGCGCCTTTCTGATCGTCGCGCTGTCACTGGGCATCAAGCTGATCTCCGTGCAGAACGACATGGAGGCGGCCAACCGGGGCGCGCGCGAGAATATCGCCGCGTTACAGGATAATCTGGACAAGGAAACCGCAAAGAACAGGGAGCTGAACGAGGATCTGTCCACCGCAAAATCTGCCGCGGAGCTGGCGCAGGCCGCCTTACAGGAGGCAAACGCCTCTCTCGATTCGTTGAGGGAGGAAAACGCCGAACTGAAGGAGCAGGCCAAAACCGCGCAGGAGGCCGAACGCCGCGCGGAGGCGACGGAGCTTCTATTGGAGGCGCATACCGCACTCTACGAGGGAAGCTGGACGGAATTTGCGGAAAAAATGCAGGCGCTCGAGGACTGCGCAGACGCGCTGTCAGAACGCTCGGCGGAGCAGTACGAAGCGCTGAAAGCCTATCTATCGTAATCTAAAGTCAGAGGTGACTGAAAATGTTGGATATTAAACGAATCAAAGACGATCCCGAGGGGGTCAAGGCCGGTCTGCGGGCCAAGGAAGTGGACTGCGACGCGCAGGTCGATCGGATCCTGGAGCTGGACGCAAAGCGCCGCGCGCTGATCCTCCAGACGGAAACGAACAAGGCCGAGCAGAACCGCGTTTCCAAGGAGATCCCCGTGCGCAAGAAGGCCGGCGAGGATTGCGCCCCCATCTTCCAGCGCATGGCGGAGCTGAAAGCGAGCATCGCCGAGGACGCAAAGGAGCTGACGGACGTCGAGGCGGAGTACCGCACGCTGATGCTGTCGCTGCCGAATCTCCCCGACCCCGATCTCAAGCCCGGCGGCAAGGAGAACAACGAGCCGCTGCGCTACTACGGCGAGCCGCATCATTTTGATTTCGAGCCGAAGCACCATGTCGATCTGTGCACCGACCTCGGTCTGATCGACTATGAGCGCGGCACGCGGCTGGCCGGCTCCGGCTTCTGGATCTACCGCGGCCTCGGCGCGCGGCTGGAGTGGGCGCTGCTGAACTACTTCATCGACACGCATCTTGCCGACGGCTATGAGATGGTCATCCTGCCGCATATGCTGGAGTACCAGTGCGGCGAAACGGCCGGCCAGTTCCCGAAGTTCGCCGACGAGGTCTATAAGATTGAAAACCCGACGGACGACCGGATGCACTTCATGCTCCCGACGGCGGAAACCGCACTGGCTTCCCTGCACCGCGGCGAGATCCTGAACGAATCCGACCTGCCGCACAAGCTGTTTGCCTATACTCCCTGCTTCCGCCGGGAGGCCGGCTCCCACCGCGCCGACGAGCGCGGCATGGTCCGCGGCCATCAGTTCAACAAGGTGGAGATGTTCCAGTACACCCTGCCGGAGAAGTCCGACGAAGCCTTTGAAGAGTTGGTCGCGAAGGCTGAGAACCTCGTCAAAGGTCTGGGCTTCCACTTCCGCACGGTCAAGCTGGCGGCGGGCGACTGCTCGGCGTCCATGGCACGTACCTACGACATTGAAATTCAGATCCCGTCCATGAACGGCTACAAGGAGGTTTCCTCCGTATCCAACGCCCGCGATTATCAGGCGCGCCGCGGCAACATCCGCTTCCGCCGTGAAGCCACGGGCAAGACGGAATTCGTCCACACGCTCAACGGCTCCGGGCTTGCGACCTCGCGCATCTTCCCGGCCATGGTCGAGCAGAACCAGCGCGCCGACGGCTCCGTCGTCGTGCCGGAGGTCCTGCGCAAATATCTCGGCGGTCTGGAAATCATCGAAAAGCTCTGAGAAAGGCGGAGAATATATGGCAAAGGATAAGAAAAAGGGTGGCTTCTGGAAGGAATTCCGGGAATTCGCCATCAAGGGCAATATGTTCGACATGGCCGTCGGCGTCATCATCGGCGGTGCGTTCCAGTCCCTTGTCAAATCCCTGACCGATAACATTCTCATGCCCATCGTGTCCGTCTTTATCGGCGGTCTGAGTTTCTCGGAGTGGAAGCTCGCACTGGGCGAGAAGATCGTCGACGGTGAAGCCGTGACGAATTATCTCTGCTTTGGGGATTTCATTTCCGCGCTGATCAATTTCATCATCATGGCCTTTGTCATCTTCCTGATTGTCAAGACCATGAACCGCCTGCGCGACGCAGGCAAGAAGAAGGAAGCGGAAAAAAAGCCCGAGCCGCCCAAGCCCAGCAACGAAGAAGTGCTCCTCACCGAAATCCGCGACCTGCTGAAAAAGGACTGATTTCCATGAAAAAACGCCTTTTTGCGCTGGTACTGCTTCTTCTGCTGCTGGCCGGCTGCACGGCCGCGCCGGAGGCGGATTATATGGCGCCGGTACGCGCCTACTGTCTTGCCCTGCAAAACAACGATTTTTCCCAGCTGCAGCAGGCTATGCCGGCCGCAGTTCTGAGCAGCAACGGCCTCGACGCCGGAGAGCTGGACGAGCTGCGCGTCCCCTTTCTCACACATGCCGCAGACAGCATCACCATCCGCGCCGACGCAGTCAAAACAACGGATTTTACGCCAAAGGAACGCGCCGCACTGCAAGCGTACCTGTTTGATGAATACGTCTGCAAGCTGGACATCGACGCGGCGAAGCTCTTAAAGCTGCACCTGCGGTTCGGCGGAGACATGGAAGGCGAGCTGACGCTCCCGACCGTGGTCTACCGGGCAAATTCCCGCTGGTATGTGGAATTCAGCCGGCAGGCCGCCGCGATCAAAAAATAACAGGAACGCTCTCCGGAGAATCTCCGGAGAGCGTTTTTTTGCTTGCCTGCGGAACAGTCTACCCGCAAGGGGCACGCCGCATCCCGAAGGCAGCAGAGCTGCCAAGGGCTGCGCAGAAGGCTGTTCCCTACTCCTCCACCGTGGTTTCCCCTTCGATCAGATCGGCCAGCAGGTCGCCGAAGCGCTCCGCCGAGCGGACGGCCTCGTCCAGCGTGTTGCCCGCCGCGCCGACCTCCAGAAGAATGGAGCAGGGCGTCAGATGCTCGTTGTACCGCTGCGACCGCAGGGAGAGCTGCCGGAACCAGCCGGGATCGCGCTTTTCCGCCAATGCCTGAATTTTCAGGGCGCAGGAGAGGTTGTCCTGCCAATTCGGATGGTACATCCCGGACACGTTTGTCCCCATGACCAGCAGCAGCCGCGCGCAGGACGCGCCGTCCAGCTCCGCCGTCAAGGCAAGCTGTCCGCCCTCCGCGTCCTCGATCGCGTCGCGGTGCAGGTCGATCACCATCTGGATGGACGGATATTTTTCGAGATATTCCTCGATCACCTCCGCCGAGCGCAGATAGGAATCGTTGTAGCTCTCCAGATCGTTCAATGTATCGTCGTTGATCGCTGCGATGCCGCGGGCACTGAGCCGGTCGGCCAGCACCTGCCCCACCTGCACGACGCTGTGCGCCGTGTCCGTCGTGTGGTATTCCCCGGCCGGCTCATAATCGTCCTCCGCCGTGGGCGTGTAGGCCTCGGTTGCGTGGGTATGGACGATCAGGATGAGCGGCCCGTCCGCGCTCGCGTCAAATTTCAGCGGCCGCGTGATCAGTTCCCCGGCGTCGAACTCCGCCTCCGGCGCGTTGCGGATGTCCACAAGCGCTGCATCCTCCGCGGTAAAGCTGATCGCCCCCGACCGGCGCGGCGGCGTGTAGCGCAGGAGGGGATAGGTCTTTTCCGTCGGCGCGGCCGCCGTTTCCGGCTCCGCCGCGCCCGAACCGAAGAGCAAAAGCGTTTTTTGCAGCTCCTCGCGCGAAAGCAGGCGGCCCGCCGAATCGCGCAGTCCGCTGCGCACGGCCGGTTCTGCCGCCAGCCGCACCACCGCCGCGAACAGCAGCAGCGCAAAGCACATCCAGCGCACGGTCAGATGAAATCTCTCCTTTGTATGCATGGTATCAACTCCCACTGTAGCCTATGCCGCGGCGCGGCGCAAAAGACCGCCCGCTGCACAAAGAAAGTTTCGCCTGTTTTTTCGCAGGATAAACCGCATTTTTTTCAAAAAGCCTCTTGCCGTTTTTAACACCGGTGAACAAGGAAAATATCCGCGCTGCGCGCCGCGCAGGTCTGAAAACCCTTGTATTTTCGTTAAAAATCGGATAAAATAAAGGACACGGTGCTTTGCACTGCGTCCTTTTCTTATACTAACGATAAGAAGTTTCGTGATTAAACAATAATGGAAGTTCTGATTCCATCCTCAAGAGAGGATGGCGAGAGATTTTTCGTCAAGACAAGGTTTGGAAAACGCAGGAATACTTTGTGTATTTCAAGTTTTCCGAACCGATGGATTGGCGGAAAAGATCCGTCATCCACCGCAGAGGATTGATTCAGAATTTCCAAACTTAAGTACGGGCGGGAAAAACCCGCCCTTCTCCGGAGCTTCGCACCGTCCACATTCCGTGCGGCACGCTTGACACAAAAGCTATGGAGCATCGCTCGATCGGTTTGGCCGTCCTGATCGCATCTGTACACAATGTTGCGCGTCCTGTTCTGTGTCCGGACTTAGTTTAACCGTTTTTCGGAGAAAAATCAGAAAATGAGGTGGAATTTTATGGAAAATATTCTCGGCGCCATCATCTCCATTGTCGCCATTTTGCTGCTGATCAAGCTGCTGACCACGCCCATTCGCTGGTTCTGGAAGATCTGCATCAACACCGCAGCGGGCTGCGTCCTGCTGGCGCTGTCGAACCTGTTCGCGCCGCTGACGGGGCTGTACATCGACATCACCTTCCTGCACGGGTGTCTGGTGGGCTTCCTCGGGCTGCCCGGCTATGTGCTGGCCGTGCTGCACCAGTTGTTTTTCTAGGGAACTTTTCTTACGTGAGTTCGTCAAATCACAGGAATCAACATTTTTGGAGGTACACAAATGAAAAAAGTATTTGCCATGCTGCTGTGTGCAGCGCTTCTGTTCTCTCTGGCCGCCTGCGCGAGCAAGGGCAACGAGCCCGGCAGCAGCACCAACGGCGTCGATCCCCTGACCCTTTTGCAGACCGTCTGGAACAGCCACAGCGAAGATGAGAAGTTTGCCGTTTCCGGCGGCGACCTGTCCCCGGAGCACATGAAGGAGGATGAGCCTGGCGTCTTTTCCATCAGCGACGCTTCCGAGCTTGACCGTGAGCTTGGCTTCCCGGAGGCTGAGGTTTCCAATATCACGGCTGCTGCTTCCCTTGTCCACATGATGAACTCCAATACCTTCACCTGCGGCGCCTTCCAGCTCAAGGACGGCGTGGACGCCGCAGCGCTTGCCAAGAAGGTCGAGCAGAACATCCAGAGCCGCCAGTGGATGTGCGGCTTCCCGGATAAGCTGGTCATCGCTTCCGCCGGCGGCTGTCTCGTCGTGCTCTTCGGCGCGGAGGATCTGCTCGATACCTTCTGCGGAAAGCTGTCTGCCGCCTATTCCGACACCACGGTTCTGGCCGACGCACCCATCGCATAATGCTCTTTTCGAGTATTCCTTTTCTGTACGTTTTTCTCCCCGCGACGCTGCTGCTCTATTTTGCGGCGCCGCGGCGGATGAAAAACGCCGTCCTGCTGCTTTGCAGTCTGGTCTTTTACGGCTGGGGCGAACCGAAATACCTGCTTCTGATGCTCTTTTCCATCGCACAGGGGTATCTGTTCGGTTTGCTGATCGAAAAATACCGCGGCAAGACACGGTCTACCGTCTTTTTCTGGCTCAGCGTTTCGCTGAGCCTTCTTTTGCTGGCCTATTTCAAATACGCGGACTTTTTCCTCGACTCCTTCCGCGCCGTCACGGGGCTGCCCGTCCCGGCGCTGCAAATCGCCCTGCCCATCGGCATCAGCTTCTATACCTTCCAGATTCTGAGCTATGTCGTGGACGTGCGGCGCGGGGATGCGTCCGCGCAGAAAAATCCCATTGATCTCGCGGCCTATATCGCCATGTTTCCCCAGCTCATCGCCGGGCCCATCGTCCGCTACACGGACGTGGCGGCGCAGCTCAGGACCCGCACCCACACGCGCGCTGGTACGGCGGCGGGGACGCGGCGCTTCGTGCTGGGTCTTGCCAAGAAGATTCTGATTGCCAATGTGCTGGGGCAGCTCGTGCAGCAGTTCCAGACGGCGCAGGATCCGGACACGCTCTTTCACTGGCTCTACGCCGTGGGCTTCATGCTGCAGATTTATTTTGATTTCTCGGCCTACAGCGACATGGCCATCGGCCTCGGCGCGATCTTTGGCTTCCGCTTTTCGGAAAACTTCAATTATCCCTACTGCTCGGCCAGCATCACGGAATTCTGGCGGCGGTGGCACATCTCCCTCGGCTCGTGGTTCCGCGACTATGTCTATATTCCGCTGGGCGGCAGCCGCGTGGGCAAATGGAAGCTGCTGCGCAATCTTCTGCTCGTCTGGGCGGCGACCGGCCTCTGGCACGGCGCGGCATGGAATTTCGTCCTGTGGGGACTGTTTTACGCCGTCCTGCTGATCGCGGAAAAATTTGCCCTCCTGCCGAAACTGCAAAAGCATCCCGCCCTCGGCCGCGTGTACACGCTCCTTTTCGTCCTGCTGGGCTTCGTGCTGTTTGACGCGCCGACGCTTTCCTCGGCAGGCTCCCGCATTGCCGGGCTTTTCGGCGGCACAGGAGCAGTCGCGGGCGTGCAGAGCCTCTACTATCTCAAAAGCTACGCCGTCGTGCTGCTTTTGGCCGTGCTCGGCGCGACGCCGCTTCCCAAGCGCCTGCTTGCCCGTCTGCGGAAAAACCGCGTCTGCGGCGTGCTTCTGGACGTGCTGGAGCCCATCGTGCTGGTTGCGCTGCTGGCGCTCTGCACGGCCTATCTGATCGACGGCTCCTTCAACCCCTTCCTGTATTTCCGTTTTTAAGGAGGCCGGTATGAAAGAAAAAGTCAAAGAACTTCTCATTCTGATCCTGACGGCGGCCTTCGTGCTGGGCTTCGCCGTCTGGCGCATCTGCAAGCCGGACGACGCGGAATCTCTCGCCGAGCGGCGCAAGCTGACGCAGGCGCCCGCGCTCACCGCGCAGAACGTCCTCTCCGGGCGTTTCATGACGGATTTTGAGAGCTACAGCCTCGACCAGTTCCCGCTGCGTGATGAATTCCGCACGCTCAAGGCGCTGTTTGCCACGGATGTGCTGTACCAGAGCGACAACAACGGCCTGTACCAGGAGCGCGGTTCTTTTTCCAAGCTGGACTACCCGCTGGACAAAAGCTCCGTGGAAAACGCCGCAGCGCGCTTTCAGGCGGTCTACGACGCCTATCTCGGCGGAAACCGGGTCTATCTCGCCGTCGTTCCGGACAAGAATTATTACACCTCCGCCGATTATCCCAAGATGGACTACGCCGCATTAAACGCGCTGCTGACAGAAAAAATGCCTTATGCCGACCAGATTGATCTCACCTCTGACCTGACGCTCGAAAGCTACTACCGCACCGACCCGCACTGGAAGCAGGAAGCGCTGCTGCCCGCAGCGCGGACGATCCTGGAGGCGATGGGCGGAGCGCAGAAGGACAGCTACCGTACCGTCCGGCTGGACACGCCGTTTTACGGCTCCTACGCCGGGCAGTCGGCCCTGCCGTGCAGCCCGGACGAGCTGAACTACCTGACGAGCGATACGCTGGACGCCTGCCGCGTCTATGACTATGAAACGGACGCGGAGATCGGCGTCTATGATCTGGCGGCCGCGCAGGGGCGCGACGGCTACGAGCTCTTTCTCTCCGGGTCAAAGTCCCTGCTGACGATAGAAAATCCGAACGCACGCACACAGAAGGAGCTTGTCATTTTCCGCGATTCCTACGGAAGCAGCATCGCGCCGCTGCTCGTTGAGGGCTATGCGAAGGTCACGCTGGTTGATATCCGCTATCTTGCGCCGGAGCGGCTCGGCCGCTTCGTGGAATTCACGGATCAGGACGTGCTGTTTCTCTACAGCACCTCGGTTCTGAACAACAGCAACGCGCTGAGGTAGGGCTGCTCTGCATAAATTCCCTCCCCAACACCAAAAAATCAAAAAAATTTTTTGTCTCCCCGGATTGCTTGTACGTTTCACGGCAATCCGGGGCTTTTCTTTTTATAATAATGTATAAGCCTTGCTTTTTCGGCAGGTTTGTGATAAAATTTTGAATGAAAAAGTATCATGGAAAGGAGTCGGCCATGTATTCCAACGCCTATGTCTGGTCGCGCGTTTTGTCGTATCTGGAGCAACATTCCCCGGCCGTCGCAGTGTCATCTTATTTTGACGATGCGGAGGTCGTGGAGCTGAGCGAATCGAAGCTGGTCATTTATTCCCCGTCCCCCTTCCGCAAGGACGTCATTCTCAACCGTTACACCGAGCTGATCCGTCAGGCCATGCAGGAGCTGTTCCAGACGGACGTGGAGCTGATCGTGCTGGACGAGGACGAGCTTCCCCAGTACACCATGACCAAGCGCAAGCGCACCTTCGTGGAGTTCAACTCTCAGTACACCTTCGACACCTTCGTGGTCGGCTCGTCGAACAAGCACGCCTTTTCCGCGGCGGAGGCCGTCGCGGAGGAGCGCACCACCGCGTATAACCCGCTGTTCATCTATGGCCAGTCCGGCCTCGGCAAGACGCACCTGCTGTACGCCATCGCCAACCGCATCCAGCAGAAGCACCCGGATTACAACATCGTCTACATCAAGGGCGACCAGTTTATCAACGAATTTCTCGAAGCGCTGCGCATCGGCAAAAACTTCGAATTCCGCGACAAATATCGCAATGCCGACCTTTTCCTGATCGACGATATTCAGTTCATCGCCGGCAAGAACTCCACGCAGGAGGAATTCTTCCATACCTTCAACGCGCTTTACGAAAACAAGTGTCAGATCGTCCTGACCTCCGACCGCGTGCCGGGCGACATGGCGCTCTTGGAAGACCGCCTACGCACCCGCTTTGAGTGGGGCCTGATCGTGGACATCCAGCCGCCCGATTACGAAACGCGCTGGGCCATCACGAAAAACAAGGCCATGTCTTTGGGACTGGAAATGCCGGACGAAGTCTGCGGCTACATCGCGGAGAACATCACCAATAACGTCCGCCAAATCGAAGGCACGGTCAATAAGATCAAGTGCTACCACGATCTGGATGGCATGAAGATGGACATCGCCAACGTTTCCCGCGCGATCAAGGATATGTACAAGGGCAAGGCCCAGACCGTCCCGACGCCGGAGCTGATCATCAGCGAGGTCTGCCGCTTCTATTCCATCGAAGAAAGCACCCTGCGCAGCACCCAGAAAAACAAGGGCACGGCTGAGGCGCGGCAGATCGCCATGTACCTCATCCGCAAGCTGACGAATCTGTCGCTGCCGGACATCGCCAAGGAATTCGGCAAGAATCATACCACCGTTCTCTATAGCCTCCGCCGCGTCGAGCAAGACCTCGGCAACACCGCAAACGGCCTGCAGGACAACATCCGCGACATCACCGCAAATATCAATTCGAGGCTGTAATTTTCTGCACAGGCGGCTGTGCAGATGTGCGGTACTTTTCTGTGCAAAACCTGTTTTGGAATTTTTTGAAAAGAAGCTGTCAATAACTCTATTAAATCTGCACAGCCGCCTGTGAATTGCAAAGCCCTGCGGCTCTAAGCGATTTTCGGGTTTTGCACATAACTTTCGACTATTAACACTAATACTGAAAAGAATCCTTCCTATCTTCTAGATAGAGAGAAAGCGAGGAACGATATGAAGTTTACCTGTGAAAAAGCGCTGCTTACGAGCGCGATCTCTTTGGCTGCGAGGACCGTCGCGCAGAAAAGCACCATCCCCTGTCTGGAGGGTATCTTCGTCCGCGCCGGCGTGTCACTTCAATTGACGGGCTTCAATCTGGAAACGGGCATCACTGTGCGCGTCGGCGCGCAGGTGCTGGAGGCCGGCTCCTGCGTCATGCCCGCGCGGCTGTTCTTTGACATCGTGCGCAAGCTGCCGGACGAGGAGGTCTGCGTCAGCGTGGACGACGAGCTGCACGTTTCCATCCGCGGCGGCGCTTCCTCCTTTCAGATCACGGCCATGGATCCCGACGATTATCCCGACCTCCCGGAGGTCGATTCCGAGAAGGCCGTTTCCCTGCCGCAGCACGTGCTGCGCGAGATGATCGGCGGCACGATCTTCTCGGTGTCGGAAAATCAGGCGCGCCCCGTGCATACCGGCTGCTTGATGGAGGTCAAGGACAACTGCATCAATATGGTCGCGGTGGACAGCTTCCGTCTGGCCCGCCGGACGTATTTCAGCGACGAGCCCTTCGGGCAGGAGCTGAAGTTCGTCGTTCCCGCGTCGGGTCTGAAGGAGGTCGAGAAAATTCTCGAGGACAGCGACGAGCCCGTCCGCTTCACGCTGGGTGCGAAGCACATCCTTTTTGAGATCGGCGACGCGACCCTTGTCTGCCGCATCCTCGAGGGCGAGTTCATCGACTGGCGGCGCGTCGTGCCGGCCAACAGCCAAACCATCCTGACGGCGAACGTCGCGGAGCTGACCAGCTCCATCGAGCGCGTCGGCCTGATCGTTTCGGAAAAGGTGAAAAGCCCCGTGCGCTGCGTGTTCGGCGAGAATATCGCAGATTTCCGCACGTCCAACACCATCGGCACCGCGCATGACACCTGCCCCATCGCCGGAAACGGCGGCGAGCTGGAGATCGGCTTCCAGTGCCGGTATCTGCTCGACGCGCTGCGCGCTGTGCCGGACGAGGAGGTCACGCTGGAGCTGCAGAACGGCCTGAGCCCCGTCGTCTTTACCCCCTGCGACCGTACGAAGCCGACCTTTGCCTATATGGTCCTGCCCGTCCGCCTGCGCAACGCCTGAGCGGGGGGAAACGTTTCACCCGCAATAACGCGCCGGTTCAAAATCCCACCCGCACCCGTAGGGAACGCTCTTGAGCGTTCCGCGTGCCGGCACATAAAATTTCCCCCACATTTCCCGAAAATTCCACGAAAAGAGGAACCCAAATGAAAGTTCGAGTACGGCGCGTTTCCGCCGAACGGATCTCCGTCCCGATCACGACGGAATTTATCAAGCTGGAGAGTTTTCTGAAGCTGGCCAACGCTGCCGGCTCCGGCGGTATGGCGAAAAACTTCATCCAGAACGGCGAGGTCGAGGTCAACGGCGAGACCTGCACGATGCGCGGCAAGAAACTGCGCCCCGGCGACAGCGTCCGCTTTAACGGCGCGGAATATCTGGTCGCGGATGCAGCTCAATAGTCTTTCTCTGCGGGACTTCCGCAATTACCGCGAGTCGCGGGCGGAATTCGTCCCCGGTGTGAATCTGCTTGTCGGCGGCAACGCCAATGGCAAGACGAATCTTCTGGAAGCAATTTATTACCTCTCGGCCGGGCGTTCCTTCCGCACGCGCAAGGAGCAGGAGCTCATCCGCTTCGGTGCGGAGTTTGCGGAGCTTTCTGCCGGGGTGTTCGCGCAGGAGCGGGAACAGACCCTGCGCGCAGTGCTGTTTTCCGGGCGGCGGCCGCGTCAGCTCTGGCTCAACGGCGTAAAGCAGAAAACCGCCGCGGAATTCACAGGCGTCCTGCATGCCGTGCTGTTCTGTCCGGAGGACCTTCTGGTTCTGAAAAAGGGAGCAGCGCCCCGGCGCAAGCTGCTCGACGCCATGATCTGCCAGCTCCGGCCGAATTACGAGGCCGCGCTAACGGAATATCAGCGGCTGCTGGAACAGAAATCGGCGCTGCTGCGGGCGCAGTATGAAACACCGGGACTTCTGGATGTCCTGCCGGAGTACAATGCGCGCATGGCGCAGGTCGGCGCACTGGTGATCTCTTACCGCGCGCGGTATCTGAAATCCCTGCAGGAGGCCGCCGCGGCCTACCACGCGGAATTTTCCGGCGGTGCGGAAACGCTCACGCTGGACTATCACACCGTGTCCAATATCGACGATCCCTTTGCCCCGCCGGAAACGCTGCGCGCGCAGCTCCGGGCTCATCAGGAGAGCCACGCGCGGGCGGAGCTGGAGAGCGGACAGTGCCTCTCCGGACCGCACAAGGACGATTTTGAAGCGGCAATCAACGGTCTGTCCGTCGCGGCCTTTGCCTCGCAGGGGCAGACGCGCACCGCGGCGATCTCCATCAAGCTGGCCGAGCGCGAGCTGCTGCGGCGCGACGCCGGCGAGGAGCCGGTGCTGCTGCTGGACGACGTGCTGTCCGAACTGGACGCCGGGCGGCAGGATTTCGTGCTCAACCAGCTCAAGACCGGGCAGGTGTTCATCACCTGCTGCGAAACCGACCGGCTGACGAAGCTGGGACAGGTGCTGACCGTCAGGGACGGCGCGATCGGAGGTTAACCATGTATCTATCCATCGGCGGCGATATGGCCGTGCGCGACCGTGCCGTGATCGGCATTTTTGATCTGGACAACACGACCTATTCCAAGCGGACGCGCGAGCTGCTGCGCCGCGCGGAGGAGCTGGGCGGCGTGGTGGACGTGTCCGGCGAGCTGCCGAAGAGCTTCGTCCTGACGGAGGAGTTCGGCATGGAGCGCGTCTATCTGACGCAGTTCAATGCCGCCGCGCTGGAAAAGCGCCTGAAACGGGGATAGAAACGGCTATCCCGCCGCCCGCGGGAGGGTTTCTAGTCTTGCCCACGCTTTTTTTACCACGAAACTGCCATCTTCCCCGGAAGCCCTCGCGGCCGGCGGAAAATGTGAATGATAAGGAGAATCTGAATGTCTGAAGAACTGCTCAATACCAAGGTAGAACAGGAATATGACGCCTCGCAAATTCAAGTTCTGGAAGGCTTGGAGGCGGTGCGCAAGCGCCCCGGTATGTATATCGGCTCGACCTCGTCGAGCGGTCTGCATCACCTCGTCTATGAGATCGTGGACAACGCCATCGACGAGGCGCTTGCGGGCTACTGCAAGCACATCGTTGTGACGATCAACCCCGGCGATACCATCACCGTCGAGGACGACGGCCGCGGCATCCCCGTGGACATCCAGGCGCAGACCGGCCGGCCGGCGCTGGAGGTCGTCTATACCGTCCTGCACGCAGGCGGCAAATTCGGCGGCGGGGGCTATAAGGTCTCCGGCGGCCTGCACGGCGTGGGCGCGTCGGTCGTCAACGCGCTGTCCGAGTGGCTGGAGGTCGAGGTCCATAAAGAGGGCAAGATCTATCAGATGAAGTTCTCCCGCGGTCATATTACCCAGGAAATGCGCGTGATCGGCGACACGGACAGGCACGGCACCATCGTCACCTTCAAGCCCGACCCCGAGATGTTCGACACGCTGACCTATGACTATGAAACGCTGCATACCCGGATGCGCGAGCAGGCCTTCCTGAATGCCGGCCTGCACATCACCATCCGCGATCTGCGCACCGAGGACGGCCCCTCCGACGCCATGTGCTACGAAGGCGGCATCCGCGAATTCGTCCTCTGGCACAACCGCCACAAGACGGCGCTGCACGAGGAGGTCATCTACATCGCGGGCGCGAAGAACAATGCCGAGGCCGAGGTCGCGATGCAGTACAACGACGCTTATAACGAAACCATCGTTTCCTTTGCCAATAACATTCACACGCCGGAGGGCGGTATGCACGAGACGGGCTTCAAGACGGCCCTGACGCGCGTCCTGAACGCCTATGGCATGAAAACGGGCATCATCAAGACCGACGCCGACAAGGTATCCGGCGAGGACTGCCGCGAGGGCCTGACTGCGGTCATCTCCGTCAAGCTGACGGACGCGCAGTTCGAGGGCCAGACCAAGGCTAAGCTCGGCAACGCCTACATCCGCACGCTGGTCGATAACATCGTCAACACCCAGCTCACGGAGTATTTCGAGGAGCATCCCGCCGTCGCGCGGACGATCCTCGACAAGGCCATGACCGCCAACCGCGCCCGCGAGGCCGCGCGCAAGGCGCGCGAGTCCATCCGCCGCAAGACCGCCCTCGGCGGCGCGGCCATGCCGGACAAGCTGCGCGACTGCAATGAGACCGATCCCTCCCTCACCGAAATTTACATCGTCGAGGGCGACTCCGCAGGCGGCTCCGCCACACAGGGACGCGACTCGCGTTTTCAGGCCATCCTGCCGCTGTGGGGCAAGATGCTCAACGTGGAGAAGGCCAGAGAGGACAAGGTCATCGGCAACGATAAGCTCCAGCCCGTCATCACTGCGCTGGGCGCGGGCATCGGCGAGGACTTCAACCTCGACAAGCTCCGCTATCACAAGATCGTCATCATGGCCGATGCCGACGTCGACGGCGCGCATATCCGCACGCTGCTTCTGACCTTCTTCTTCCGCTTCATGCGGCCGCTCATCGAGCAGGGCTATGTCTATTCCGCCGTGCCGCCGCTTTACAAGCTCACGCGCGGCAAGAACACCACCCGCGTCGCCTATTCCGACGAGGAGCGCGACGCCATCTCCGCCGAGCTGCGCGGCGGCAATCCCAATGTCAATATCGGCATCAGCCGTTTCAAGGGTCTGGGCGAGATGAACCCCCACGAGCTGTGGGAAACGACCATGAACCCCGAAACCCGCACGCTGCGCCGCATCTGTCTCGAGGATGCCATCAAGGCCGACGAGACCTTCGCGCTTCTCATGGGCGAGAAGGTCGAGCCGCGCAAGGAATACATCGAGCAGAACGCGCGCTACGTCGCGAATCTGGACTACTAAGGAGGAGAGCGTTTGGCACACCACAAGAAGGATTACAAGCCGGAGGATATTCTCTATCCCCAGCAGAACATCGTCACCTCCGAGCTTGTCCATGAAATGACCACCAGCTACATGGAATACGCGATGTCCGTCATCGTCGGGCGCGCCCTGCCGGACGTGCGCGACGGCCTGAAGCCCGTGCACCGCCGCATCCTGTACGCCATGTATGAAGACGGCCTGACCTCCGACCGGCCGTTCAAAAAGTCCGCCACCTGCGTGGGCGACGTGCTGGGCCGTTATCACCCGCACGGCGACCAGAGCGTCTATGACGCCCTCGTGCGTCTGGCGCAGGACTTTTCCATGCGCTATATGCTCGTCGACGGTCACGGCAACTTCGGCTCCGTGGACGGCGACCCCCCCGCGGCCTACCGTTATACCGAGGCGCGCCTGAGCAAGATCTCCAACGAGATGCTGCGCGATCTGGACAAGGACACCGTGGACTGGGACCCCAACTTCGACGAAAGCCGCAAGGAGCCGCGCGTGCTGCCCAGCCGCTTCCCCAACCTGCTGGTCAACGGCTCGTCCGGCATCGCCGTCGGCATGGCAACGAACATCCCCCCGCACAATCTGCGCGAGGTCATCAATGCCTGCCTGTGTATTCTGGACAATCCCGAAGCGACACTGGCAGACCTCATGGAGCACATTCAGGGGCCGGACTTCCCCACCCGTGCGCTCATTCTGGGCCGTGCGGGCATCCGCGCCGCCTATGCCACCGGCCGCGGCCGCGTGACCATGCGCGCCCGGACGGATTTTGAAGAATTCGGCCAGAACCGCACCCGCATTATCGTCCATGAAATTCCCTATCAGGTCAATAAGCGGATGCTCATCAAGTCCATGGCCGATCAGGTCAACGACAAGCGCCTCGACGGCATCTCCGACATCCGCGACGAATCCGACCGCACCGGTATGCGCATCGTCATCGAACTCAAGCGCGAGGCGAATCCGCAGGTCGTTCTGAACCGCCTGTTTGCGCAGACGCAGCTGCAAACCACCTTCGCGGTGAATATGCTGGCGCTCGTCAAGAACCAGAGCCAGCCGAAGGTCCTCACCCTCCGCGAAATTCTGGATGAATATCTTTCCTATCAGGAAGAGATCATCATCCGCCGCACGCGCTACGACCTGCGTAAGGCGCAGGAGCGCGCCCATCTGCTCGAGGGTCTGCTCATCGCGCAGGACAACATCGACGAGGTCATCCGCATCATCCGCACCAGCTATGACAACGCCAAGGAAAATCTGATGCAGCGCTTCGGTCTGGACGACGTGCAGGCGCAGGCCATTCTGGATATGCGCCTGAAGGCTTTGCAGGGCCTCGACCGCGAGAAGCTCCAGAATGAGTACAAGGAGCTGGAGGAGCGCATCGCCTATTTCCAGCGCGTGCTGGGCGACATGGAGCTTGTCAAGGGCATCCTGAAGGACGAGCTGACCGAGATCCGCGACAAATACGGCGACGACCGCCGCACGGAAATTCAGGACGTCGAGGACGAGATCGACATCGAGGACCTCATCGAGGAGGAGGACTGCTGCTACACGCTCTCCAACGCCGGCTACATCAAGCGGATGCCCGTCGATACCTACCGCACCCAGCGGCGCGGCGGCCGCGGCGTTTCCGGTCAGAGCCTCAAGGAAGAGGACTATGTGAAAAACCTCTTCATCGCCTCCACGCATGACTACGTCCTGTTCTTCACGAACCGCGGACGGGTGCATCGCAAGAAGGGCTACCTCATCCCGGAGGCCGGGCGCACCGCGCGCGGCACGAACATCGTCAACATCCTGCCGCTGGAGCCGGACGAGCGCGTCACGGCGATGCTCCTGACCCGCGACTTCCCGGACAACGAATATCTCGCCATGGTCACGAGAAACGGCACGGTCAAGCGTTTGCAGCTCAGCGCGGTCTACACCGCGCGCAAGGCGGGCATCCGCGTGCTCTCTCTGGACGAGGGCGACGAGCTGATCGGCGTGATGCGCACGTCGGGCAGCGATAATCTGCTCATTGCGACCAGAAACGGCATGGCGATCTGCTTTGCCGAAACGGACGTGCGTCCCATGGGCCGCGACGCGGCCGGCGTGCGCGGCATCCGCCTCGGCGCGGACGACTGCGTCATCGGCGCGGCGGTCGCAGAGCCGGGCAAGACCCTGCTCACCGTCACCGAAAACGGCTACGGCAAGCGCACCCCGGTCGAGAGCTACCTGCGCGGCGACGAGGTACAGGGCCGCGGCGGCAAGGGTATGCGCAACTACCGCCTGACGGATAAGACCGGCCCGGTCGCGGGCGCGGTGGTCGTGTCCGACACGGACGACATCATGCTCATCGAGTCCGGCGGCGTCATCCTGCGCACCCCGGCCGGCAGCATCAACATCTACGGCCGCGACACGCAGGGCGTCATCCTGATGCGCGTGGAGGCCGGCAGCCGCCTGATCGCCATCCAGCGCGTCGAGGGCGATCTGGAGGAAGAATAAGATGAATCCGAACTTTGTAGTAAAGACCACGCTGGACAAAAACGCCCAGTTCGAGGCCTCTCGCGGCGCGGGCAGCAAGTTCGCCCGCATCCTGACCTATGTCCTTCTGGGCATCGCGGTGGTGCTGATCGGCGTGATGATTTATATCTTCCTGAAAAACGGCACAACGAAAAACCTTTTCATCGTGATTATCCTGCTGGCGGGCCTTGCCTACCTCGTCTATAACCAGTTCTTTGCGCCCAAGCGCGCGCTGCAAAAATGGGAGGACGGCATGGTCAAAAACTACGGCGTGAAGGAGATCCACCTGACCACCGAGTTCTACGACCGCATTTTCGTGCAGACCAACGACATCACGCAGGAGCCAATCGAGGAGGGCTTCTCCGGCATCAACGATTTCCGCGAAACGGAGCACCTGTTCCTGCTGCAATGCAGGCACCAGAAGTGGTTTTTCGTCGATAAGGCGGGCTTCACCGTGGGAACGCCGGAGCAGTTCCGCGCGTTCTTCACCGAGCGGCTGAAAAAGTAGGAGGCGCGGCATGGCATTTTCCTTTCTCAAGCGCCCGGCCGGCAATAAAAAGCTGGGCATCTATGTGCATATCCCCTTCTGCAAGAGCAAGTGCGAATACTGCGATTTCTACTCCCTCGGCGGCAGCCGCGACCGTCATGTGACCGACGACTATTTGCAGGCGCTGGCCGACCATATCAAGGAATCCGGCCGCCTTGCGCCGGAGTACGTGGTCGATACGGTCTATTTCGGCGGCGGCACGCCCAGTTTCTTCGGCGCGGAGAATCTGGAGAAGATCCTTGACGAGATCCAGCGCCGCTTCCGCCTCGACGCGGACGCGGAGATCACGCTCGAGGCCAACCCCGACAGCGTGACGAACCAGTCACTCAAAAAGCTCCTGCGCGCGGGCTTCAACCGCATTTCCATCGGCGTCCAGTCCGATGACGACGAGATGCTCAAGAAGCTCGGCCGCCCGCACACCTATGAGCAGGCGCGGCAGGCGGTGCAGCGGGCGCGCGAGGTCGGCTTTGCCAATGTGTCGGTCGATCTGATGTACGGCCTGCCCAACCAGACCCTCACCGGCTGGAAGGAAACAGTCGAAAACGTTCTGACTCTCAAGCCCGACCACCTCTCGGCCTACGCCCTGCGCGTCGAGGAGGGAACGCCCCTGTGGGGCTACCGCGACTGCGCCAACCTCCCGGACGACGACCGGCAGGCGGATATGTATCTTTCTGCCTGCCGTATCCTGCGCGACTATGGCTACGAGCACTATGAGATTTCCAATTTCGCCAAGCCGGGCTTTGCCTCGCGGCACAATCTGAAATATTGGAATCTGGACGAGTATCTGGGCTTCGGCCCCTCGGCGGCCTCGGATTTCGGCGGCAAGCGCTTCAGCGCGGTGGCCGATCTGCGCGGCTATATCGACGGCATCCGCCAGCACGGCACCATCCTGCGCGAGTGCGACGCCATTCCCATGCGCGAGCGCGCGGGAGAATATGTGATGCTGCGCCTGCGCACGAGCCTCGGCATCGAGGAAAAGGAGTACGAAACCCGCTTCCTCATGCCCTTCAAGCCGCTCGAAACGCTGCTGACCCGCTTCCAGACCCGCGGCTATACCGAGAAGCTGGAGGACGGCCGCTGGGTGCTGACGGAGCAGGGCTGGCTGGTGTCCAATCAGATCATCATCACGCTCAATGAGGCGCAGGAGCGCTCCACCCCGCTTGCAAAGAAGCGGTGACGGTGCGCACTTGCGATGATGATGTAGGGAACAGTCTTGACTGTTCCGCGTGCAGGCACCGGCGATAATGTTTCCCCTCTTTTCCCTCAACACCCAACGACAAAAAATTTCCCCTTTTCCACCGCTTTTTACAGGGCTTGCAATGTGCGAAGCCCTGTGATATAATCAGCAGCGTTAAAAAATAAAGAATGTACGAATTTCAAAACGGAGGTAACATTCAATGGCAAATCAGAAACCCCTGGTCGGCGCGGCCATCATCGGCCAGTCCGGCGGCCCTTCCGCAGTTATCAACGCCAGCGCTTACGGCGTCATCAAGACTGCCCTTGAGAGCGAAAGCATCACCACCGTTTACGGCGCGTTCCACGGCATCGTCGGCGTTCTGAACGACCGCCTGATGATCATGGACAAAGAGGACCCCAAGGAGCTGGAAAAGATGCTCTACACCCCGTCCTCTGCCCTCGGTTCCTGCCGCTATAAGATCGCCGATCCCGACGCGGACGACACCGACTACAAGCGCATCCTTGAGATCTTCAAGAAGTACAACGTCCGCTATTTCTTCTACAACGGCGGCAACGACTCCATGGACACCTGCAACAAGATCAACCGCTATATGCAGAAGGTCGGCTACGAGTGCCGCGTGTTCGGCGTGCCCAAGACCATCGACAATGACCTCTTCGGAACCGACCACTGCCCCGGCTTTGCGTCCGCGGCCAAGTACATCGCCACTTCCGTCATGGAAGTTTCCCGCGACTGCCAGGTCTATGACAAGGGCATGATCACCATCATCGAGTGCATGGGCCGTCACGCCGGCTGGCTGACTGCCGCCACCGCACTCGCGGGCGCCAAGGGCGACGGTCCGGACCTCATCTATCTGCCCGAGGTCGATTTCAACATGGAAGACTTCCTCGACGACGTCATCCGTGTCTATAACGGCCGCGGAAGCTGCCTCGTCGCCGTTTCCGAAGGCATCCACTATGCCGACGGCGCTTTCGTTTCCGAGGCAAAGGCTTCCTCCACCGACGGCTTCGGCCATGCCCAGCTCGGCGGTCTGGCGGCGCGTCTGGCGAACATCGTCAAGGCGGCCACCGGCGCAAAGGTCCGCGGCATTGAGCTGTCGCTGCTGCAGCGCTGCGCGGCGCACTGCGCCTCCGGCACGGACATCGAGGAATCCTTCAATTCCGGCAAGCTCGCCGTCGAAGCCGCGCTGCGCGGCGAGAGCGGCAAGATGGTCGGCTTCCGCTGCGACCGCAAGGACGGCTATGTCTGCCACTATGAGCTGTTCAATCTGGAAGACGTCGCCAATTATGAGAAGAAGGTCCCGCTGGAGTGGATCACGAGCGACAACGCCTACGTGACCGAGGACTTCATCGACTACTGCATGCCGCTGATCGCCGGCGAAACCGGTATGAAGAAGGTCGACGGCCTGCCCGACTTCGTGAAGCTCAAGAGAGTTTTTGCAGAGTAAAAGAAAAAAAGCAACGGCACGGCGGAGATTTCCGCCGTGCCTTAGTTTATATTGAAGCACCCAACTGTAATAGATTTCCACCAGATACCGAAAACAAATTTGTACGGTACCCTCGACGATACCAAAGGGAGGACAGTTAGAGGATGTTCTTTAGAACGATGCTCTTGGTCATGGTCATCTCGTCAAAGGTGGTCAATACACCTTCAGTGCCAATACCAGAATACTTATATCCGCCAAAGGGCATTTCATAGCTGCGGAACAGGCTGGCACCATTGATAATTGTGCCGCCACACTCCAGAGCATTGCAGACGCGGAGAGCAGCCTTCATGTCCTTGGTGAATACACATCCGCAGAGACCATAAATGGATCCGTTTGCGATTTCAATGGCCTCTTCCTCGGTTTCAAAGGAGATTACGGGGACAACAGGCCCGAAAATTTCCATGTCGGAGGCAACATCTGCGGTCTTAGGTACATTAGCGATAACAGTAGGAGAAACAAAGGCGCCGTTCCGGGTGCCGCCAAGAACGACTTTACCGCCCTGGTCAACAGTGCGCTGAATCTGCTCCATAACGCCGATAGCTGCTTTTTCACTGATCAGGCACCCAAGCTGGGTGTCCTCATCGGAGGGGAGGCCCATCTTCAACTGACTCAGGCGTTCAACAGAACGTTTAGTAAATTCATCAGCCAGACTTTTGTGGACGATAAAGCGCTTGGAGGCGCAACATACCTGACCAGCGTTGAGCATACGGCCGGTCACCATCTCATCGATGACAAGATCCATATCGGCATCTTCCAGAACAATAAAGGCATCATTACCTCCCAATTCCAGAGCGACATGGGTCAGATGTTCTGCGGCATTGCGGGCGGTTTCAATGCCAACTTCGGTAGAACCGGTGAGCGAGATGGCTCGCACTCTTGGATCAGAACAAAGCCAAGCACCCACGCTGGAGCCGCGGCCGGTGACAATTTCAATAGCACCATCGGGAACACCAGCCTGAACCAGCAGCTCAGTCAGACGGCACAGGGTCAATGGATTGTCGGTTGAGGGCTTAAGGATAGCGGCATTACCGGCCAGAAGGGCAGGGGGAACCTTCTGATTAAACAGGTCAACGGGGAAGTTAAACGGAATAACGCAAGCAATGACGCCGATAGGTTCACGCTTGGTGAACAGAATGTTCTTTGCCTGCCCGGGCTCGGTGCCGGCGGGGACAACCTCTCCATACATATGCTTGGCCTTTTCGCAGAAGGAGCGGAATGCCGTCGGAACACCACTTAATTCGCCGCGTGCCTCGTTGATGGGTTTACCGGTCTCGGCACAGAGAAGCTGTGCAAGAGCTTCCTTCTGATTCTCAACCAAATCTAAGAAACGATAAAGAATATCGACTCTGTCAGAGACGGGAACCTGAGCCCAGACTTTCTGTCCTTCTACGGCCTTAGCAACAGCAAGCTCCACGTCCTCCTTAGTTGCCGAAGGAACAGAATCAACCAATTCGCCGGTGGCGGGGTTGATGACATCAATAGTCTGCTTGTCAGAAGCGTCAACCAGTTTGCCGTTGATAACCATTTTCATAACCATGGCCTCCTAGTTAAAGATAGAAATGAAACAAATATTCGGGGGGGACAGTTTGATGACGGATTACTTTTTCAGACGTTCAACGACCATGTCGGCCAGACGTTCGAGCTGATCGTCAGACAGGCGGACGGCGGGATCGGGAAGCTGAGTGAAGGGAATAGCAGGCTCGCCGTTATCTGTGGTTTCAGGAGCGGAGACTTGAGCTTCGGGAGCCAAGGGAACATGATGGAAGCTCATCAGCTCTTCATATTGAGCGCGGCTGAGGGGACGAACACGACCTAGGGTATATTTTGTCATGACGGCCAGCTTGCAGGAAGATTCTGCTTCTTCCAAACGGAACCAAGCTTCCATGGGGGTGGTGCCCCAGGTGAGCGGACCATGGTTGCCCAGATTGACGATGTTGTACTTATTGACATAGGGGATGACCGATTCGGCCAGACCCATAGTACCGGCGCAGCGATAAGGCGCTACAGGAATCTTACCTACCAGCAGGACGGAGGCAGGAATAGAGGACAGATCTACCTCGATGCCGGCGGTGGCAAAAGAGGACAGATAGAAGGGATGAGCATGGCAAGTAGCCTTCATAGCAGGGTTGTGCTTATAGACCATCAGGTGCATGTTAATTTCAGAAGTGACTTTGTAATTGCCAGGATTTTCCAGAATGTTGCCATCGAAATCCACCTTCAGCAGCATGTCGTGGGTCAAATCGCCTTTGCTGACGCCAGAAGGAGTAGCAATAAGCACGTTGTCACCGACGCGTACGGTAATATTACCATCGTTGCCATTGACAAAGCCGCGCTCATACATCTTGTGACCGATGAGACAAATAGCATCTTTTGCTTCCAGATCAGAGAGATACTTAGACATAAATGAACCTCCTAGTATTTGTTAATTTGTAATTTGTGCATGTCGTTTTATGAGGAATGTTATGCGTATACAGAATAGCGTTGTGTACTATGTGTACTATACTTAACTTGGCGCAGATGAGGATTGCCATGTTTGCAATACGTTAATAGCCCTGTTACCATATGTTTTCAATTTTAGTGCTGGAGAGGAATGCTTTATACTGAGCATCCCAATATAGCTGTTCTTCCGGTGTGAAAACATCAGACTTAATAGAATTAATTGCCACCTGTGTCAGCTCTTGCAGATCGGCCAGCTCACCACTGCCCACACACTGCAGAAGGAGGTTGCCTATGGAAGTAGACTCCGAAGCACCGGTTCTGACTTCATAGCCAGTTATATTGGCAATTAACTGATTAAGGAAAGTGTTTTTGCTACCCCCACCAACGATGTAGATTTTCTTAATCTTCTTGCGACCTGTGCTAAGCACTCGTTCAAGCACGTATCGGTCTTTCATGGCCATACTTTCATAAATAATACGGGCGATAGCACCGGTGTCATTGGGATCTACATCAACGCCGTAGTGCTCTTTCACATCCAGACTGACAGCCTCCGGCATTTTATTTGTATAGAAGAACTTCAGGCTGTCGATGTCAATCCAGCAGGAGAGAGGCTTTGCCTGATGGGCAAGCTTGGCAATCTGGGAATAACTCTTGATTCCCCAGTATCGAGAACACTGCTGAATCAACCACATTCCGGAGACATTCTTTTTGTACATATACTTATTAAACGCCAAGGCGGAATTGGATGCATTGATAGAGAAGGAACGGTCGTTAATAATGGGATTGTCAGTTATGAAACCAATGAGAGACCATGATCCGCTACTGATGAAGGCCCAGTTGTCACCGAGATCCGGCACACAAAGCACGGCGTTTGAGGTGTCATGAGAACATGGGGTGATAATATATGGCTGCGTGTCAAACCCGAGTTCTTCACTTAAACAAGAGTCTAATCGTCCGACAATATCACCTGCATGGACAATCTGAGGCCGAAGACGCTTAGGTAAATCAAACGCGGAAAACAACTCGTTACTCCAACAGTCCTTGTTCTGATCGTAGAGGTGACAATAGGTAGCCAGAGAGTACTCACAACAGGGCTGGCTGCCAAGGAAGTAATGCATGATATCAGATAAAAAGAGAATGCCACTGGCTCGGTAGAGCAAATTGGCGTCATTTTCACGGTAGTAGAGGATGCGATTGAGTGTGTCTACAGGCATAATCTGGTTGCCAGTCAGCTCATACAACCGGCGACGTCCAACTTCTTTATCGATGATTGCAACATGATCGAAAGTGGCATCATCGCGGGTAGAGAGGGGAAGGTTTAGAAGAGAGCCTGAGAGATCCACAAAAGAGAATTCACAACCCAAGGCATCAACGCCAATGGTATCTAAGTGGTTTCCGAACTGTTCTTTGAACAGGGAGAGAGCTTGCATGATTTCTTCATACCAGCGATAAACGTTGCGTAAGCGTACGCTGCGGACGCGAAAATCACGGGTAGGAAAGCGATGGATTTCCTGCATCTGCAAAACGCCGTCTTTTAATTCACCGACAACAGCGCGCCCTGTATCCGCACCAATGTCAATTGCTAGATGTTTTTTCATAATACCAGCCTCGCATAAATTTCCTTCCTGTCTTGGAGCTGTAATCGAAATTACAAAATGATTATATTGAAAAGAAATCATAAATTAAATGAAGATATTTAACCTAAATATTAATTTATTTGCCTATCTTCAGCAATTTTTTTATAGGGCGTGCAAGCAAACTGCCTGTTCAATGTGTTTTTTCGGTACGGCGTAGTAAGCACTCCTAGGGAAATTCTCTGAATATCCGACAGACAGCACGTCTTGAAAAGAACCAAATCATCTAGAGATACATATATGTACTCCGAGTTTCTGGCCGGACATTGGGGTGGCCTAGGAAGAGTGAGGATAGGGACAAGACTTGGGTCTGTCTAGGGGAACGTGAGCGTATGGAGGAGAAATGCAGCTTCAGTCTGGCAAAATTGCTAATACAGAACAGAATGGAGACGAGAAGCACAAGTTTGTGGGAAACTACCGCCTATGCGATCGCCATATCGGCTCTGGTGCCGAATTTCCGAAAGCTTCAGCGCATCATTTTGCGGATGTTTATGTAATCTCGGACTGCCGAAAAATATCTTTCGGCCTTTTTCGATAAGCCAGTATCTGTTGCTTGTTTTCCTAGCTCAGAAAAAAGGTAGTTATTCTGAGGAGAGTATTTAAGTGTTTGTCGCACGAAATGAAAGGGCTCAACAACAAGAAATTAAAAAACTTAATTAACGCAATAAAAAAGCTTATTTATAGTTTTGCATTGAGCCGCTATGATAATTTTGTCGTTTCCCACAAAAGAGCAATCGGTTTTTTCCGTTGCTTTATATAAAGTGGGAAAGAGAACGGGAAACAATATTTTAAGGAGGTTTACAAAAAATGAAAAAACTGACCCAGCTGATGGCAATTATCTGCGCTATTGCACTTCTTTTTTCCTTGACCGCATGTGGCGACGGAACCAAGTCCCCTTCGACACCCAATGAAGATGATGGTAAGCTGGTAATTGGCTATGCCCAGAAAACCACGGAAGATGCTTGGCGCATCACTGAGACCGAGGACATGAAGGCTGAGGCGGCCAAGCGCGGCATAAAGCTGATTGTAACTGACGCGCGAAGCAACACTGAGAAGCAGATCGCTGACTGCGAAGACCTGATTGCTCAAAATGTGGATCTGCTACTCATGTCTCCTGTGGAAGGCGACGGCTATCAGGCTGTGTATAAGGCTGCCCGTGAGGCTGGCATTCCCGTCTTCTTGGTTGCCGACAAGACCACCGGCGAAGTCGGGGTGGACTTTGTTACCATGATTACCGCCGACTGCGTCTTCGAAGGAGAGTTAGCCGGCCAGTTCGTGCTGGATACCTTTGGCGATGCCTGCAAGGTTGTTGAGCTTACCGGTATCGTTGGCGACATCGGCTCTGGCCAGCGTGGCGAAGGCTTCTTGGATACTGTCTCTACGAAGGGTGGCATCGAAGTCATTGCCAGCCAGCCTGCAGACTGGTCCCGCTCCAAGGCGCAGGACGTTATGACCAACATCATTCACGCCACCGGCGGCGAGTTCGACGTGGTCTACTGCCACAACAGCGAGATGGCTCTGGGTGCTGTGGCTGCTCTGAAGGCCGCGGGTATTCCCGTTGACGGTTCAGGGAAAGAAGGCGTCGTTGTTATCGGTATCGACGCACAGAAGGAAGCTGTTCAGGCCGTGATCGATGGCGATATGGGCGCCGTTGTTAGCTGCAATCCTTATATGGGCGAGATCGTATTTGACGCTGTTGAAGCTTACCTTGCTGGAGAGAAGATCGAGACCGAGCTGCCCACCGCTGACTATCTGATTGACAGCTCCAATGCCGTGGCCGAACTGGAGAAGGCGTTCTAATTAGAATTCATACGACTATATAAGTTATAATTATCCAAAATCCGGGCATATCTCGTATTGTACAGTGTAATATGTGGATATGCCCGGATTTATAAGAAGATATCAAGGCGGGAAAGAGAATCCATGAAAGATAAAGTCTTATTATCGATGGAACATATTTGCAAATCATTTCCGGGGGTCACTGCACTGGATGATGTCCAGTTGCATGTTGGCTATGGAGAAATACATGCACTGGTCGGAGAAAACGGCGCCGGTAAATCGACGCTTATCAAAATCTTGACGGGCATATACGCCAAAGACGGTGGCGAAATTGAGTTTGACGGGAAACCGTTTGAACCGAAAACTGCCATCGATGCCCAGCGTCTGGGAATTAGTACCATTTACCAAGAGCTGAACATGATTCCATATTTGAGTGTTGCAGAGAATATTTGCCTCGGACGCTATCAGAAACATGGCATTGCCATTGATCGCAAAGAGATGTATCAGCGTGCCGCAAAATTGATGGAACAACTGGGTGTTGATGTAGACGTGACTGTGCCCATCAATACCTTAGGCGCTGCCACACAACAAATGGTAGCAATCGCCCGAGCGCTGAACTGCAACGTGAAGCTGCTGGTGATGGATGAGCCAACTTCTTCTTTGGATACATATGAGGTTGAGAAGCTCTTTGCTGCAGTACGTAGACTACAGTCTCAAGGAATTTCTGCGATTTTTATCACACATCGCATGGATGAAATCTTCCAGCTCACTTCTCGGATTACAGTTCTGAAAGACGGAAAATTTGTTGGAATGTATCCGACATCGTCGCTGACAAAGCTGGAACTTGTTGAGTTGATGATTGGTTCGAGCAAAAAGAGTATTGGGCGGCGTGACGGGACCCGAAAGATTTCTAATGAGTATATGCTCCAGGTAAAAAACTTGTCCTGTTGGCCAAAACTTCGCAATATTTCCTTTGGTGTGCGGAGAGGAGAAATTCTTGGTCTGGCTGGTCTTTTGGGTGCCGGACGAACGGAAACGGCACGCGTTATCTTTGGATGTGACAGTCTGCAGGGCGGATCCATGACCTTTGAGGGTAAACCCTTTGCGCCGAAAGATACGCAAGATGCTATCCGTGCAGGCTTGGCTTTTGTGACTGAAAACCGGCGGGAAGAAGGCATTATCCCCAACATGAGCGTTAAGGAGAACACAACACTGACCACTTTAAAGGCGTTGTCCTCCTTTGGCTTTTTGAACGAGAAAAAGCAGCGGGAAATTGCGGAAGATTATGTGCAAAAACTTCGAGTCAAAACGCCCGGCGTAGAGCAGAAAATAAAGAATCTCTCTGGCGGCAACCAACAGAAGGTTTTGATTGCCCGTTGGCTGTGCAATAATCCGAAACTGGTCATTTTTGATGAACCCACCCGTGGTATTGATGTAGGAGCCAAGGCTGAAATCGAAGAGCTGATCCGCGAGTTTGCCAACAACGGCATCAGCGTACTTCTAATTTCTTCCGAATTGACGGAGCTGGTGCATAATTGCGACCGGGTTGTCGTCATTCACGACGGGAATACCGTAGGTGAATTGGAAGGAAAGAATGTTTCGGAGGAGGCCATCATTCGAGTCATTGCCTCTGCTGACATCGGTCGAACAGAGACTCCCCCTTCGGCGAAAGGAGCAGAACAAACATGAGCCAAGCAACGTTGCACGGTATGAGCAGCAAAAAAACCCTTGTAAAGGTTATTAACCACAGCGCCGCAATAATGTTGGCGTTCCTGCTGATTGTAAACTGTATTTTTACTAAGAACTTCTTCTCTGCTTCGACCATGTGGAACATCATTATACAAAGCTGTACTTCCATGTTCATCAGTTGTGGCATGTCGGTGGCAATTTCTTCGGGGGGTATTAACGTCAGCATGGGTTCCATGATGGCGCTTTTTTCCATGGTCCTTTGTATTATGACCAATGAGGTCAACCTTTTTGTAGGTATGCTGGCGGCTTACTTTGTCATTGCCCTTGTGGGCGGTGCCAGCGGTTTTCTGATTTCCAAATTTAATCTGCAGCCTATGATTGCGACGCTGAGCATTTCTTTTATCACGCGAGGTGTGGCGTTAATTCTTAATGGCGGTAGATATGTTTCTATTTCTGCACCTGGGTTTACTGAATTGTCATACGTGCGCATTGGCGGACAAGTACCTCTCTTGTTCTTCTTCTCACTGGCCATCGTGATTGCAACCTATCTTTTAATGGAAAAAGTTCGGTTTGGCACATATGTGCAGGCCTTTGGCGACAACTCAGTTGCTGCCCACATTTCCGGTATTAGCCCTCTGAAGCTGATGATTGGTATTTACGCGATTTGTGGCATTACCGCTGGTATGGCGGGCACTGTCGAAGTTATGCGCTTGGGTGTCTGTGATCCCAGTAAAATTGGCCTTGATATTGAGCTGGACGCTATTGCTGCCACCGTCATTGGAGGTACGCCCATTTCAGGAGGTAAGGTAAAAGTCGTTGGCACTATGCTGGGCGTGCTTATTATGCGAATCATTACTATAATGGTTAACATGAACAATATCCAGTTTGAGTACTCGTTGATTCTCAAAGCTGGCGTGGTTGTGTTGGCAATCTTCCTACAGAAGGTATCTAACCAACTGAAAAACAGGGGGTGAGAGGGATGAACCTGATGAAAAGAAGAAAGGTTCTGAATATTCTTTCGCAGAATAAGAGCCTTGTCGCCTTGGTATTGTTGCTAGCTGTTGCAACTGTACGTTATGATGGCTTTTTAACAATTAGAAATATTTCCAACATTTTGGTACAATCCTCTATTAACGGGATTATTTCCGTGGGGATGATGCTTGTCATTGTACTTGGTGGCATTGACTTGTCTGTTGGTTCTGTAGCTGCTTTGGCAGCAGTGACATCTGCCCAGCTCATTAATTCCTCTTCTTTACTGGTTGCAGTGCTCCTTCCCATTTTTATTGGCATGACAGTGGGATTTATCAGCGGAATTCTGATTGTCAAGTTGGACATGAACGCGTTTATTGCCACTCTTTCTACCCAGTTTTTTGCCAGAGGTTTGACCCATGTGCTATCGGAGAGCAAAAACGTTACGGTAGACAAGACAAATGAGGCGTTTACATTTATCGGCAGTGGCAAAATTTTTGGCGTTGTGCCCGTACAGGTCATCATCTTTTTGGTCGTGATGCTGGTTACGGGTTTTATCCTAACCTACACTTCCTACGGAAGATGTATTTATGCGATTGGAGGCAATAAGGAAGCTGCCAAAATGATGGGAGCACGTGTTGATAAAAATACCGTGATTGCATACATTATTTCCGGTGGTCTAGCGGCTCTCGCAGGTATTGTCCTCTGCGCCAGACTGGGTAGCGGTCAGCCGACCTCGGGCATTGGCTATGAAACCGATGCCATTGCCGCTGTAGTAATGGGTGGCACCCTGTTGACCGGCGGCTGGGGCACAATGCGTGGCACGTTCATGGGGATTATTACTCTAAGCGTAATCAATAATATCCTGAACTTGGAGGGAAACTTGAGCTCTTGGTGGCAGGATGTGATTCTAGGGACGCTGGTGCTCATCATCATTATTGCCCAGTCCAGTCCCAGACGGTCCAGAGCAATCAAACAGAACAAGGCTGTGGCTCAGAGAAAAGGATAAATCTGTAGCGATTTGGACTCCACCCAGCGCTTCAAGCGCCGGGTGGAGTCCGGAAAGATATAGGAGCCTTATTATGCGGTATTTATAGCAACGACATGGGAATATCTAGTTTACGAGGGACGCTAGCACTGGGTATTTTTAGGCGAATTTACCGGCTTTACAATAGAGCCGATAAATGTTCATTTCAGCTTTATGGACGGGGAAGGCAGATATTGTGAGAGACGAGCTCGTTGTGTTATTCAGCAGTGGAAATCTGGCGAGGGCAAAGCTACTATGTCAAGCGGTTTCTGCACCGGAAAAACATTGGAGGATATTTTTCTGTACAGATGAACCCAAATGGCTGCAACAAAGGGAACGAGACTTCCCGGTGCAGTTGCTTTTTCGAGATAAGGGATGCAACCCAGTAAAAGGTAACTTATCTCAGGCAGTGGTTGTTGAGATTGATTTTAAAGCTGCATCAGAGGCATCAGATGGAACTCCTGTGCAAATACAACTGCCTAAGGAGTGCGGTTTTTTTGACATGAATTTCTTGTTGGAGCTCCTATCTTCAATACTTACGGATAGACAGAGTCTCCGGCAGCCTTTTATGCAAGGGGAAGGTGATGATGAGCAGTCGGCGCTCATAGCTCTCCAATGCTGGGAGCGCCTTGCACCGCGTATTATATTGGACAATGCCAATTCATCTGAGTTCCGGACAAATAGTGATTTACTCTTTGATATGTCGCGTTTATATCACGTGGTGGCTGTCCTTCGTGTAGAAGATAACTTCTTTTCTGAAATCAACACTGGTCAAATGCTTCGTAAGTTTTTGGAGTTCCACGAGATGTGTCGCCAAATTGCCAAGACTGTGGATTCCATCACATTCCGGATTGATTACTGCACGATAGGCATGGTTGTATCTGATGTGTCTCCTGCTGGTGTGAACAGGCGTGCAAACGATTTGTTCCGGAGAATTCTTGCCATTCCGCTGGAATGGTGCAAAGATCGCTTGGTTATTGGCGTTGGAGATCTTTGCTTCGGGTTTTCTGCACTTCCAACGTCCTATATAGAAGCCAATAAGGCCATCATGTTCAAATCCCGACTGGAGACGGAATCTATCCTTTACTATAAAAAAATCCGAGACATTGGAGAATATGCTAAAGTGTTTTCTCCTCAAATGGCAGAGGATCTGAGGAACTATATTATTCAGGGGGATAGTGAGGAGCTCTCCTATATGATTGAGCAATCCTTTGCCGCAATGGGGGAGATGATACCAAATTCATATCTATTTCGTTACTTGGAGTCATTAGTATTCCAGGCTAGCTTGGTTTTTCGTAAGTACTGCGAGGATGATGACTTCCTGTTTGATGTGGAAAAGGAACTCCGTTGTGTCCTTGAGGAATCCAATCTGAAGAAGATGCTCAACGGAGTAGAGCAGATTTTACTGAGTATTGCGGAAAAGATTCACAAGACGAACTCTACAGCTCCGGCCTTTGCAGTGGAACGTATATGCGCATATATCAATATTAACTATGCAGATCCGACGCTCTCGTTCAGCAAGGTAGCGGCATACTTTGGGTTTACTCTTCCTTACTTGAGCAATCTTTTCTCTCGCTGTAAGGGTGTTACATTTATGGAGTATCTTTCTAAACTGCGTATAGACAAGGCAAAAAAGCTGTTAGAAAATCCGGATGCAAAGGTTACAGAAGTTACAGAGCTGGTTGGCTTCAACAACCAGACTTATTTCAGTACGCGGTTTAAGGAAATCGTGGGAATAACGCCTTCACAGTATAGAAAAGTCTGTCGGAAGGCAATTTGATTAAGGCTCTAATATTGATTGTTTTGATTGATTATCTACAACAAAAGCACAAACTGACATATCAGCTTGAGAATCAATGCAAGCGTAAGAAAGAGAGAGTATACTCATGACAAAGGAAGCTATAATCCAGGAAATGCAAAAAGAAAGAGTTATTGCTATAGCTCGAGGCCTGTCAATGGAGCAGGCAGTGGGGGCGGCAAAGGCGCTTTACGCTGGAGGCATTCGCTTTATGGAGGTAACCTTTGACGCTACTGGAAAGACTACCGATGTGCAGACGGGGGAGACAATCGCAGCAATTGTCAAAGCGCTTAACGGCAGGATGAGGGTCGGCGCCGGTACGGTAATGAATACAACGCAGGTTGAAGTCACTAGGAAAAATGGCGGCGAATTTATTATCTCTCCAAACATGAATAGCGAGGTCATAAAGCGCACCAATGAGTTGGGAATGGTTTCTATCCCCGGTGCCATGACTCCGACTGAGGCCGTATGCGCTCATCATTACGGTGCAGATTTCGTAAAGATTTTTCCCGCAGGCAATTTGGGCTCTGCTTACATCAAGGCCATTCGCGCTCCTTTAAGCAACATCCGCTTGGTGGCAACCGGAGGTATTAGCTTCAGCAACGTTTCCGAATTCATTACTGCCGGCTGTGTCTGTGCTGGAATTGGAGGAAATCTTGTGAGCCCAAAGGCGATTGAAGCTGGCGATTACGCCGCATTGACAGAAACGGCGAAAAGGACAGTCGCTGCGGCAAAGACTTGAGGAGGTGCAAGAAATGGCTAAGAGAGTCGTTACTTTCGGCGAGATCATGATGCGATTGAATCCGGAAGGATATCTGCGTTTGGTGCAGGCAGACAAGTATGAAGTGAGCTATGCAGGCGGTGAGGCCAATGTGGCTGTCTCCCTAGCAAATTATGGCTTGGATGCCGCGTTTGTCAGCAAGCTGCCCGCTCATGAGATTGGCGATTGTGCGGTGCGTGAATTGCGCCGCAATGGTGTTGACACCTCGCTTCTGCTACGCGGCGGGCCGCGTCTGGGGGTCTATTTTATAGAAAAGGGTGCGTCTCAGCGCGCATCCAAGGTCATCTATGACCGCGCGGGAAGCTCCGTGGCTTTGGCAAAGGCTGGTGAATACGACTGGGACAAGATCTTTTCGAATGCCAATTGGTTCCACTGGACTGGTATTACTCCAGCATTGAGCGATGATTGTGCTGAGGCCTGTTTCAATGCCTGCAAAACTGCCCAGCAGCGTGGTATCACAGTTTCCTGCGACCTAAACTATCGCAAGAAGCTCTGGAGCCGTGAAAAGGCTGGCGAAGTGATGACCAAGCTGATGCCCTATGTGGATGTGTGTATCGCCAACGAAGAAGATGCTAAGGATGTCTTTGGTATTGCCTCCGTAGGAACGGACATCGAGAGCGGTAAGCTCAACCGCGACGGATACATTGATGTGGCCAGACAAATTTGTGACCGATTTGGCTGCAAAAAGGTAGCAATTACCCTGCGCAGTAGCATTTCTGCCAATTACAACGAGTGGGCGGGTATGCTCTATGACGGGAAAGAAACCTTTTTCTCCAAGACCTACCGCATTCACATTGTGGATCGCGTTGGCGGCGGTGACAGCTTCGGCGGAGGCCTTATTTACAGCTTGATTTCCGGTTATGACTGCCAGAAAGCAATCGACTTTGCCGTGGCAGCCTCCTGTCTCAAGCACAGCATTGAGCATGACTTTAACCTTGTCAGCTGCGCAGAGGTTGAGGCATTGGCTGACGGCAGCGGCTCCGGTCGTGTGCAGAGATAAATGTGGGTGAAACGAACAATACAGGATTTGAGCGCCCGTTGCAGCGACCAAAATTGCGATAGTGTCAAGGTTTAGACACAAATCTGGCTTCAGTGTCTGGTAGAAATCTATTGCAGGGGGGATCTTTGACATCCCCCCTTGCTGTTTCCTTTCAGAATGGTGTGGCGTAACTTCATTCTACCAGAGCCTGCAAGCTATGTCTTCTTTTTTGCTCTTTTCAATTTGCGCAATTTGTTATACATTATCTCTCCGGCTCCAGCAGCTCGATGATCTGCTTGCACAGGATCACCGCGACGGGCAGCAGGATCATCCCCAGAATCCCGTACAGCCGGAACCCGGCGTACAGGCACACCAGCGTCAGAAGCGGACTCAGGCCGATCTGCCTGCCAAGAAACCGCGGCTCCAGAAACGTCCGCGTCAGCGACGCCGCGCCGTAGACCGCGAGCAAGCCCAGCCCCGTGAAGGTGTCGCCGCGCAGCAGCGTCAGCGCGCCCCACGGCACCATGATCGTCCCCACGCCGAACACCGGCAGCGCGTCCACCACCGCGATGAGCGCGGCCAGCAGCAATGCGTAATCCCGCCGCAGAATGAGCAGCCCCGCCGCGACGATGAGAAAGGTCACGCCCATCAGCCGTACCTGCGCCTTGACATAGCCGCCGAGGGCGGATTTCAGCCGCGCCCAGAGCGCCGCCAGATGGCTGCGCCGCGCCTCCGGCAGCAGACGCACCAGCCCCGCGCACAGCCGCGGCAGCTCCGTCGAGATCAGATAGGCCGACAGCAGCGCCGTCAGCAGAAACAGCGCGATCTCCGGCACGGAGGTCAGCGTCCCCGTGACAAAGCGCAGCAGCCAGCCGGACACGGAATCGGCCAGTCCCGAGCTTCCGGCGAAAAAGCCCTCCAGCCACTGTCCCGCAGCCTCTGCCATGCCGTCGGGCAGGCGCGCGGCGAGGATCAGCAGCCGCCGCTTCAGCCGCGCCAAGGGCGCGGACAGCGAGGCGAGATACCCCGGCAGCCGCGAGGCAAGCTCGGTCAGCCCCGTGCAGACCGACTGCCCCAGCAGCCACAGAAGTCCCGCCAGCACCGCAAGCACGCCCGTGACGCACAAAAAGGAAGCCAGCCACCGCGGGCAGCCGCGCCCGGCCAGCCGCTTTACCGCCGGCTCCGCCGCCCGGCTGACGAGCCATCCCAGCAGGAAGGGCAGGCCAATGGGCAGCAGATACCTTGCGGTCAGCCAGACCGCCGCGATCAGGCACAGCGCGCAGAGTGCCAGACGCCAGGTTTTTTTCATGCGCGGACCTCCTTTTTGCGGACTTGCATTCTCGGATACAATGTGGTAAGATAAAATGAGTATATGTAGAAAATGGAGGGTCTGCTCATGACGCAACTGCCGAAATATTACATCGTCGAAGCCAAGGCGCTGCCGGAGGTGTTCCTCAAGGTGGCGGAAGCAAAGTGGCTGCTGGAAACCGGCGAGGCAACCACGGTGAACGAGGCCGCAAAGGCGACGGGCATCAGCCGCAGCGCGTTTTATAAGTACCGCGACGCGATCGCGCCCTTTCAGAATCTGATGGCAGGCCGCATTCTGACCTTCCAGTTCATTCTGCGCGACGTGACCGGTCTCCTGTCCTCCATACTCACCATTTTTGCCCAATTCGGCGCAAATATACTTACGATCAATCAGACCATTCCCACCAACGGCTGCGCTTCGGTGACGATCTCCGCCGAGACGACGAATATGACCGACGGCGTGGAGGAAATGGTGCGCGCGCTGGGCGCCATCTCCGGCGTTCTGAAGGCGGAGATCCTGGCAGGATAATTCTATTCAGAAAAGCGGAAAAATTTCTATTGCATTTCCCAGTCTTTGCCTATATACTGATAGGGCACGAACGCAAGTGGGAGGTGTAAACTTGGTCTTTGAAACGATCCGTGAACTTCTGATGGAGCAGCTCGGCTGCGAGGAGGAACGGGTTCGCCCCTCCACCGTGATCCTGGAGGATCTGGAGGCGGAGCCTGAAGATCTGGCAGAGCTGATGCTTTCGCTGGAACAGGAGTTTGACATCAGCTGGTCGGACAACGACCTGCGGACGATCCGCACCGTCGGTGACCTGACGGCCTTTGTGGAAAACCAGTTATAAGGTGATAAATAATAAGGATCCCCGGTCGGTTTTCATTCCGACCGGGGATCCTTATTTGCTTTATGTCAGGGAAACCTTTGGGTGAACGCGGTTTTCTCCGACCGTCACCTCCGCGCACTGGACGCCGTTTTCGGAGAGCACATAAGTACCATAGGGCACGCCGTAGAAGGTGCACTGCGCCTCCCGCTGCCCGGCGGACTGCTGCCGCAAGACTGCACGGTCGTAGTAGCCGCCGCCCATGAGCGTGTAGTCGATCCAGCCGTCCGACACGGCCGTGTCCTCCGGCGCAAGCGCCCGCACGACCGTCACCGTCCCGACCTGCGTGCGCGTCAGATGGAGCTGCTCCCCGTCCGTCCAGCCGCAGCCGTCGCCCGTCGTAACGGAGGCGTTCTCATGGAGCGTGAATTCCACCCGCCCCAGCTCGGATACTGCCGTATAGGTCCCCGGCTGCAAGGGCGCCGTCACCACCATGCCCTCTGCGTCCGGGGTGAGCGTTTGCAGGCTTGTCCCGTTTCTGTGCAGGATCTCCACCCGGCGGATGCCCGGGTCGGCGATGATCAGCAGCTTCACCAGCACCAGCTCCGGCGAGGACTGCGGCGCCTGCGCTGCCTGCTCCTGCACGGGCGGCGTGTCGTTTTCGGCAAAGGCCGCGCTGATCAGCCCCACGCCGGAGGCCAGCGCGACCGTCAGCAACAGAAATGCGCAGGCGATGCGAATTGCCGATTTATGCATTAGAATTTCCCCCTTTCCGGCTTCCAGTATACGGGCGGCCGGACGAAGAAATCGGTCGAGAAAATTCAGGTATAAAGAAAAATTTTCCTGTCCATACTCATGCTCGGAGGTGCTATTATGCAAAACGACAAGAAATCCAACGGTTTCATGCGCTTTCTGCGCGACAAGGGGTACTATATCGTGCTTCTGCTGTGTGCGGTAGCGGTGGGCGTTTCGGGCTATCTTCTGCTGAGCGGCCGCAGCAGCGAGCCGGCGGAGCAGGGGCTTTCCGCCAGCGAGAGCAGTTCCGCGCAGCTTCAGCGGGAGAGTCTGCCCCGGACGGCGCACGTTGCCGCAACGGACGGCAGCACACCCAGTGAGCAGCCGTCCGAAAGTGTCACAAAAAGCAAGCTCAAGACGAGCGCGCCCGTGCAGGGCGAGCAGATCGCGCCCTTTGCGGCGGAATCTCTGGCCTACAATGCCACCACCCGCGACTGGCGCACGCACGAGGGCATTGACCTGAGCGCGGCGCTGGGCGACACGGTCAAGGCGGCGGCGGACGGCAGTGTCTACACCGTCTATGACGACGAGAGCCTCGGCACGACCGTCGTCCTGCGGCACGACGGCGGCTACACCACGCATTATTCCAATCTCGCGGAGGACGTGGCGGTCAAGGTAGGCGACACGGTCAAGGCCGGCGACACGCTGGGCAAGGTCGGTCAGACGGCCAATATTGAAACGGCGGCCGAGCCGCATCTGCATTTCGCGGTCTACCGGAATAATATCCCGCTGGACCCGGCGGAATTTCTGAAAGCATCCTGACGGCGCGCCGGCGCCAATAAAACGGTACAAAAACATCAGCCCGCACCTTCTGAGGTGCGGGCTGATGCCGTCTGTCCGGGATGCTTGGAAAGCCTACGGAAGCTTTACTGCCGCGTGAACACGATGGGCAGGAGACTCTTTACCATATCCTCGTCCAGGCCGCTGAAGGAGCTGTCGATGGCGGTAAAGGTGAGCGTGTCGCCGTCGAGCGTGTAGAGGTCGTACTCTTCTTCGTCAAAGGCGTCATGATCCTCCTCCACGGTGTAGAGTTTGCCCTTCACCGCGTGGTACTTGCCCTCGGTGGTGCCGGCGGTCAGCGTGGAGGCGAGATCCTGCGCGTCGAACTGCTGCTGCAGATATTCCTCCGGCGTACAGTTGTAGCGCTCTTCAAAGGCGGAATCAAAGGTGCTGCGGTCAAGGCCGCTGGCCTCTGCGGTTTTGTACATCTGTTCTGTCACGGCGGGGATCAGCTCCTCCATATAGGCCGAAACCGAAGCCATGGTCGCCGCGGCATCTGCGCGGACGGTGTAATGCTGCTCCGCGTCAAATTCCAGCACGAGCGTGATAACACAGCGGCTTTCCAACGCGAGATCCTCCATGCCAAGGCTCGACAACTGCTCGTCGATGATCTGGGTTGCGTCAAGGTCTGCTTTCCATGTGCCGACCAGGGCTTTGCTATCATCCTTGCCGCAGGCGCTCAAGCTTACAAGCAGCGCCAATACCACGAAAACAAGGCTGAACGCTTTGATTTTTTTCATTTTCTGACATCCTTTCTCATTGATTGCCAAGGATATTATATCAGAAAGGTTCTGCAAAATCAAGTCCATTCAGAACCGTTTCGGCCAGATGCTCGCCCTCATAGCGCAGCTTGAGGGAAAAGAAGGGCGTATGCTCCTGCATCAGCCGTAAAAAAATGCGGTCGCCTTCCCACTGCGGCAGCTTCGCAAAGTCCTCCTTCGCCACCCATTCCAGAACGCCCTCGTTGCACTCGCGCAGGCGGCCGGTGAAGCCCGTTGCGTGGAACAGGTGCATATACTCGCCCTCCCAGAGGTCGGAAACGAAGGTGACGATGCCGCAGTAACGGTAGCCGGTCAGCGTCAGGCCGGTCTCCTCGCGCACCTCGCGCAGCACGCAGTCCTCCGGACTCTCGTTTTCCTCAAACTTTCCGCCGATGCCGATCCATTTGTCATGGTTGAGGTCGTGCTCTTTCTTGACGCGGTGCAGCATCAGATAAGCGCCGTTTTGTTCAATGTAGCAAAGTGAGGTGTTTTTCATGCCTCTATCCTCTCAAAAACGATCTCGTCATAGCCGGTCTGCGGGTCGTCCTGCGTGCCGAAGCGCCAGCCCTCCGGCACGCCCAGCACCAGCTCGCAGGTGGTGTTGACGGTGCAGCCGCGCACAAGGTGGCCGCCCACGGTCGAAAGATCCTCTTTTGACAGGGCAATGTGCAGATGGCAGCGGGCGCGGCTGACCGTGCCGGTCAGGCTGACGATCTCGCAGGGCTCGCGGATCTCGCGCAGGTTCACGCCGCCCGCGTCGCGCACGCGCGCGGCGGAAACGCAGCCAACGGCGGACAGCACGACGGCGGCCTCCAGATGTTCTTTTTCGGCAAGAGCCTGAATCGCGCCGAGCAGGTCGTCCCCGCAGCGCAGACGAATGCAGAGTGTTTTCATGGATAATTTCCTCCGGAAACAGAAATTGATCAAAAAAACCGCCCTGCAGGCGCGGAATTTCCGCGCCTGTGGGACGGCAGTTTTTTTATTTTTCCAATCTTGCGCACGGCGCGGGACGGGTGACGATGCCGATGGCGTCGTGCAGATTTTCCACCCGGCAGTGCGCGCTGCCCGGCTCACGCTCGCCGTCGAGCGTCCAGTCCATGTCCTCCGGCGCTTCGATTTCAACGGATCGCGCGGAGGTGAAGGTCAGCATGGGCGTGTGGTAGTCCTGCGTGGTCAGCGCGAGCACGCAGTCGTTCAGCTCCAGCAGATTCTCCGGCTTGCGCACGAGCAGCAGCTCAAACACGCCGTCGTTCATGTCCACCAGATCCTCCGAGAGCGTCAGAATTCCGGCGACCGACGTGGAATTGCTGATCGCGCCGAAGATATACTCATCCTCCAGCACCCTGCCGTCGTCCAGCGTGAAGCGCAGGCGGCGGCTGCGGATATAAGCCAGCTCCTTGATGCCGCTGAGAATGTAAGCCAAATGACCCAGGGCGTTCTTGACGTTCTGCGAGGTGGCATAGGATGCGCGCGTGAACGCGCCGAAGGAGGCGACATAGGAAAAATACCGGTCGTTGAAGCGGCCGACGTCCAGCCTGCGCGGTGTGCCCTCGACGATGTCGCGGGCGGCCTCGACCAGATTCTTGGAAAGGTGCAGACTGGAGGCAAAGTCGTTGGTGCTTCCGGCGGGCAGATAGCCAATGGGGGTATCGTGGCCGCCTGCGAGCAGGCCGGAAATGGTTTCGTTGAAGGTGCCGTCGCCGCCGGCGCAGACTACAAGGTCAAATTCCGGCGCGCGCTGCGCCACGACCTTGGTTGCGTCGCCGCGGGCAGCGGTGATGTAGACCGTGACGTCGTAGCCGCCGCGGTTAAAGACGTTGACCACGTCCGCAAGGGCGTGGCTTGCCTTTTTTTTGCCGGAGCAGGGGTTCAGGATCAGAAGCAGTTTTTTCATGGAGGACCTCACAGCGCTAGCGCAAGGATCAGCACGGCGGCGATCAGAACCCCGGCGATCAGCATCAGGAAGATTTCCTTGGTCTGCGGCTTGCGGATTTTGAAGGGCAGAACGAAGCACAGCCCCGTCACGACGGCCACGGCGCACAGCAGCCAGCCGCGCCACGTTCCGGCGAACATATCTTTATAAGGAAGGATCTCGCCGTAGACGCGGTGGCAGTAGACGACCATCACGCAGTGGAACAGCGGGAAGATCAGTGCCGAGGCGGTGATGGGCAGCCCGGCGTAGGTCTTGCGGCAGGCGTCGGTCTCCTTCTGGCGCAGCTCCTCGGTAACATTAAAATAGGCCAGACGGATGAGACCCGCCAGAACATACAGTGCCGCGATGACCCAGGCATACCAGCTTTTGGCGCAAAGGTTCAGCAGGATGACCGCCGGCAGCACACCGAAGGCAACGACGTCGGACAGGGAGTCGATCTGGATGCCGAAGGACTTTTCGTCCTCGGAGCGGTTTTTCTTGGTGCGGGCGACCTTGCCGTCGAACATATCGCAGAAGCCGCAGAGCAGAAGGCAGATTGTGGCGATGATGGGGTGGCCTGTTATAGAAAAGCCCATGCCGCAGATGGCCGATACCAGGCTCAGGTAGGTCAGCACGACCGTGTAATCATAAAAACCAATCATTTTTTATCTCCTCGCAAAAGATTGCGCCAGTGTCAAAAGATTATGTTCCCTTATTATCCACTATTTCGGCTTTTTTGTCAAGGGCAGTCGTCCCCACCTGACGCATTACGAAATGAAAGCGGGGCAAAATTCAGACAAACGCCTCACTTTGCCTGAATTTTGGGTACCTTCCCGTCCCTGCCTGATTTTTCGGCAGGGCAGAGACATTGTCCGTTTTCAAATTCCGCCGCCGGGGGTATACTTGGGACAGAAATCAAGAGGAGGCGTTCGGTATGCGTTCCGTAACACCAATGAAAACGGCGAAAATCGGCTACATTGTCCTGTCCGCCGTGCTGTGCGTTCTGGGTCTGGTTCTGATCCTGTTTCCGGAGTTTTCCGCATCCATGCTGGGCGTGGCCTGCGGGATCGTCCTGATCCTGTTCGGCATCGTCAAGCTGGTCGGCTACTTCTCCAGAGATCTCTACCGGCTGGCCTTTCAGTATGACCTCGCCTGTGGGTGCCTGTTGATCCTGCTCGGCGCGGTGATGCTCCTGCGGCCGGACAGCCTGCTGAATTTCATCTGTGTTGCGCTGGGCATCTACATCCTGACCGACGGCCTGTTCAAGATCCAGATCGCCGTGGATGCCAGACGCTTCGGGCTGCGCCGCTGGTGGCTGATCCTGACGGAGGCGATCCTCGCCGCGATCCTCGGTCTGGTGCTGATCTTCCGGCTGACGGATTCCGCCAGAGTACTGACCGTCTTCCTCGGCATTACCGTGCTGGCCGAAGGAATTTTGAATCTCAGCACCGTTATCACGGCGGTGAAGATCGTCAAGAACCAGAAGCCGGACGTCATCGACGCAGAATTCTATGAAAGTGAGGAATGACAGAATATGCGATTCTCCAAAGCGGTCGTCAAGTGCCGCGTCCCGATCCTGATCATCACGCTGCTGCTGATGATCCCCGCCGTGCTTGGCATGGTGGGCACGCGGATCAACTATGATATGCTCGACTACCTGCCGTCGGACATGGATACCGTCGTCGGGCAGGACCTCCTGAAAGAGGACTTCGGCAAGGGCGCTTTCTCCTTCATCATTCTCGAGGATATGCCCGCGAAGGACGTGGTAGCACTCAAGGAAAAGATCGAGAAGGTCAACCACGTCGAAACCGTCCTCTGGTATGACGATCTTGCGGACATCTCGGTTCCCATGGAGCTGCTTCCCGAAAAGGTCTGGAAGGAATTCAACACCGACCACTCCACCATGATGGCCGTGTTCTTCGACTCCGCGACCTCTGAGGACGTGACGATGGACGCCATCCGCTCCATCCGCTCCATCGCCGGAAAGCAGTGCTTCGTATCCGGTATGTCCGCGCTGGTCACCGACCTGAAGGACCTGTGCGAAAAGGAAGAACCGATCTACGTCGGCCTCGCCGTTGTCTGCGCCTGCGCCGCGATGATGCTCTTCCTCGACGGCTGGCTGGTCCCCTTCGTGTTCCTCGCCAGCATCGGCATGATGATCGTCCTGAACCTCGGCACGAACTACTTCTTCGGAGAAATTTCCTACATAACCAAGGCGCTGTCAGCAGTTTTGCAGTTGGCCGTCACGATGGACTATTCCATCTTCCTCTGGCACAGCTACAATGAGCAGCGCACGAAATACGCCGACAACAAGGAAGCCATGGCCGTCGCCATCCACGAGACGCTGACGAGTGTGGTCGGCTCCTCCGTGACGACCATCGCGGGCTTCGCGGCGCTGTGCTTCATGTCCTTCACACTGGGCAAGGACTTGGGCATCGTTATGGCCAAGGGCGTCCTGCTGGGCGTTATCGGCTGCGTCACGGTGCTGCCGGCCCTGATCCTCGTGCTCGACAAGCCCTTGCAGAAAACCAAGCACCGCTCCATCCTGCCGAAGATGAACGGCCTTGCCCGCGGCGTGACGAAGGTGTTCCCGGTTTTCCTGATCATCTTCGCGCTGCTGGTGTACCCGGCCTACTACGGCTATGACAAGACCAACGACGAGGTCTACTACGACATGGGTCAGTGCCTCCCGGAGGACATTGAATATGTCATTGCAAACTCCAAGCTCTCCGAGGAATTCGACATCGCTTCGACGCACATGGTGCTCGTCAATGCCGACCTGCCCGCCAAGGACGTGCGGAACATGATAGACGAGATGGACGAGGTCGAGGGCGTCAAATATGTCCTCGGACTGGAATCCGTCCTCGGCTCCCGCGTGCCGGAGGAGATCCTGCCGGAGCGGCTGGTCAGCACCCTCAAGAGCGAGAACTGGGAGCTGCTGCTCATCAACTCGGAATACAAAGTCGCAAGCGACAAGGTCAACGAGCAGATCGACAGCCTGAACGCCATCCTCAAAAAGTATGACGAAAACGGGATGCTCATCGGCGAAGCGCCCTGCATGAAGGACATGATCGAAACGACTGACCACGACTTCCAGGTCGTCAACACCGTTTCCATCCTCGCGATCTTCGTCATCATCCTGATCGTCGAGAAGAGCATTTCCCTGCCCTTCCTGCTGATCGCGGTCATCGAGCTGGCCATCTTCATCAACCTTGGCCTGCCGCATTACCTCGGCCAGTCGCTGCCGTTCATCGCTCCGATCTGCATCTCCACCATCCAGCTCGGCGCGACGGTCGACTACGCCATCTTAATGACCACCCGTTATAAATCCGAGCGCGCGCTCGGCCGCAGCAAGCGCGATTCCGTCACCACGGCGCTGGCCACGTCCATCCCGTCGATCATCGTCAGCGGCATGGGTCTGTTCGCAGCGACCTTCGGTGTCGCGATCTACTCCGACATCGACATCATCAGCTCCATGTGTATGCTGATGGCGCGCGGCGCAATTATCAGTATGCTTTGTGTTATCTTCATCCTGCCGGCGCTTCTGATGCTGTGCGATCCGCTCATCCGCGTCACTACGCTGGGCATGAAATCCAAAAATAAGGTTACGGAGGGAAAGTGAACCATGAAAAAAACGTTCTTAAAGCCGCTGGCGCTGGGTCTGTGCGCCGCGGTGTGTGTCACGAGCGTCGGCGCGACGGTGTATGCCCGCGGTGCGATGCAGAAAAAGCAGGAACCGCTGAGCGCTCCGGCGCAGACAACGTCCGCTTCTGCGGCAGAAGAGACCGAAGCGCCGCAGAAGGATGAAACGGTTTACGTTCTGGCCGGTGCCGACGGCTCCGTTCAGAAGATCATCGTCAGCGACTGGATCAAAAATACCCTCGGCAGCAGCACGCTGACGGACAGCTCCGAGCTGGAGAATGTGGAGAACGTCAAGGGTGACGAGGGCTACACCATGGACGCCTCCAACGCCCGCGTCTGGGATGCGGCCGGAAACGACATCTACTATCAGGGCAACATCGAAAAGGAGCTGCCCGTGACGCTCAAGGTCAGCTACACGCTCGACGGCAAGACCGTCACGCCGGAGGAGCTGGCGGGCAAGAGCGGCAAGGTCGTCATCCGCTATGACTACCAGAACAACCAGTATGAAACCGTGACCGTGAACGGAAAGCAGGAAAAGATCTGCGTCCCCTTCGCCATGCTGACCGGTATGCTGCTCGACACGGACACCTTCTCCAATGTGGAGGTCTCCAACGGCAAGCTCATCAACGACGGCAGCCGCTACATCGTCGCCGGCTTCGCCCTGCCCGGGATGCAGGAGAGCCTCGGCATCGACCGCGACACGCTGGAGCTTCCGAATCACATCGAGATCACGGCGGATGTGAAGAACTTCTCCATGATGAATACCGTCACCATTGCGACGAACGAGGTGTTCAACGAACTCGACTCCGCGAAGCTGAACTCCGCGGACGATCTCAAGGCCTCCCTCGGCGACCTGACGAGCGGGATGCAGCAGCTGCTCGACGGCTCGTCCGCCCTGTATGACGGCCTGTGCACGCTGCTGGAAAGCTCCCAGACGCTGGTTTCCGGCATCAACCGCCTTGCAGCGGGCGCGCAGCAGCTCTCCGGCGGCCTGAACGAGCTGGACAGCCACTCCGCAGAGCTGAATGCCGGCTCCGCGCAGGTGTTCCAGTCGCTTCTGTCCATGGCGGACGGGAAGCTGGCCGAGGCCGGCCTGACCGTCCCGCAGCTCACGATCGACAACTACCCCGACGTCCTCAACGGCGTCCTCGCGCAGCTCGATGAGACGAACGTCTACCAGACGGCTTACCAGACGGCGCTTGCCACCGTCACGGCGGCGGTCGACGCCAAGATGGATGAGATCACTGCGGGTGTGACGCAGGCCGTGCAGGCAGGTGTCAAGGAAGAGGTCCTTGCGGCCTATCGCGAGCAGGTCGTCGCGGGCTACCGCAAGCAGGTGCTTGCGCAGGTCCTGCAGGCCATGGGCATCACCGAGGATATTTATAACGGCAGCGAAGAGATCAAGGCACAGGTCGATGCCAAGGTCGACGCGCTGGTCGCGCAGGCCGAAACCGACGGCACCATCGACGCACTGGTGACCAAGGCCGAAAAGGACGGCACCATCGACGCGCTGGTCGCCCAGCAGATGCAGACCGAAAAGGTCAAGGCGCTCATCGCGCAGAATGTGGAAAAGACCCGTCAGGAAAAGATCGACGAAACCATGAATTCCGCCGAGGTACAGGCGAAGATCACGGCGGCGCTGGAGCAGGCGAAGTCCGGTGCGGCGAGCATCAGCGCCCTGAAGGGTCAGCTCGACAGCTACCACACCTTCTACACCGGCCTGCGCGATTACACCGCGGGCGTGGCCTCCGCAGCCAGCGGCGCGCAGGAGCTCTACAGCGGCATCCTGACCATGAAGAATGGCGCGCCCGCGCTGGTCAGCGGCGTGACGCAGCTCCGCGACGGTGCGATGCAGCTGTCCGACGGCCTGAAGGAATTCAACGAAAAGGGCGTGCAGAAGCTGGTCGATCTGGTCGATAACGATCTCGACGGCCTGCTCGAGCGCGTGAAGGCGATCGCAGACGTGTCGAAGAACTACCGCAGCTTCGCAGGCATCTCCGAGGACATGGACGGTCAGGTGAAGTTCATCTACCGCACCGATGCCATCGGCGACTGAGCATAAAATACTTTCAAAGCTGATTCTCTTTTCTTACTTAACGAAAGCCGGCGGCGCGGGAATTTTCCCGCCCGCCGGCTTTTGTTATTCTGCCAACACCCGTGGAGCTGCGTCGCGCCCCTTGCGGGCAGGCCGCTCCGCCCTGCACAAGCAACACCCCCGCCGGTTCCGTTCCCGGCGGGGGTGTCGTCTTCTCCGTATCAGACTGAAATCGGAGGAAAACAGGTATTTATCAGATGCCCATTTCCCTCTTGACCTCGCCGAAGGCCTTCACGGCGAAGTCCAGATCCTCCTTCGTGTGGCCCGCGGAGATCTGCGTGCGGATGCGGTCGCGGCCCTTCGGCACGACCGGATAGCAGAAGCCCACGACATACACGCCCTTGTCGAGCATCCGGCGGGAGAACTCCTGCGCCACGTGGGGGTCATACAGCATGACCGGCACGATGGGATGCTCACCGGGCAGCAGGTCAAAGCCCAGCTTCTCCATCTCCGCGCGGAAATAGCGCGCGTTTTCGTGCACGCGGTCGCGCAGCTCGGTGGAGGCCTCCAGAAGATCGAGCGTTTTCAGCGTCGCGGCGCAGATGGCCGGGGCGACGGTGTTGGAGAACAGATACGGCCGCGAGCGCTGCCGCAGCAGCTCGACGATCTCCCGCCGCGCGGCGGTGTAGCCGCCGGATGCGCCGCCCAGCGCCTTGCCGAAGGTGCCGGTCAGGATGTCGACGCGGCCTTCCACGCCGCAGAATTCCGGCGTGCCCCTGCCGTGCGCGCCCATAAAGCCCACGGCGTGGCTGTCGTCCACCATGGTCAGCGCGTCAAATTCGTCTGCAAGGTCGCAGATGGCGCGCAGATTTGCGATATAGCCGTCCATGGAGAATACGCCGTCCGTGGCGATCATAATCTTTTTGCAGCCGGAGGCGCGGGCGTCTTCAAGCTGGCGGCGCAGATCGTCCATGTCGTTGTTTTTGTAGCGGTAGCGCTTTGCCTTGCACAGGCGCACGCCGTCGATGATGGATGCGTGGTTCAGTTCGTCGGAGATAATCGCGTCCTCCGGGCCGAGCAGCGTTTCAAACAGACCGCCGTTGGCGTCGAAGCAGGAGGAGTAGAGGATCGCGTCGTCCGTGCCGAGGAAGCGCGCGATACGCCCCTCCAGCTCCTTGTGAATTTCCTGCGTGCCGCAGATGAAGCGCACGGAGGACAGGCCGAAGCCCCAGCGGTCGTAGCTTTCCTTCGCGGCGGCGATCAGCGCCGGGTGGTCGGACAGACCGAGGTAGTTGTTCGCGCAGAGGTTTACGACCATGGGCTTTTCCGTCGTGGCGATGCGCGACTGCTGCGGGGTGGTGATGATGCGTTCGCTGCGCCAGGTACCGGCGGCGCGGATGGCGTCCAGCTCCTTCCGGAACTCATTCAGTGCGGTTTTCACGAAATTCTCCCCTTTCTTATTTCGTCCAGTCGAGCACGACCTTGCCGGAGTTTCCGCTCAGCATGGCGTCGAAGCCCTTCTGGAAGTCGGTGTAGTGGAAGCGATGGGTGATGACGGGCGTGAGATCAAGCCCGCCCTGCACCATGTAGGACATCTGGTGCCAGTTATCCATCTTGCGGCCGTAGATGCCCTGAAGCGTCAGCCCCTTGGTGATGATCCGGTTCATGTCCACGGAGATCGGGCCGTCGCCCAGACCGAGCAGGGAGATCTTGCCGCCGTTGCGCATGACGGAGACCATCTGGTGGAAGGCCGCGCCGCTGCCGGACATTTCAAGGCCCACGTCGAAGCCCTCCGTCAGGCCCTGCTTGCGCATGATCTCGTGGATGTCCTCGTTTTTGATGTTCACGGCGGCGTCCGCGCCCATTTTCCGCGCGAGGTCAAGGCGGTATTCGTTCATGTCCGTGATGACCACGCGGCGCGCGCCGGCGTATTTGCAGATGCCCGCGGCGATGATGCCGATGGGCCCCGCGCCGGAGATCAGCACGTCCTCGCCCACGAGGGAAAACATCAGGGCGGTGTGCGTGGCGTTGCCGACGGCATCGAAGAAGGCCACGACGTCCTCCGGCAGGGTCTCGTCGATCAGGATGACGTTGCGCGAGGGGATACACACATACTCGGCAAAGGCGCCGTCGCGGTCCACGCCTACGCCCACGTGATCCTTGCACCACTGGATGTTGCCGGAGTGACAGTTGCGGCAGCGGCCGCAGGTGATGTGGCCCTCGCCGCTGACGCGCTGGCCGATGGCAAGGTCCTCCACGCCCGCGCCCAGCGCGGCGATCTCTCCGACATACTCGTGACCGATGACCTGCGGCGGCCGGACGTGCTGCTGCGACCACGGATTCCATTTATAAATATGTACGTCCGAGCCGCAGATGGCGGTCTTGTGTACCTTGATCAGCACCTCGCCCGGCCCCGGCACGGGGACGGGGACGCGCCGCAGCTCCAGACCCTCGGCGGGAGCCGGTTTGACGATGGCGTCCATCCATTCCTGCATGGTGAATCCTCCCTGAATACGCACAAATGTGCGCGATATAAAGACGAAAAACACGGATTAGTCTATGTCACAAAGACAGTATACCCTTTTTGCACAAAAATGTCAATGCTCAGCGCGCGGGAAAGTCCACCCGCCGCGGGAAAATTTCAGCGGTTATTGCCAAAACGGGAAGAATAATCGGAAAGCGACAAATTTTATTGACAGAATTTGAAAGACCTGCTATACTAATTTTGAACAACTTACAAATATTGGGAGTCTTTACAAAACTTTGCGTCTAACTACAAGACATATGCTGGAAGAATATTCACGAATTGCAGGAGGATAACCGAATGAAGATCAGGCTGGCCATTGTGGAGAAGGACGCGAACTATCTCAGCCATATCGTATCGGCGTTTAACATGAAGTATGCCGATCAGATCGAAACCTATTCCTTCACGAACCTGGAAACGGCGCTGCAAACACTGGACGAAGCGCGCATTGACGTGCTCGTCGCAAGCGACCGCTTTGAGATCGACACCACCGCGCTGCCGCGCCGCTGCAGCTTTGCCTATCTGGTCGAGTCGCCGGACATTGAGTCGCTGCGCGGTCAGAAGGTCATCTGCAAATTCCAGCGTGTCGACCTGATTTACAAGCAGGTGCTCAATATTTATTCAGAAAATGCGGAAAGCATTTCCGGCGTGAAATTCGGCGGCGACGGCTGCAAGATCGTGGTATTTTCCTCCCCCTGCGGCGGCGTGGGCACCTCCACGATGGCGGCCGCCTGTGCGATGAGCTTCGCCGCCAAGCACCTGAAGACCCTCTACCTCAATCTTGAGCGCTTCGGTGCGGCGGACGTGTTTTTCTCCGGCGATGGTCAGTTTGACCTGAGCGATGTGATCTACGCCGTCAAGACCCGGCGCGCTACCCTCCCCCTGAAGCTGGAAAGCTGCGTCCGGCAGGATGCCTCGGGCGTGTGCTTCTATTCCCGGCCCAAGCTGGCGCTCGACCGCATGGAGCTGACGAGCGAGGACTTAAACCAGCTCGTTTCCGAATTGAAGACGCTGGGCGATTACGACTACATCATCGTGGACATGGACTTCACCATGGACAAGGCGCAGCTTGATTTCTTCCGCCGCGCTGCCGCGGTGGTGCTGGTGAGCGACGGTTCTGTCAATGCCAACGACAAGCTGTTCTCTGCTTACCGCGCGCTCTCCGCGCTGGAGCAGGGAGCGGATCTGCCGCTGACGAGCCGGGTCCTGCTTGCCTACAACAAGTTCAGCAGCAAGACCGGCCGTATTCTGCAAGGCGTGGAGCTGAAGAATATCGGTGGCGCGCAGCGCTTTGAAAACGCCACACCGCAGCAGCTATTGCAGCAGCTTGCCGCCATGGGCATCTTCGATAAGATTCTTGCCTGACCGGCAGAGAGGGGAAAGGCCATATGAGTCCGGATCTGGAACAGCGGCTCGTTTCGGAGCTGAAGCAATATGTAACGGAAAACCTCCCGCTGAGCAAGATCTCCGATGAAGAGCTGGAAGAGCGCATCGAGGACATCGTCGAGCAGCGCCTTGCCGGGCAGTACTGCTCCATCGAGCAGCGCCTTTCCATCGTCCGGCAGATCTACAGCTCCATCCGCGGCTTCGGCCTGCTGGATTCCATCATCAGCGACGACACCATCACCGAGGTCATGATCAACGGTCCGGAGCATATTTTCATCGAGCAGAACGGCCGTCTGTTCAAGCTGGATAAGCAGTTTGAAAGCCAGCGCCGTCTGGAGGACGTCATCCAGAGAATCGTCGGCCTTGCCGGCCGCGAGGTCAATCAGGCCAACCCCATCTGCGATACCCGCCTGCCCGACGGCTCGCGTGTCAACGTGGTGCTGCCGCCCATCGCCCTGTGCGGCCCCGTGCTGACCATCCGTAAGTTCTCCAAGACCCCCATGACCATAGAGAAGCTCATTTCCTACGGCTCCATCACGCAGGAGATCGCCGACAAGCTGGAGCTGCTCGTCCGCGCGAAGTACAATATTTTCATCAGCGGCGGCACCGGCTCCGGCAAGACGACCTTCCTCAATGCCCTGTCGAACTACATCCCCAAGGACGAGCGCGTCATCACGATCGAAGACTCCGCCGAGCTTCAGATCGAGGGCGTCGAGAACCTCGTCAGTCTGGAAACACGAAACGCCAACGCCTCCGGCGCCGGCCAGATCACCATCCGCGACCTGATCAAATCCTCTCTGCGTATGCGCCCGGAGCGCATCATCGTCGGCGAGGTCCGCGGCGGCGAAGCGCTGGATATGCTGCAGGCCATGAACACCGGCCACGACGGTTCGCTCTCTACCGGCCACGCCAACTCCACGCAGGATATGCTCAGCCGTCTGGAAACGATGGTGCTGCAAGGCTCGTCGGGTCTGCCGCTCGAAGCCATCCGCCAGCAGATCGCCTCGGCGCTGGACATCATCATCCACCTCTCCCGTCTGCGCGACAAGTCCAGAAGAACCATGGAGATCACGGAGGTTGTGGGCTACGAAAACGGAAAAATTCTCCTCAATCCCCTGTATGTCTTTGAGGAGGACGAGAACAGCACGCTGGAGAAGGTCTCCGGCTCGCTGAAACGCACGAACAACCCCATGAAGAACGACTTCAAGCTGAGAATATCCGGCTTCAAGGCCGAGATCTGAGGTGCAGAAGATGGCAAAAAAAGAAAAGAAGCCCGTAGAGCCGCAGTATTACCGCTCCGCGACCAACCTGCCTGCCTATAATTATAAGGTATACCACATGAAGCCCCTGGAAAAGGCGCTGTATTTTCTGGCGGCCTTCGTGGTCGGCGCGGCGGTGGGCTACCTCTTCTACGGCGGCATCGGCGTGGACGAGTTCGGCAATCCCACAACGCTGACCTGGATCCTGAACTTCTTCTTCTGCGGGGTGGCGGGCTTTGTCGCAGGACGATGCTTCGTCCCCATCCGCCGCAAGGCCATCATCGCCAAGCGGCAGCGGAAGCTCAAAAATCAGTTCCGCGATATGCTGGAGGCCATCAGCACCTCCATCAGCGCCGGCAACAACGTGACCGACGCCTTCCGCAGCGCCTACGAGGATCTGAAAATCCAGTACGAGGAGGACGCGTTCATCCTCAAGGAGCTGGAGATCATCCTCTCCGGCATGAACAACAACGTCGATCTGGTCGATCTTCTGCAGGATTTCGGCGCGCGCAGCGGCTGCGAGGACATCGCGAGCTTCGCCAACGTCTTTAAGATCTGCTACGAAAAGGGCGGCAACATCAAGGAAACCATCCGCACCACCCATGACATCCTGAGCGACAAGATGGAGATCACGGAGGACATCGAAACGATCGTGACCTCCAACAAAACGGAGCAGAAGATCATGGTCGCCATGCCCATCGCGCTCATCGGCGTCATTAAGATGATGAGCCCGGAGTTCGCTGCAAACTACACCACGCTGAGCGGCGTGATCTCCACAACGGTCGCGGTGATCCTCTTTGTGGCGGCCTACTACATCGGCAAGATCGTCCTGGACATCAAGATTTAAGGGGGGAGAAACGTGCTGGAGATAAAGGATTATATCGTTTTTGGCATAGGCGCTGTTCTCCTCGGCATCTGGCTGGTGCTGTTTTTCACCGGCCTGAAGTACGCCTCCCTGTTCGACGCGCTGACGGAAAAGGAATTCCCTCTGAAAGAAATCTACTTTGTCGGCTACGCGGCGCTGGAGCTGGTCCACTACAGCTATAAGAGCAAGCACGACCGAAAGCTGCGCAAGGAGCTGAGCGTGCTGTTCGGAGAAAAATACGCGGAGTATTATCTGCGTGTCATACACGCGCAGGAGATCACCATGTCCCTGACGCTGGCGATTCTCGGCTTTGCGCTTTACGGCGTGGCGGATGATATTGCGGTGCTGGTTGTGCTGCTGATCTTTGCCGGCCTTGCCTACTACTATTTCGGCACGCTGACCGAGAAGCGGATCCTGAAGCGCTCGGAGGAAATGCTGCGGGACTTCTCCAATGTCGTTTCCAAGCTTGCCCTTCTGACGAACGCCGGCATGATCCTGCGCGAGGCCTGGACGGAGATTGCTTTCTCCGGCGAAACGACGATCTACAGAGAAATGCAGACCTCTGTGGAAGAAATGAACAACGGCATTTCCGAGATCGACGCGATCTTCCGCTTCGGCAAGCGCTGCATCATCCCGGAGATCAAGAAGTTCTCCTCCACGATCGTGCAGGGTCTGGTCAAGGGCAACAACGAGCTGGCCTTGATGCTCCAGGCGCAGAGCCGCGAGGTCTGGATGCTGAAAAAGCAGGATATTCACCGTCAGGGCGAAAAGGCGGCCAGCCGTCTGCTGATCCCGGTGGTCATCATGTTTGTCGGTATATTAATAATGGTCATTGTCCCGATTTTCACGAATCTGGGCGCCTGATCGTTATTTATATAAACAATTCAATCATTCAAGAGAGGAGGAAATACCATGTTAATGATGGCAAATGCAATCTATTTCAACCTGAAGGCGAAGGTGCAGAAGTTCTTCCAAAAGGAAAATGGCGATGTCAACGTTGTCGCGATCGTTGTTCTGATCGGTGTCGCTGTTGTTCTTGCCCTGATTTTCAAGGACGAGATCTCCAAGCTGCTGCGTAACCTGATCAAGACCATCTCCGGCAAGGCTCAGGAAGCCGTCTCCTGAAGAAGCAAACCACAAAAGCGGGGCAATGGCAGTTACTGCCATTGCCCCCAGGCAGCAATGAAATCCTCTGTAGTTGATTACAGTTTTTTATAAGTTCCACAGAACAAACGAGGTGATAGGACTTGAGAAAAGAAAAGAAAGCGGAAAGCGGCATGGTCATCGTGGAAGCCTCTATTGTGTTTCCCGTGATGTTCCTTGTGATCTTTGTGCTGATTTTCCTTGGAAACGCCTACTATGAGAAATCCTGCATTGAGCGCTATGTAACGCAGACCGCGCTGGAAGCGGCGGCGGAAGCCGGCGATCCTCTGCTCACCATGGTGCAGGGAGGCAGCCTGCCGAGCGTCGGCTCCGTAAATGTCAAGCCCTACCGCTATGTGCTTCCCGGCTACGGCAATTCTGTTGCGTCCGCTGCACAGGGCAAGCTGCAAACCCGCATAAAATCCGTAGGAACGGGCTTTTTCAGCGGTATGACGCCGAAGGGCATCGCCACGGTCAAATACGATTGGGGCATTCTCGGCTCCACCATAACGGTACAGGCAGAATATAAAATTCCCATGGGCATCCGCCTGCTGGGAGAAGATACGATGATCGAAATGCCGGTTTATTCGCGCACAAGCGCACCGGTTTATGATACGCCGGAGTTTATCCGTGTTGTAGACACCGTCGGAGATTATTTGAATAAGTTCGGTGTGACCGAAGCGATCTCGAAGGTGACGGATAAAGTCAAGAGCTGGTTTTCCTAAGAAAGGAGACGCGGGATGAAGAGCTATAAGAAGACACGCGGCGCCGTTTCCGTCTTTCTGGTGCTGATTCTGGTCCCCTGCCTGCTGGCCTCCAGTATTTTTGTGGACGTCAGCCGCGTGGAACTCGCCAAGGGCGACACGCTGTCTGCGGCAGACAATGCACTCAATGCGCTGCTGGCGCATTTTGACACGGACCTGAACGACTGGTACGGCATGGTTGCCTCCTGCCAGAATATTGACGAATTCTACGCGCAGTCGAAGAATTATTTCCTCTCCATCGTAACGTCGCAGGATTTGATCGGCGGCGGCAACACCAGCAGCGATTCACTGGGCGAGGTGATAGGCGGCGTCTATGATTACATAACCGGTTCCGGCAGCGGCGAATTGTCCGGAGACGTCACGAACCTTTTGATGATGGAGTGCCTCTCCGCTGAGATTTCCGAGGTCAGCGACGCGGATCTGACGAATGCCGCGATGATGAAGGCGGAGATCACGGAATTCATGAAATACCGTGCGCCCATCGAGCTGGTTACCGGTCTGATCGAGCGGCTCAAGAACGATCCCAGCTCAAAGGGCGTCACCGAGGTAGAAAAGAACGAGCCTCTGGTGGATAAGAAAAGCAAATATTACGAGGCTGAGGGAGAGCTGCTGAGCGCCTCCTTCAAGACCTACCGCGCCCTGATGCGCTACTATAACAAGGCTGAGGAGTTCGGCTTCAGCAAAAATACCCCGGCGCAGATGCTCAACGATCTGGAGAATTATAAGGAAGCCTACCGCCAGATCAATAAAGTCCTGGTGCGCCACATGGTCAATACGAAGGGGCTCAAGCCCTATGAGCTGCTCGTTATGAAAGACCGTATGGAATTCTGGGATGGGCAATTCAAGGAAGACGGAAGACAGTTCACGCAGGTCTACTCTCGTTCGGAAGAGGATGATTCGGGCGAAACCGTCTACTATATCTCCAACAGCAAGCTGACGCAGTTGGTGAGCAATGCGAAAACCGCGGGAGATACCTTTGAAAGCAGCATTGAGGCGCTGGTGACCGCCGCAGGCGAAATGATGAAAATGAAGGATCAGATCGGTTACGGCGACGGACAGATCAACCCGGTGCAGTGGTGGAAGCGCATGGACGAAGCGACCCGCACCAAGCAGGCCGCTGTGAAGGATGCCGGCGAGGCGCTGGTCAAGGCGCTTGCCAAGCTGAAGTCGGCGAAAGATAACTGCGAGTTCGACGAGGACGTGTCTACCGAAAATAAGAATAATTTTACCAGGCAGTCGGACCGTCTGAAAAAGATATACGATAAGTGCCTTTCCGGCAACAGAACCTACAGCAAAAACAGCGGCAGTAATCTCGATGCATATCTTTCCCTTGTCGTCACTTATGAGAGCATCTGCAAGGAGAACGCAGATCGCCTCACGCCGGATTCCAAGCACGAAGAGGACATGATCTCGATCGGCGGCTCAAAGTATACCGTGCGCGAAGCGGAGGAAGAAATCCGCAAAAAGATGACGGAGCAGCTTACGCAGCTCACGACCTGCATGGACAATCTGACCAAGATCGTCGACGGCGACCCGGACGGTATCGGCAACGGCAGTCTGGATGAGCTGGCAGAGCTGGCAAAGAAATACCGTGAGACCTTCCACGCCTGGAAGGACGAGGCCTATTCCAGTGATACGGAGATGGGCGCGGAGGACCGCAGGGAGATCGAGGGCGGTTACGAGGATTCCAAAAAGAAGCACTATGATACGCTGAAATTTGCCGAGCAGATCAACGAGGAAGCGGTAGAGATTCTGAAGACCCGCTTGAACAATATCCATGAGCAGCTTGAGATCCTCGCTCGCGTTCAGTTCAGCGAGGGGAAAAAAGATCCCTCTTACATGAGTTATCTGGACACGGGGCTCGCCAGCTTCTTCGGCGCGGATAATCTGGTTCAAAAGGCCAGAAATACCATCGGCAAGAGCCGGATCGACAGCGCGGGCAACAATCAGGAACTGAACGCCTATGCAAAGGAAATGTTCAATCAGCACTTCACCCCCAAGCCGGAGGAAGAGCGCAAGGTCACCCAGCTCAAGGATACCGCATCAAACGACTACAACCCGGATATTGACCCCAAGGATCCGGATTATCAGCAGGAGGAAACTCCCTATCTCTTCGTCTTCTTCTACAGCCAGTGGAAGCATCTGAATGAGGAGAACTTCAAGGAGTTTGACAAGCAGGAGAAGGAGAAAGAGGAAGCCAAGGAAAAGGTAGACGATTTCTCAAAGGAGCAAAAGGAGAAGTCCGGCAAATACCGCGGCCCTGACGGGCACGATATACAGCATGACTACTCCGAAGGGGCGCGCTTCAAGGCGAGCTCCCTGGTCGGCGCACTCGCCGGGACGATCTCCAATCTGGTCAGCGGCAACTTCTCCGAGATGCGCGATCAGCTCTATCTCCTCACCTACATGACCGGGATGTTCAGCTGTGCGACCTTCGACCGGGAGGGCGCCTTCCGCCTGCTCACCAAGGAGCAGCAGAAGGAACTGGATGGCGGAAACTTCCAGAATTACTACGCAGGAGTCAAGGGCGGCCCCACGGAGCCGAACACCTGGCTCAGTGAGCGCTACCAGGACAGCTATAATAAATCCCTCACCGGCAAGATGATCAACGAGGAGAACAACCGCGCATACCTGGCGGAGCAGGAGTACATCCTTTTCGGCAAAGAATCGAACAAGGATAACGTCAAGCAGGCCTTTGATTATATCTATACGATCCGCTATACCCTGAATCTGGTGTCCTGCTTCCAGCACTTCTGGAACAATTCAACCATTGTTTTTATTGCTACGGCGCTCAGTGCGGCGACCTTCGGCATCATTCCGCCCGCAGCTTTCAAGGTCGTGCTGCTGCTGATGTACACCGCAGCGGAGACCGCGATCGACAATCTGCGCCTCTCCTATGGCTTCCCGGTGGAGCTGTATAAGACAAAGGCGGACGATTGGGTGATTAATCTAAAGAGAGTTAAGTCTTTCGGAGCGTTCGCGGACATCTTAACGGGAAAGCCTGAAAAGCTGGTCAAAAACAAGAACAACAAGGGCATTTTCTATAGCGACTACATCGCGGTATTCCTCCTGCTGGGTGTGCAGAATGGCGGCAAGCTGCAAACCGCCATGATCCAGCGTACCGGCGAGCTGATGCAGGCTAACCTGCGCCAGAAGGGGCTGGAGGACTTCAGCATGAAAAACTCCAAGGTCTATTTCAGCCTGAATTCTCAGATCCGTGTGCGGCCGCTGATGGTCACCCTCCCTCTCTTCGAGGGCGAAGCCGGCGATATGGAAAGCCGTACCGACTGGTGCACCTACACGGTCAAGATGACCAGAGGATATATATAAACCAGCCCATCTACCAACGAACAACGCAAAGGAGCAAACCAAAATGAAAAAAACAATTTCCGTACTGATTCTGATCTTCTGCCTGCTGCTGGCGCTGACGGCCTGCGGCGGCGATACCAAACCCTCCGGCGACCCCGCGCAGTCCGGCGGTTCCGTAAGCTCTGACGAGCCGGGCACGGACACCCCGAGTGAAAAGGTGGATCCGAACGCCCCCATCACCGAAAAACTGCTCCGCAGCCACGCGGCTGCCCCGGCAGAGGACTTCACCTATGACGTGGAAGAGAACGGCATCAAGATCAAAAGCTACGCGGGAAGTGACACCGTGGTGGTTATCCCGGCGGAGATTGAAGGCAAGCCGGTTACGGCGCTCTATAATTATGTATTTGCCAATGACTCCCCGGTGCGGGCGGTGCTGATTCCGGAGAGCGTTAAAGAAATTGAAGAGGTATTTACCAACAATGAAACGGTGGAACTGGTCATTTGCGAGGGTGTGACAAGAACGCTGGGGCTGACCTTCGGCAACTGCTCTAATTTGCAGCAGGTCATCTTCGGCAAGGACCTCCAGGAACTGGGAGGCATTGGCACCTTCGGTAACTGCACCAAGTTGAAGGAACTCCACTTCACGCAGACACTCACAAATATTGACGATGAACTGGTCTTTGAGGGCTGTGAAAACCTTACCATCTATGCGCCGGCGGGCAGCTATGCAGAATCCTTCGCAAACGAGAACAACATTCCCTTCCAGGCGGAGTAACCCCAGAAAACAACAATTTTCGGAGGTGAGGACATGAGAAAGGAGAACGAAAACGGCGCGATCGTCGTCGAGGCAACCATTTCTCTTTCGGTGTTCATATTTGTTATTTTCACGATCCTGTCCATTGTGAATATCTGCTATATCCAGGCAAAGATGAGCACCGCGCTGGATACGGCGGCAAGGGAGATTTCTCAGTATTCTTACCTGTATTTCAAAGGGGAGTTCGACAAAAAGGTCGGAAGCATGATGGCGGCGGGAGCCGATGCCGGTGCAAAGGTGGATACCATCGCCAAGGGCGTCGGGGATTTCATTGATGCCTTCAAAAAAGGCGATATGTCCAATACGATCAATCAGGGCAAAGAAAGCTATGATAGCATCAAGGGCTCTATAGATGAAATTGTCAAGGATCCAAAGGCCTTTGCCCTCGGCGTGGCCAAGGGCGGCCTTGCAGCCCTGATCGGAGACGGGCAAAATGCGGCTACGCGTGAACTTGCAAAAGCCTTCTTGAAAAAGCACCTCTCCGACTTTGAGGGCGATACGCCGGAGGCTTTCCTGAAACGCTACCGGGTGGTTGACGGCGAGAGCGGCCTGAACTTTAACAGTACTTATATTAAGTTTGCCACAGCGAATGGCGAGGGAGTGGGAAGAATCAAACTGGTTCTTACCTACAAGGTGCAGGTCATTCAGTTACTGAACATCGACATAAAAATGACGTTCCGGAACTATTCGGCTACCGACGCCTGGGGCTGCGAGAACAGTAAAATTGCAGGCGGCGCAAAGTCGGCGGCGATCCTGCCGCCGCGCCGCAGACTTCTGGCTTAGTCTGCCCGCACTTCGGAAAGAACAGAAAAGGGGAACGCTATGAGATTGTTGGACTGGGTTCTGATCGGTATTACGGCTCTGCTCTGCGGCGTCAGCTTCTGGCTGATGCTGACGGATCTGAAAGCATATCGTCTCGCCAATCCGCCTGCGGAGGAGGAAGAAGCACCCAAAGTGCTGAACAAATGGGTCATCCTCTACAGCGCCGTGATGATCGTCCTGACGCTCGGTGTCGCGGTGGCCTTCGGCATTCTGTATCAGGCAAACAGCTTTTGCTTCAGCCTGAAGCGCCTGAGCCTGCTTGCGGTCATGTGGCCGTTGGCGCTGATCGACGCAAAGACCTATCGCATCCCGAACCGCTTCATCCTCTTCGGCCTGATCTGCTGGGCGGGGATTTTCGTGACGGAGCTGTTCGTGCAGTACGACGGGATCTGGCGCCGCCTGCTCTCTGAAGGGATCGCAGCGGCAGCGTTGCTGCTGGCGTCGATGCTCTGCCGCCTCTGTGCAAAGAATTCGATCGGCTACGGCGATATGAAGCTCTTCATCGTCATGGGACTGATGCTGGGGCTGGACGGGATCTGGGGCGCGGTCTTTGCCTCGCTGGTCCTCTCCTTCCTGCTGGCAGTGTTCCTTCTCGTAACAAAAAAGAAATCGAGAAAAGATGTGATCCCCTTCGCCCCGGCGATCGTCCTGGGGACGTTTGTGTCCGTCTTTTTGACCGGAATGTGAGGCGACAAGAATGAAAAAGTATAAATTTCTCGTGCCCGTAGTGCTGGTCGTCCTGTTCGGCCTTTCGATTTACAAGCTGTACTCCGACCGCTCCGCGACACGGCAGAAATATGACACGCTGCTTGCCGGAGCCCGGGAATGCCGCAGTCTGGGCGTTGTCGTTGACGCCAATCAGAAGTATCAGGCAGCGCTGGAGATCCGCCCGTCGGCGAGCCTCGGGCTGGAGCTCGGCGAGATGTACATGGAAAGCAATCTCAAAGGCACGGCCGAGGAATGGGGCAAGGAGCTCGTTTCAAAGTACCCGAAGGACATCCGTACCTATGAATATCTGATGGAGGTCTACCGGTCGACCGAAGATTTCGAAGAGTGCTTCCGCGTGTACGAGAAGGCGCGCGGCAATAAACTTACCTCCGAAAAGCTGGAGGAGATCCACAGGGAAATCGAGTATACCTTCACGCTCGGCTACGCCTGCTTCGGCGATGCCGGCATCTACAGCGGAACGCTGAGTCCCGTCAAGGTCAAGGAGCTCTGGGGTTATGTAAACCAGAAGGGCAAGCTGGTCGTTGACGCGAAATTCAAAGAGGTCGGAGCCTACCTGTTTGAGTTGGCGCCGGTCATGGAGCCGGACGGAAGCGTCTATTTTATCGACGCCTCCGGCAACAAGAAGCATGTCGTGCGCGGTGTGGAGAATGTTCGGAAGCTGGGCATTGTCAGCGGAACGACCTACTCCCTTTATAACGGAAAAACGTGGGATTTTTACTCCCTGGAAAATGATACCCGTCTGTTTGGCGGCTATGAGGACGCCTCCGGCCTCGGCAACGGCGTCGCCGCGGTCAAGCAGGGGAAGAAATGGGGCCTGATCAACGGCTCCGGCGAAGCCCTGACACAGCCGGTGTTCGACGGCATTGTTCAGGATGAGAAAACGGTCGTGTGCCGCAACGAGCGGCTGTTTGCCAAAAAAGGCACCAAATATCTCATGATTGATGCCGCGGGAACGCAGATCGGAACACAGACCTTTGACGACGCAAGGCTTTTTGCCGACACGACCTACGCGGCGGTGCGGCAGAACGGAAAATGGGGCTTTGTCGATAAGGACGGCGCCGTCGTCATTCCCCTGCAGTATGAGGACGCGCGCAGCTTCTCCAATGGGCTTGCCGCCGTCAAGAAAGGCAAAAAATGGGGCTTTGTTGATCTGGAAAACAACATGGTGATTGCGCCGCAGTTTGAGGATGTGAGAGATTTCAATTCCTCCGGCAATGTCTTTGTCGAGCTGGACTCGGAATGGCAGTGCCTGTCGCTGTATCAGTACAATCATTAAAGATATCAAAAGGAGCGTAACGGAATGAAGCTTTCCTTCGAAAATCAGGGAACAAACACCTATTTGGTCTGTGCGCTGGCGTCCGGCGAGACGCTGGACAGCACCTGCCTCGGAATGATCGTCAATAACCGCATCGCCGGGCTGGCGCCTGCGCTGTATTCCCAGATGGACGATCAGAAATTCCTGAAATACAATGTCTCTGCGAAGATCAGCGCGACACAGCTCTTCGAGGGCGTTGTGAATAAGAAGCGCCTGCTCGGCGTGTTCCGGGGCATTGTCCGCGCGGTTCTCTCTGCGGAAGACTACATGATTGCTCCCTCGATGCTCCTTTTGAATCTCGACTATATCTTTGCCGATGTTACCACGGCGGAAACGCTGGTGATCTGCCTGCCCTTTGCGGACGAGCGGCGTCCGGCGGTGGACTTCGGCCAGTATTTCCGCGACCTTGTATTCCATACGCGCTTTGACCAGACGGAAAACTGCGACTATGTCGCGCACCTGATCAATTATCTGAACGGTACTCCGGTGTTCTCGCTGGCGGAGTTCTCCAGGCTGCTTGAGGAGCTGGACGGCGCGGCTCCCGCCGCGTCCGCGAAGCCGCAGGCGGCGGTTCAGCATCCTGCCGCACCTGTGCAGCCCGCTCCGGCGCCGGTCCAGCAGCCCGCTCTGGCGCCGCAGCCCGCAGCGCCGCAGATGCAGCAGCCTGCGCCCGCGCAGCCGGTTCCCGTTCCCCCTCCCGCACCGGAGAAAAAAAAGAAGGCGGAGAAGAAGCAGGCCGCGCCCGCGCAGCCGGTGCCGCCCCGCCCCGAAGGAGAAAAGGAGATCTCCATGTTCACCCTGCTGATGCACTACAGCAAGGAAAACAAGGAGCTTTATAAGGCGCAGCAGGCCGCGAAGAAGGCGGCGAAGGAAGCTGCGTCCGCGCAGTCTGTGCCGCAGCCCGGCCAGCCCGCCCCCGCCGGGGCGAAGGCAGCGCCCGCATCGGGCTTCGCCGTTCCCGGCAAGTCGCAGACGGGCTTTGCCGTACCCGGCCGCCCGCAGCCCGGCTTCGCTGTACCCGGTCAGCCGCAGCCGGGCTTCGCCGTACCCGGCCGCCCGCAGCCCGGCTTTGCCGTTCCCGGCCAGCCGCATCAGGGCTTCGCCGCGCCTGCCCAATCCCCTGCCCCGGCGCCCGCACAGCCTGCTCCCGTGCAGGCAGCCGCGCCGGTGCAATCCAGACCCGCACAGTCCAGACCCGTGCAGCCTGCCGCTCCCGTGCCGCAGGTGCAGCCCGCGAGCTTTGGCGAGACGACCGTTCTCGGCGGCGCAGCCTCCGGCGAAACGACCGTTCTCGGCGCGGCCACACCCGCCGCGCCGGTGCAGCCCTATCTCCTGCGCGTGAAGAACAATGAGCGCATCCCGATCAACAAGCCCTCCTTCCGCATCGGCAAGGAGCGCAGCTTTGTGGACTATTTCATCGCGGACAACACGGCCATCAGCCGCAGCCACGCGAACATCCTCAACCGCGACGGCGAGTACTACATCGTCGATACCAACTCCACCAACCATACTTACGTCAACGGCGTTATGATCCAGAGCAATGTGGAAACGAAGCTGACGCACGGCGCCAAGATCACGCTTGCCAACGAGAGTTTTGAATTCCTGACGTACTGATCGGAGGGAATGACGTGAATTTCATCATTTCTGCGACGACGGACGTCGGCACAACCAAGCAGACCAACCAGGACAGCCTGACCGTGAAGACCATCCAGACCTGTCAGGGAAGAATGGTGCTGGCGGTGCTGTGCGACGGCATGGGCGGCCTGCAAAAGGGTGAGGTCGCCAGCGCGAGCGTGGTGCGCGCCTTTGAGCAGTGGATGTTCGAGCAGCTTCCGCAGCTCTGCGCCGCGGGGCCGATCGAGGACGCGGCGGTGCGCGCCCAGTGGACTGAGCTTGTCACCGCGCAGAATAAAGCCATCGGCGCCTATGGCGCACGGCAGGGTATCCGTCTTGGCACGACCGTTGTGGCCGTGCTTTTGACGCAGAGCCGGTTTTATGCGCTGAACGTCGGCGACTCCCGCCTTTACGAGCTGACCGACGGCATCCGCTGCATCACGCAGGATCATACCGTTGTCGCGCGCGAGGTCGCGCAGGGACTTCTCACGCCGGAACAGGCGCGCGTGGATCCGCGCAGAAATGTGCTTTTGCAGTGTGTCGGCGCGTCGGAAACGGTCGTGCCGGATTTCTTTTTCGGCCGGACGCTTGAAAACGCGGTGTATCTTCTCTGCTCGGACGGCTTCCGGCATGAGATCTTTCCGGAGGAAATCTTCGGCCTTTTGCAGCCGGCGGTGTTGCCGGACAGCGCGACGATGGAGCGCAACGCCCGCGCGCTGGTCGACTGCGATATGCAGCGCGGCGAGAGAGATAATATTTCCGTTGCGCTGGTGCGCACGTTTTAAGGAGAGGTCGGAATGCTGGAGATCGGCTCGCTGATTGACGGAAAATATAAGATACTGAATAAGGTCGGTCAGGGCGGCATGAGCGTCGTCTATCTGGCCATGAACGAGAAAGCGAATAAGCAGTGGGCGATCAAGGAGGTCCGCAAGGACGGCGTTAAAGATTTTGAGATCGTCAAGCAGGGCCTCGTGGCGGAAACGGATCTTCTCAAGAAGCTCAGCCACCCCAGCCTGCCGAGCATCATCGACGTGATCGAAGGCCCGGACACCTTCCTGATCGTCATGGACTACATACAGGGCAACCCCCTGAGCAAGGCGCTGGAGGAATACGGCGCGCAGCCGCAGGAATACGTGATCGAGTGGGCAAAGCAGCTTTGCGACGTGCTGGAATATCTGCACACGCGCACCCCGCCGATCATCTACCGCGACATGAAGCCCGCGAACATCATGCTCAAGCCGGACGGCAACATCTGCCTGATCGACTTCGGCACGGCGCGCGAGTTCAAGGAAAAAAATCTGGCGGACACCACCTGCCTCGGCACGGTGGGCTATGCTGCGCCGGAGCAGTTCGGCGGCATGGGCCAGACGGACGCGCGGACGGACATCTACTGTCTGGGCGCGACGCTTTACCATCTGGTCACGGGGCGCAACCCCTGCGACCCGCCCTATGAGATCCTGCCCATCCGGCAGGTCAACCCGGCGCTTTCCAGCGGTCTGGAGCGCATCATCCAGAAATGCACCCAGCGCAATCCCGACGACCGCTACCAGTCCTGCGCGGAATTGATGTACGCGCTGGAGAATTATGAAAAGATCGACGACGCATACCGCAAGAAGCAGAAGCGAAAGCTGGGGCTTTTCCTCGCGAGCGCCGGTCTGACGCTGGCCTTCGGCGCGGCGTCACTGTGGGGCTACCTTTCGGGCGAACAGAAAAAAACCGAGAACTACGACCTGATGCTGCGCTCTGCGTCGACGGCGCAGGACTGCTACGACGCGATCCTCACCGATCCCTCCCGCTCGGAGGCCTATGAGCAGCTTGCCGACCTTCTGACGCAGGATCATGTGCTCACGGGCGAGGAGGGCCAGCAGCTGCTGAAGCTGCAGGCCGGTCTGGACGAGGAGAAGTCCAACGGCTTCTCCGACCGTGTGGACGTCCTGAAAACGCTGAAGGAGAAGAACCCCGACGGCTATCAGGAGGTCTGCTACCGCATCGGCGAAGCCTTCCTCTTCTACTATGACACTGCGGATGACCGCGATTCCTACACCAAGGCGGCCAAGTGGCTCTCCGAGGCGACGGAGAAGTACCCCGTCGCGGAGATCTATTGCAGCATCGCCTCCTGCATGGACACGATCGACCAGTATAACGGCGCAAAGATCAAGCAGACGGAAAAAATGTACGAGGAATATGAGCGCCTGTGGGGGATGCTGCGGGAGCTGAAAGCGCAGGCCGACGGCTTCGACAGCGTCGATTCCCGGCTGGAGGTCTGGACGAAGATCAACCGCCTGATCGACCGCAACGCTGCGCAGTTCCTCGAGGTCGCAGATGCGGATCAGATCGCCGGCCTGCTCCAAGAGATCTCGGACGAGGCCGGAACGGTGAAGCTGTCGGTTTTGCAGGATACCGTCCGGCAGCTTCAGGATGAAATCGCGGCGACCATCCGCCGGGTCGAAACGTCGAAAGGCTAGGGATGCGCTATGACCTACGAAACCTATCGAATTATTTTCATCGCCGGAGCGGTCGCCTGCGGCGTGATGCTGGCGGTCAGCGTGCTGCTGTTTTTCCTGCTCAAGGTGCCGCACCTCATCGGCGACCTGAGCGGCTCGACGGCGCGCAAGGCCATCCGCGGCATCCGCGAGAAAAATGCCGCTACCGGCGACAAGGTGTTCAGGAGCAGCCCGGTCAATGCCGCGCGCGGCAGGCTGACAGATCGGATGACCCCCTCCGGGCGGATCATCCAGCGCTCGCCCACGCCCTACGGCCCCGGCGCCATCACGTCGAAGATCAGCACGCAGGAGCTCCTGCAGGAGCAGGCTGCGGATGCAACGACCCTGCTGGCAGAGAACCAGATGCCGCAGGAGGGCGAGACGACCTTGCTTTCCGAGCCGCCCGCGATCGCGGTCGAATTTGACATCACCTTTGTGCATACGCAGGAGCGAATCTGACACGGAAAAACGGGATTTGCCGCGAGATTTACGGAAACCGGAATTGACAAAGCCTGTCAGATTTGCGATAATAAATTGAACAAGGATTGAGTCGACGCGCAGCGGGTTTTCCGTTTGCGCGCCGCCGTCCGGAATGGAGGGGAAGCCGTGAGGAAGGAAAAACGCCTGCTTCGGGGAAGCATCCTGTGCTTTTTCCTGATGTCGGCCGCGATTCTTCTGATGCCGCTGGGCAGCTGCGGCCGCGGGTGGAGCATTTTCGCCGGCGCGGTGTTCTGGCTGTTTCTGCTGCTGGGCATCGCCGCGCAGTGTGCGCTTGCATCCGCCTTAAAGCGCCGTGAGCGCAGTGCGCCGGAACGGCCGCATCCCGTCCGGCAGCGTCCGGGGCTACTCTGCGTTTTCCGCAATCCGCTGGCGGCCGCTGCGGACGCGGTCTTTGCACTGAGCCTGATCGCGCTGATCGTCACGCTTGTGTGGATCACCCGGACGGCTTATGTCTGTTTTGTGCTTCTGGCAGCGGTATCTTTTACCTTCTGCCTGCATTGTATTCTGAATGGCCGGAGCTTTGCCCGCGTTTGCAGAGCCTCCGAAAGAGAGAGAACGCAAAAATCAACGAGGGGGTCACTCGAATGAGAAAACTCTGGAACTCCAACCTTGGCAGACGCCTGTCCTGCCTGGCGCTTGCGCTGGTGATGGTGCTGTCACTGCTGCCGGTGCGCGCCTCGGCGGTCACGGTAGACAGAAACGTCGAAGTTTTAACAGGCGAAGCGACGATGTTTGGCGGCGGCAATGGCGACGTGGGCCTCAACTTTGAAAAGCTCGAGCTTGAATGGTATCCGAAGGATGAGAGCGTCGGCCGCAATCAGGACGGCTGGTGGATCGGCATCCGTGTGACGATGCCCGATGGCGCCGACCCGGAAACGGCGGCCTTTACGACCCAGCGCTTTGACGGCGCAGAGTCGAAGAAGATCTCCTTCAAGGACGCGCGGGACGGGGAGAACAATGTGATCACCCTCTGGGCCTATATCGACGAGGAGCTTGCGCATACATTTGCAAATTCAAGCAGCAATTCCTACATGATTTACCGCTTCTACTGGTGGAAGGGCGAGGAAAATCGCGCACAGGGAATCAGGCTGAATCTGCCCGCGCAGGTGCTCACCCTGAAAAAGGACGGCAAGGTCGTCTATAACGGCACGTGGGAATACAACAACGGCACGGTCAGCGTGCCGGAGGGCTATACCTACGACAGGACCGGCGTGGCGTGTGCGCCCGAGGTCGAGCTTGCGCTAACCTCCACGGTGCCGCACCAGCAGGGCGGCTGGTTTGCGGATTTTGAGATCACAAAGCCGGGAAGCGCCAAGAAAAAGGCGCAGTACCGCGAGAAGGGGGCCGAGAAAGGCACCAAAATCGGCGTCGAAAAGTTAACGGTCAAAACCCTCCTTGCGGCGGACGCGGAAAGCGCGAAGGACCTCCACGATGTCAAAAAGGCTTGGGAATTTGACTGGGACGCCGACGGCGCCTACGAGCAGACGGTTACGGTGTGCGTCGCGGCCTCCGCGCGGCTGGAGCGGAACTTCAAATTCTCCGAGCCCATCGGCACGGTGACGGTCCCGCAGGAGAAGGCGCTCGTGGCGACCACCGGTGTGGAAGGCGCTACGACAATTACCTCTAAATATATCGAGGGCGACGGTACGGCCGAGATCAAACAGGAAAACGGACAGTATTATGTCACCTTCAATAAGCCCGGCACGATCAGGATCACGGCCTCCGCGCCGGACGACGGTGTCTTCGCCGCGGCAACGGATAGCTATACCTTCCCAGTGGTGCGCGACGAGCAGGCGATCCGCTTCGACATGACCGACCCGTGGATCGTCGTCAATGTCGATCCGCGGTATACCACCCAGACGTATCGCCAGACGGCCAAAAATACGCTGGGCCGCACCGTCACCTATTCCATCGAGAAGCAGACGACGCCGGAGGGCGAGTACGCAACGATTGCGACCATCGACAGCGCGAACGGCCAGATGACCATCCTCCGCTCCGGCGAGATCACGGTCAGGGCCGAAACGCCGAAGGACGACCGCTACGAGGCAAGCTCCGCCACCTATACCCTCACGGTCAAACGCGCAAAGGACGATTCCATTCTGACCTTCGACGTGGAAACCTCCGAGGCAAACCCGGCGCAGGTGATCTACGGCAAGAAAGAGTATTACATCAAGCCGGACGGCCATGAAGGCAATGTGAGCCTGACCAACGGGCTGCCGGAGGGACTGTTGGGCTGGACCTTCACCGATCAGGGACTGCGCATTTTGCTGAAGGATAACGCGACCGGCCTGTTTACCATTTCCTTCACCCGCGCTGCGGATGAAAAATACGAGGCGGTCACGAAGAATTTCTATTTACAGATTTCCTACGCGCAGGCCCCGGACCCGGCCTATGTCGTGACGGGCGAAACGAAGAACAACAGCGGCTGGTACACCGGCCCCGTCACCGTTTCCGCCCCGGAGGGCTGGGAGCTTTCCGCCATCGGCAATAAGCTGTGGGGCAATACGTCGTGGACGAAGGCGCTGCCCGCCATCACGGCGGACGGCACCTATGCCAAAGAGAATATCTACCTGCGCCACATGAACGGCAACATCACGGACGCGATCGAGCGCCGCGAGATCAAAATCGACCAGACCGCGCCCACCGAGCTGAAGCAGGAGGTGCGCAAGAGCCTCGGCGGCTCCATCCTTGAATTTATCACCGGCGGCTGGTACAACGCCAAGCTGTATTACACCCTGTATGCACAGGATGCGACCTCCGGTGTAGAAAAGTTTGAATACTGGTTCGTGGACGAAAACGGCGCCGAGATCGCGGGCACGCGCAAGGTACTTACCGCCGAAAACGACAAGGCGGAATTCGTTGTCAAGCCCGACCTGAAGGGCACGCTGCACTTCGTCGCCTACGATGTCGCGGGCAACTGCTCTGCGGAGCTTCAGGGCGACAGGATCGTTCTGGAAGAAACGCCCCCGGTCTGCGAAGCGGTATATTTCGACCCGGTATCCCAGAACGGCACGACCCGCTACTATGGCGACGGTACCACCGTCAGCCTTACCCTGACGGACAATGAGCGCCTGATGCTCAGTGACAACGGTATGCCCGACGCGACCGTCAGGGTCAACGGCGTGGAAACCGCAGTCGGCTGGGTGCTCGTTTCCGAGCAGGAGGCCTTTGCGTCCGTCGACCTCACCCAAGAAGGAACGCATACCGTCACCGTCACCGCAAAGGACGCAGCGGGCAACGAGGGAAGCTTCACCTCCGACCCGATCGTCATCGACCGGACGCACGCGGTCGCCTCCGCGGCCTATGCAGAGCCGGTCTCCCAGAACGGCACGACTCGCTATTATAGCGGCGACACCACCGTCACCCTCACGCTGACGGATAACGAGCGCCTGATGCTCATCGACGGCAAGCCCGACGCAACCGTCAAGGTCGACGGCGAGGAAACCACAGCCGACTGGACGATCAGCGAGGACGGCAAGACCGCCGAAGCCACCATCCCCCTCACCGAGGCGGGGACGCACACCGTCACCGTCACGGCCAAGGACGCAGCGGGCAACCGGATGCCCGAATTCACCACCGACCCGCAGGTCATCGACCGGACGGCGCTGACCGCAGGCGCGGAGTATTCCAAGGAAATTTCCCGAAACGGCACGACCCGCTATTATGACGGCGACGCCGCCGTTACCCTCACGCTGACGGATGACGAGCGCCTGATGCTCACGGACGGCAAGATTGACGCGGTCGTCAAGGTTGACGGTGCGGAAACGGCGGTCGACTGGACGGTCAGCGCCGACGGTAAGACCGCCACTGCGACGATCACCTTCACCAAGGAGGGCGTACATACCGTCACCGTCACCGCCAAGGACGCAGCGGGCAACGAAATGCCTGAGTTTACTACCGAGCCGCAGGTCATCGACCGGACCGCGCCGATCGCCGGTGCGCAGTATGCCGACCCGATGGGCAGCACGGACGACACGCTCTACTATGCCGGTCCCTTTACGGCAACGCTCAAGGTCACGGACACGAACCTTGACCCGGCGGACATCACCGTCATGGACAACGGCGAAGTGGTTTCCGGGCTTGTATGGGCGCAGGATGCGAATGATCCTGCCGTCTGGACGGCGGTCTGCACCGTCTCCGGCGAGGGCGAGCATATCCTCACCATGACCGCGCACGACCGTGCGAAGAACGAGATGGAGCCCTACACCTCTCCCAATCTGCTGATCATCGACCAGACGCCGCCGGTCTCCGAAGTGAAGTACGCCGACCCGATGGGCGGCACGGACGATGTGCTCTACTATGGCGGTGCGTTTGAAGTGACGCTCAGTATCACGGATGTCAACCTTGACCCGGCGGATATCACTGTCATGGACAACGGCGAAGTGGTTTCCGGCCTGGAATGGAAGCCGGAGGGAAAAAGACCCACCGTCTGGACGGCAATTTGCACCGTCTCCGGCGAGGGCGAGCACACCGTCACCATGACCGCGCTGGACCGCGCGAAGAACGAGATGGAGCCCTTTACCTCCAAGAAGCTCATCATCGATGAAACCGCGCCGATCGCCGGTGCGCAGTATGCCGAGCCGAAGAGCAGCACGGACGAAAAGGACTACTATGACGGCGAATTTGAAGCCCGGTTCACGGTCACGGACGTCAACCTCGACCCGGCGGACATCACCGTCATGGACAACGGCACAGAGATCACCGGCCTTGTCTGGACGCAGGACGAAGCCGACCCGACCGTCTGGACGGCGAGCTGCACCGTCAGCGGCGAGGGCGAGCACACCCTCACCATGACCGCGCATGACCGTGCGAAGAACGAAATGACCCCCTACACCTCGCCCAAGATCCTTGTCATCGACCAGACTGCCCCGGTGATCAACGTCATCTACGGCAACACCGATGTCAAGAACACAGTCGACGGCATTTCCTACTTCGACCGCGAGCAGACCGCAACCATCGAGATCACGGAAGCCAACTTCTCCGCGGAGAACGTCACCCTGACCGTCACGGCCAAGGACGTGACCGGCAAGGACATCGCCACCGAGGACTTCCTCGCCGCCCTGCACGACGCGCAGAAGTGGAGCCATGAAAACGGCAAGCATACCGCCACGGTCAGCTTCCCGGTGGAAGCCAACTACACCCTCACGGTTGCCTGCACCGACCTTGCCGGCCGCAAGGCGGAGGACTACGACCCCGATGCCTTCACCGTCGACGCCACCGCACCGTCCAATCTGGGCATCTCCTACAGCACGAGCCTTCTCGACCGCGTGCTTGAGGGCGTGACCTTCGGCTATTACAATGCGCCCGTCACCGTCACCCTCACCGCCGACGACACGGTCTCCGGCGTGCATGGCATCCTCTACAGCTATGCCAAGGCCCTGAACGTCAGCGGCGTGAATGCGGAGCTGCTGAACGACGCGATCTCCGCCGCCCGCATCCGCAGAAACGGCTACACCTTCACCGCGACCTTCACCATCCCCAAGGCGGTCCTGACCGCGGCCAACCAGTTCAACGGCACCGTCAGCTTCACCGCGACCGACCGCTCCGGCAACGCCGCTTCTTATACCGACGGCCGCCGCACCGTGGTCGATACCATCCGCCCGGCGGTGGAAGTCACCCTCACCGACCCCGCCCGCAAGGACGGCACGACCGCCTATTACGCCGGCACTGCCGGTGTGACGGCCAAGGTCAATGAGGCCAACTTCTACGCGGAAGACGTGGTCTTTGAGGTCACGAGAAACGGTGCGGCCTATCCCGTGAGCGCCAACTGGACGAACAATTCCGCCGATCTGCACACCGGCACCTTCTCCCTGACGCAGGAGGGCGAGTACGTTGTCAAGATGCGCTACACCGACCGCTCCGGCAATGTCATGGAGGACTATGTCTCCGACACCCTCATCGTCGATACCACCGTGCCGGAGCTTACCGTCACCGGTGTGGACGCGGACTCCGCCAACAAGGATACCCCCTTCGGCTTCGTCATCACGGCGAAGGATGCGCATCTGGATCCCGACACGCTGACCGTCACCCTCACCGCGGTCGTCCGCGACGAGAACGGCAAGTATGCCACCAAGACCGTCAAGCTCGACCCCGCCGAGGTCGTCAAGGCCGGCGAGGAATACCGCATCACGGTCAAGAACCTCACGGAAGATGCGGTCTACAGCCTGACCTGCACCGTGGCCGACCGCTCCGGCAATGTCCAGAAGACCTTCGCCCTGCACGACGGCAAGGAGCATGAGAAAATCAGCTTCTCCGTCAACCGCAACGGCTCGACCTTCTCGGTAGACGAGAATACCGCGGCCCTGCTGGAGCAGTATTATACCTACGACGTGCGCAATGATGTCGTGATTTTCGAAACGAACGTCGATCCCGTCGAGAACTACACCGTCAAGCTCAACGGCAAGGAACTCACCGAGGGAACGGACTACACCACCACCCTCACCACCGAGCCGGGCAAGTGGGCGCTGCGCACCTACACCCTGAATAAGAACCTCTTTGTCACCGAGGGCGGCTACAACGTGGTTGTCGAGTCCACGGATAAGACCAACACTGTCGCCTACAGCGACGTCAAGAGCCTGGACATCTCCTTCGTGGTCGACCAGACCGCGCCCGTCCTCACGGTCAGCGGCCTGAAAACGGGCGGCCGCTACCAGACCACCGAGCAGACCGTCACCGTCATCCCGACGGACGACGGCGGACGCCTGAACAGCTTCCGCGCGCTGGTGCTGGATTCCGACGGGACGCCGCTGCGCAATGCGGCCGGTGAGGACATCAGCGTCCGGTTCGACCTGTCCGGCGACGAGCTGCACGACTACCTCAAGGAGCATGACGGCATGATCACCTTCACCGTCCCGGAGGGACTGGAGAATCAGGTGCGTCTGATCTGCGGCGACTGCGCAGCCCTTGCCGACGGCACGACCAACGTCTGCGACGAGCTGTATGAGCGCGTGACGGTGTCGAGCAATCTGTTCATCATCTTCTTCGCCAATAAGACGCTGTTCTACAGCGCTCTGGGCGTGCTTGCGCTGCTGATCGTGCTGATCATCTTCCTGATCGCACGCAAAAAGCGTAAGAGCAGCAATAAGAGCAGCAAGAAGTAAACAACCAAAAATGCCGGGGAGCATCCGCTCCCCGGCATTTTTCAGACTGTCAAAAAACCTATCCAGCCGAAAGTTTCGGAGGGAAGAATAGTGTGAAAGGGAACCGTCAGGGTTCCCTTTCGCGTTCAATAACCCGCCGCAGCGATCAAAATTGCAAAATAATACTACAAATATTGATTTTGCAATTTTGTAGTCAGCTTGTCAAAAAAGTCCAAAAGGACTTTTTTGACAAGCTGAAAAATGCCGGGGAGCATCCGCTCCCCGGCATTTTTATAGAAAAGTTAGCCTTTGCTTGCACCGCCCGGCACAAACTGCTATAATGAAAAAAGAAACAAACACGGAGGTGCGCAAAATGCAGTACAGTGAATTTCAAGGACTCCGGCTGTCGCGTCTGGGCTTCGGCACCATGCGTCTGCCCTTGCTGCCCGGCGGAACGGACGCCGACATCGACGAGGCGCAGGTCGCGGAGATGGTGCGCTACGCCGTCGAGCACGGTGTAAACTATTTCGACACGGCCTACCCCTACCACGCCAGCCGGTCCGAGCGTGTCATTGGCCGCGTGCTCAAGGCCTACCCGCGCGAATCGTTCTTCCTTGCGACCAAATACCCTGGCCACCAGCTCGCCGCGCGCTACGATCCCAAGGCGATTTTTGAGGAGCAGCTGGAAAAGTGCGGCGTGGATTATTTCGACTTCTATCTCCTGCACAACGTCTATGAAAACTCCATCCATACCTATATGGATCCGCAATGGGGCATTATTGACTACTTCGTCGAGCAGAAAAAGCTGGGCCGCATCCGCCACCTCGGCTTCTCCACCCACGGCCGCGTCGAAACGATGGATACCTTCCTCCGCCGCTACGGCGAGCACATGGAATTTTGCCAGATCCAGCTCAACTACCTTGACTGGACGCTTCAGGACGCAAAGGGCAAGTATGAGCTGCTGGAAAAATACAACATCCCCGTCTGGGTCATGGAGCCGGTGCGCGGCGGCAAGCTGGCGCAGCTTCCGGCGGAGCTGGACCGCGAGCTGAGGGAGCAGCGGCCGGAGGAGAGCGACGCGGCGTGGGCGCTGCGTTGGCTCCAGACGCTGCCGAATGTCAAGATGGTTCTGAGCGGCATGTCCAATATGGCGCAGATGGTGGATAACGTCGCGACCTTCAGCGGCGGCGAGCCGCTCAGCGAGGAAGAAGTCGCGCTGCTGGCGCGCGTGGCCGATGCGCTGCATCAGGGCGTGCCCTGCACCGGCTGCCGCTACTGCTGCGACGGCTGCCCGATGGGGCTGGACATCCCCATGCTGCTGAAATATTACAACGACGCGAAGTTCCAGCCGTCCATGAATCTTGGCATAGCGATCGAGGCGCTGCCGGAGGACAAGCGGCCGGCGGCCTGTGTCGGCTGCGGCCAGTGCGCGCAGGTCTGCCCGCAGAGAATTGATATTCCCAGCGCGATGCAGGACTTTGCAGAGATCTGCGCAAAGCTGCCGAGCTGGGCGGAAATTTCCCGCCAGCGCGAGGAAGCCGCCCGCAAGAGCCGCGGCTGATCTATTGTGATTTGCGGATAAAAAATGAAACAGGCGCAGACGGGGAACCCGCCTGCGCCTCAGTGTGTCAAAGAACCCATGCTTTCAAGAAGCGAGAGCATGGGTTTTCCTAAAAAATCGAGGAAACAGAGAGAAAAAGCAAGCGAAAAAGGAGTGCTCCCAACTCCAATTTGCCAGCTTTTTCAGGTTCATGGCAGCAAATTTAAGCCTGACCCATCTGGTGACGGCGGCCAAGCCTCGGTGATGTGTATAACGCATCGCGTGTTTCTCTTTCGCGTCTGCAAAGACCCGTTCAACGGTTTCTTTGCGCTGCGCATAAATCTCCTTGCGCAGCTGTCCGGAATAGACCTTTGCCGCTTTCGCAACCTGTTCCTTCTGATACTTCTTCTTGTTGGCACTGGCTTTGATATGGGTGCCGTCAATGAAAATTGTGTTCGGATCGACCATCCGATGATTGAGCGCCTTGTTGAGAATATGCTAGAAAATCTCACTGTGCGTCTTTTCTCCAGTCTTCCATGAAAACACCCCCGTCTCCTCTATTGTACCAGAATCTAAGCCGTTTGGGTAGTTTTTTGACAGACTGACCACGGGTCGAAAGACCCGTGGTTTTTCATGCACTTTTTGCATCCTGCAAGACGAGGTCTGCATAGTACCGGCTGCCGCCGCGGTAGATAAACACCCGCACGGTCTGCCCGGCCTGATACGCGCCCAGCGCGGAATCAAAATCCTCCGCGCTCTGCACGGCGGTGTCGTTCAGCTGCAGGATTACGTCGCCCGTGCGCAGGCCCGCGCGGTAGGCTGCGCTGTCGGTCTCAATGCTGTACACCATCACACCGTAGGGCAGCTTCCAGAAAGCGCGCGCGCCGGAGGGGATGTCCATGACCGTCAGGCCGAGCGTGACGCGGCCGGAGACGCAGCCGTCGGCGATCAGATCCATCACAATGGCCTTCGCGTCCCGCGTGGGGATGGCAAAACCGATGCCGGATACCGTTTCGTAGGACACCAGCGCGCCGACGCGGTCGACGTTGAAGCCGATCACCTGCCCGCAGTCATTGAACAGCGGCCCGCCGGCACTGGCGGCATCCAGCGCGGCATCGGTCTGCAAGATGCTGATCTTCCGCCCGGACAGCTCGATGTCGTCATTCACTGCGGCGATGATGCCCTGCGACATGGTCGCGCTCAGCTCCTGCCCGAAGGGGTTGCTGATGGCCACGACGCTGTCGCCCGGCTGCAATTCGTCCGAGTCGCCGAATTCCACGGGGGTCAGCGCGACGCCGTCGGCCTTCAGGACGGCCAGATCGCTGGCGCTGTCGGCGCCGACCAGGCGCGCGTCGTACACGTCGCCGTCATTCGTGCGGATGCGCAGCACGGTGTCGGCCTGCACCGTGCGGGCGTTGGTGATGATATAGCCGTCGGCGCTGAGCACCACGCCGGCTCCTGCATGGGTATCCCCGGCCAGCACGGTCACAACGCCGGGCATGACCTTCTGGTACAGCTCGCGCAGCGAGAGTGCGCCGTCGGATGCGTGCAGGACCATCTGCTCGCCGCTGGCGGCGTTCTGCAGGGGCTCCGAGCCGGTATGCGGATCCTGCGTTGGCAGGACGGCGACAAGCTCGTCGTTATTCTTTGTGACGGGGTTCTGCGCCGTCTGTGTTCGTTTCAGTTCAAGAAGTGCAAATACGGTGACGAGATTTGCCAGCGTCAGCAGGCAGATCAGGACGAGAATGATCGGGAAATGGGACGGGCTCTTTTCCGGCTGGCGGCCGGTGCCGTAATAGCAGGGCGTTTCCTGCGGGGTTTCCGGCGGCGCTTCGCGGTATTCCGGATCCATCGGCGTCAAATCATCCATAGCTGCACACCTCCTTTGGGGTCGCCTGCCGCTATTTTTTCAGCGGCATGGTGAAGGTAAATTCCGTTTTTCCGTCACGGCTGGTGACGTAGATGTCCTCGCCGTGGGCGAGAACGATGGTTTTGACGATGTAAAGACCCAGCCCCACACCGTCGCGGTCGGTGGAGCGGCTCTTGTCCGTCTTGTGGAAGCGATCGAAGATCAGCGGCAGCTCCGCCGGGTCGATCGTCGGGCCGGTATTGGCGATGCTCACGACGGCCTTGCCGCCCTGCTGTCTGGCGTGGATGCTCAGGGTGCCGCCGTCGTCAATGAACTTCACGGCGTTGTCCAGCAGATTGTAGATCACCTGCGACACCGCATCGGCAAAGGCGTGGACGGTCAGGCCGAACTCCGGCATGTCGATGTCCACGTTGAGATGCTTCTGGTTGATGCGCTGCTCAAAGCTCAGAAGTGCCTGACTTGCCTCCTCGCAGATGTCAAAGTCGGTCAGCTTGTCGGGCGGGATGCCCTGATCCTTCAGCCGCGCGACGTCAAGCATATTGCGCACGAGGCGGGACAGGCGGCGCACCTCCGTGGAAACCAGCTCCATATAGACGCGGTGCTTTTCCGGGGGAATGGTGCCGTCGAGTATCCCGTCGAGGTAACCTGCGATCGTGGTCATGGGCGTTTTCAGCTCGTGGCTGACGTTGGCGACGAACTCCTGCCGGATGGTTTCCGAATTCTGGACGGACGCGGCCATGTTGTTGAAGGCCACGGCAAGCTCCTCCATCTCCTCGTTCTGGTAGCCTGTCGGCACGCGGACGGAGAGATTGCCGTGCGCAAGCTGGCGCGCGGCGGCAGCCATGTCCTTGATGGGCTTGGTTTCGCGGCGGGTGAGGTAGGGCATGGCCAGAAGCGCGACCAGAAAGACGGCCAGCGCCGTCAGGATGAACAGCCGCAGCGTCCCGCCCGTCAGGGCGGACAGATCCGCGCGCTTCATCGAGGCGACGACGATGCACATGAACGTCCCGTCGGAGGAATAGGCGGCGGACGCGACGGCCAGCCGCTTTTCGCCGTAGAGAAGCGTCGCAGCGTCGTCTATGCTGGCACTGCCCTGCTTTGTGATCTTTTCCACGGCAGACGCGCCGAGCGTCCTGCCGATATGCTCGCAGTCCTGCACGTCCTGCGCGCACAGAAAGACCTGCCCGTCCGTCGTACACAGCAGCACGTCGTTTTCCGACGCGCCGGAGGCGGCGGAGAGGTTCAGCCGGAAGTCCCAGTCCAGGTACATGGACGCGGGCGAGGAATAGAACTGCGTCAGCGAGGCGACCGTGTCGGCGGTGCTTTGCAGCGAGGTTTCCTGCTTGCGCGCCGCATAGCGGTCAAAGACGACCCAAAAGGCCAGTCCCAGCAGGATGGTCGCCGCCAGCAGGATGCACAGCATCAGCGTGAGCTGCCGCCGGAAGGTGGTGTTCATTTCGGATTCACCTCGAATTTATAGCCGACGCTCCAGACGGTTTTCAGCTCCCACTGGTCGGAAACGCCCTCCAGCTTTTCGCGCAGGCGCTTGATGTGTACGTCCACCGTGCGGGTATCGCCGAAATAGTCGAAGCCCCAGACCTCGTCGAGAAGCTGGTTGCGCGTGTAGACGCGGTTGGGCGTGGAGGCCAGATGGTACAAAAGCTCCATCTCCTTCGGCGGCGTGGGGACTTTTTTGCCGTCCACCGTCAGCTCAAAGGCGTCCATGTCGATGATGAGCTTGTCGAACACCAGCTTGCGGGCGGCCTTTTCCGGCTCGATGCCGCTGCGCCGCAGAACGGCCTCGATGCGCGCAAGGACCTCCTTCATCTCAAAGGGCTTGGTGATGTAATCGTCGGCGCCCTGCTTGAGGCCGGACACCTTGTCCTCGGTTTCGCTCTTGGCCGTCAGCATGATGATGGGCGTTTTGGACTCCGAGCGGATGGTGCGGCACACGCCCCAGCCGTCCATGCCGGGCAGCATCACGTCCAGCAGCACCAGACTGGGATGTACCTCACGGAATTTTTCCACGCCCTTCAGGCCGTCAAGGGCGATCACGACCTCATACCCCTCTTTTTCCAGATACAGCCGGAGAAGATCGGCAATGTTGCGGTCATCCTCGACGATTAGTACGGTTTTTGCCATAAAAATTCCCCCTCTTTCTCTTCGCACAGGAAGCCGGAGCTTCCCTGTTTCTCTTTAATTATAGCCGCAATTTCCTGCTTTGGGTGAACAATTTGTAAAAAACCGCGGCGGCTGCGAACTTTTTCGCGGAAATCCGAGGTTTTTACTTGCGATTCCCGGACTTATGTGGTATATTTTACAGTTGAATGAGAATCCTATCATATTCATTTGCGGCGAGGCCGCCAGACAGAAGGGAATGTACGGTATGTACGATCAGAAAAACATCAGAAATATTGCAATCATCGCTCACGTTGACCACGGAAAGACCACGCTGGTCGACGAGATGCTCAAGCAGAGCGGCATCTACCGCGAAAATCAGACGGTCGTCGACCGCGTCATGGACTCCGGCGATCTGGAGCGCGAGCGCGGCATCACCATCCTTGCCAAAAACACCGCCGTGCACTACAAGGGCACGAAGATCAACATCGTCGACACGCCGGGCCACGCCGATTTCGGCGGCGAGGTGGAACGCATCCTCAAGATGGTCAACGGCGTCATCCTGCTGGTGGACGCGGCGGAAGGCCCCATGCCCCAGACCCGCTTCGTGCTGCAAAAGGCGCTGGAGCTGGGCCACAAGGTCATCGTGGTCATCAACAAGATCGACCGGCTCGATGCGCGCATCGAGGAAGTCATGGACGAGGTCCTGGAGCTGCTGCTCGACCTGAACGCAACGGAGGAGCAGTTCGATTCTCCCACGCTCTTCTGCTCCGCGCGGCAGGGCGTCGCGTCCTACGGCCCCACGGAGCCGGGCGTCAACCTCGATCCGCTGTTCAAGACCATCGTGGACTATATCCCCGCGCCCACGGGCGATCCCAAAGCGCCGCTTCAGATGCTCGTGTCCTCCATCGACTATAACGACTACGTCGGCCGTATCGGCATCGGCCGCATCGAGCGCGGCACGATCCGCCAGAATCAGGAGGTCAGCATCTGCGACTACCACGACCCCAGCCACAGCGCCAAGGGCAAGGTCGTCGCGCTGTACGAATTCGATGGGCTGACCAAGAAGCCCATCACCGAGGCTTCCGCCGGGGAGATCGTCGCCTTCTCCGGCATGGCGGACATCACCATCGGCCGCACGGTCTGCGCGCCGGAGCTGCCGGAGCCGCTGCCCTTTGTCAAGATTTCCGATCCGACGATCGAGATGACCTTCAGCGTCAACGATTCCCCCTTCGCGGGCAGAGAGGGCAAGTATGTCACCTCCCGCAACCTGCGCGACCGCCTGAACCGTGAGCTTCTGAAGGATGTGTCCCTGCACGTCACGGAGCAGGGGACGGACGCCTTCAACGTCGCCGGCCGCGGCGAGATGCACCTGTCCATCCTCATCGAGACGATGCGCCGCGAGGGCTATGAGTTCCAGGTCAGCACCCCGCGCGTTCTGACCAAGGTCATCGACGGCAAGGTCTGCGAGCCGATCGAGCGCATGGTCGCGGACGTGCCGGAGAGCTCCATGGGCAGCGTCATCGAGAAGATGGGCCGCCGCAAGGGCGATCTGCTGTCCATGACCCCGGTCGGCAGCCGCTACCGTCTGGAATTTCTGGTTCCGTCCCGCGGCCTGTTCGGCTACCGCAGTGAATTCCTGACCGATACGCGCGGCGAGGGCATCATGTCCTCCGTGCTGGATTCCTACGCCCCGCTGAAGGGCGAGATCGAGCGCCGCAAGACCGGCTCTCTTATCGCCTTTGAAACAGGCGAGGCCTGCACCTATGGCCTTTACAACGCGCAGGAGCGCGGCCAGCTCTTCATCGAGCCGGGCGTGGAGGTCTACGCGGGCATGGTCGTCGGCATCTGCTCGCGCAACGAGGATATGACCGTTAATGTCTGCAAGAAGAAGCAGCTGACCAATATGCGCGCCGCCGGTGCGGACGATGCGCTGCGCCTGACCTCTCCGCGCGTGCTGTCGCTGGAGCAGTGCCTGGAGTTCCTCGCGGACGACGAGCTGCTGGAGGTCACGCCGAAGAACCTGCGCATCCGCAAGCGCGAGCTGGATCACTCCGCGCGCATGCGCCAGCTGATGAAGACCAGAAACAACGGCTGATTCTGCAAAATGCAGCTTCCCCGCGGGAAAGCTCAGACTGTCAAAAAACCTATCCAGCCGAAAGTTTCGGAGGGAAGAATAGTGTGAAAGGGAACCGTCACACCGAGCCGCAGCGAGGCGTTTCGGAGCGCAACCGCCGCATAGCGGCGGCACTTGGCGCGGAGATGGGTTCCCTTTCGCGTTCAATAACCCGCCGCAGCGATCAAAATTGCAAAATAATACTACAAATATTGATTTTGCAATTTTGTAGGCAGCTTGTCAAAAAAGTCCAAAAGGACTTTTTTGACAAGCTGAGCTTCCCCGCGGGATTTCCCGCGGGGAAGCTTTTTGTTCCGGCCAAAACATAAGCGGTGCGGCAGGTTTGCCTGCCGCACCGCTTTTAAAGTTCTGACAGCACCGCGGGCGCGCACAGGTGCCCTTGTCAAGCAACGCTATCAGATATGCAGTTATGCTTCCGTCTTGGGGCCGCCGTTTCCTCTGCGGCGGCGGTGATAGCGGCGGCGCACGCTGCTCTTAGCGCCCTCGGCAGCCTTCGCGGGCTTGCCCTCCGGTTTTGCGGGGCGGGGCTCGGCGGGCTTTGCCGGCTTGGCTTCGGCGGGCTTTGCCGGCTTGGCTTCGGCGGGCTTTGCCGGCTTGGCTTCGGCGGGCTTCGCCGGCTTGGCTTCGGCGGGCTTCGCTTCGGCCTTGGACTTGTTCCGACCGCGTCCGCCTCTACGGCGGCGGCGCTTCGCGGCTTCCTCCACCTCTTCAATCTCCGGCGCGTTCGTGCGGGCTTCCTCCAGCACCTCCGCGTTCTGCTTCATGACCACGGGATCAAGATAGGTGGTGAACTGCGGCGCGTCGTTTTTCTTGCTGCGGTGCTTCGGGTCGCCGGAAATGGGCGCGAGATCATCCGGAATGGGTGTATCGTTTTTCTTCGCCTTGCCGTTGCGCAGGACGCAGATGTCGCAGTTTTTGTGGCAGACGATGGTGTCCGGCTGCTGCTCCAGCCGCACCTTGACGCACTGGCACAGCAGGTTCACGTCCGTGACCGTGCCGCGGCCGTCGGGCGTGTCCACGAAGGACTCCGCCTTGGGGCTGTTCTTGATCAGATCCTCATAGGCCGCCTGCTCGTAGTTCAGGCAGCACATCAGCCGCCCGCAGGTACCGGAAATTTTGGTGGGGTTCAGGCTGAGGTTCTGCGTCTTTGCCATTTTGATGGACACCGGCTGGAAGTCGTCCAGAAATTCGCGGCAGCAGAAGGGCCGGCCGCAGATGCCCAGACCGCCGACCATCTTGGCCTTGTCGCGCACGCCGATCTGGCGCAGCTCGATGCGCGTGCGCAGCACGGACGCGAGCACCTTGACAAGCTCCCGGAAGTCCACGCGGCCGTCGGCGGTGAAGAAGAAGAGAATTTTGCTGCCGTCAAAGGCATATTCCGCGGACACGAGCTGCATTTCCAGCCCAAGCTCCGCGATCTTCTGATGGCAGATCTCAAATGCGCGCTTTTCACGCTGGCGGTTGTCGGCGTCGGTGCGCTTGTCCTGCGCGGTGGCAAGACGGATCACCGGGCGCAGCGGGGCAACGACCTCATTCGGCTTGACCTCGTGGTTGCCGCGGACGCAGCGGCCGAATTCGGCGCCGCGGGAGGTGTCGATGATCACGTCGTCGCCGGTCTGCACGGCGAGCTTGCCGGGGTCGAAGAAATAGGTTTTTGTACCGGTGCGGAACTGGATGTCGCAGACCGTGACCGGGGATTTTTCAGTGGATTCCGCCGTTTCGGGGGACTGTTCCTGAATTTCGTTGGGTTCCATAGTTACTCCTTATCGTAAAAGTATCGAAAGCGCGCCGCAGATGTGGCCGGGGCCGACGTTGGCGTCGAGCCGGACGAGTGCCGCTTTCAGGGCGTCGATGGACGAGAGAAGGGCGGCAGCGGAACGCGCCGAGGCGACCTGCGCACACTCCGGCCGCAGCGCCGTCTGCCCGGCGTGGGCGGTGAGCGCCGACGCAAGCAGCTCGTACCACTGCGTCAGAATGGGCCGCAGCGCTTCTCGCTTGAGCTTTTCCATGGGCACAAGGACGCGCAGCAGCGCGACGGGGTCTTTGGCGCAGTAGGCGGCGAGGAAGCTCTTCGTCTGCGGGAAAAGGTCGGTGCTGTTCTCGCGCAGCAGGGTTTCCGCCTGACCGAGATAACCGCCGGAGCGCGCGGCGGCGGAGCGCAGGGCGCTTTCCTCCGCCTGCGGGAAGCGCTCCCGCAGAGCGGGCAGCAGAACGGCGTCCGCAAGCGGCTGAAGCCGCAGCTCGACACACCGGCTGCGCACGGTGGGCAGCAGGCGCTCAGCATTGTCGGTCAGCAGCAGGAACACGCCGTAGGCCGGCGGCTCCTCCATACATTTGAGCAGGGCATTCTGCCCCTGTGGGTTCAGATCCTGCGCGCGGGGGATCAGATAGATCTTCTTCGCGCCCTCGTTGGGCCGGACGTAGAGATCGGCGCAGGTGTCGCGGATGAGCTTGACCGGTAGGGTCTTGCGGTCGGGGTCGTCCACGGTGATGATGTCCGGATGCGTGCCGTGCAGCACCTTGTGGCACTGGGGGCAGCGCAGACAGGGTTTTTCCGCGGCGGTACATTCCATCGCGGCGCACAAAAGGCGCGCCAGCGTGTGCTTGCCGGAGCCGGCCGGGCCGCAGAGCAGGTAGCTGTGGTGCAGCTTCCCGTTGGCGAGAACGGAGGCGAGCCGCTGTTTGAGCGGTTCATTTCCGAGAAATGTTCCGAATTCCACGTGCAGCCCTCCGTTTCTGTTTCACCAATACTTTATTATACCGTGATATTGTGCGTTTTTCCAGTCCTTATTTTCTGGAAACGGCGATTTTTCCCAAAAAACAAGGAGCATCGGTCAGATGCTCCTTGAAATTTATAGGCATTATTTGGAGTTATAGCGTTCGATCGCGATGCGCAGCAGATCAAGCGCGCGCTCCAGCTCCTCCGCACAGCGGACATAGGCGATGCGGATCTCGCTCAGCCCCGCGCCCTCGGTCGCGTAGAAGCCGCTGCCCGGCGCGAACATGACGGTTTCGTTGTGATCGGAGAATTCCTTCAGCAGATACATCTGGAAATCCTCGGCGTTATCCACCGGCAGCTTGGCCATGGTGTAAAACGCGCCCTTCGGCTCCGTCGTCACGACGCCGGGGATCTCCATCAGCTTGCGGTAGCAGACGTCGCGGCGGCGCTGGTATTCCTCGCGCGTGGCTTCAAAGTACGACGGCTCCACGCTGTACAGCGCCGCGGCGCCGACCTGATCGAGCGTCGCCACGCTCAGGCGCGCCTGAGCGATCTTCATGGCGTTTTCCATCAGGGGACGGTTGCGGCTGATCAGTGCGCCGATGCGCGCGCCGCAGGCGCTGAAGCGCTTGGACACGGAATCGATCAGAATCAGATTCTCGTCGATGTCGGAGAAGGACGCGACCGTTTTCAGCTTCAGACCGTCGTAGACGAACTCGCGGTAGACCTCGTCGCAGATCAGGTAGAGGTCGTGCTCCTTGGCGATGTCCGCCACCAGACGCAGCTCCTCGTCTGTCAGGACGGTGCCGGTGGGGTTGCCGGGGTTGGTGATGAGGATGGCGCGGGTGTTTTCATCGATCAGCGGTTCGATCTGCTCGCGCGTGGCATAGCGGTAGCCGTCCTCGGGTGTGGTCCGGATAGGGCGGATGTGGCCGCCGGCCATGCGGATAAAGGTGTTGTAGTTGGGGTAGAAGGGCTCCGGAACCAGGATCTCACTGCCCTCGTCGAGGATGCAGAGCATCGCGATGAGCAAAGCCTCGCTGCCGCCGGTGGTGATGAGAATGTCGTCCGTGTCAAACTCCACGCCCAGCCGGGCGTAGTAGCGCTGCACTGCCGCCAGAAGCGGCGGGATGCCGGGCGAGGGCGCGTAGGCCAGCACGTTTTCACGGTAGTTTGCCAGCGCCTCAAAGTAGGCCTCCGGCGTTTTGATGTCCGGCTGGCCGATGTTCAGATGGTGGATGGTGATGCCGCGCTGCTGCGCCTCCACCGAGTAGGGATAGAACTTTCGGATGGGCGACAGCTCACACTGGCTGATTTTCTGGGACAGCTTCATGGTTCATTACCTCTGGAAGAAATTTACACGTTTGCAAGCAGGGCGTCGACGGCGTCGGTCTTTTCCCACGGAAGATCGAGGTCGCTGCGGCCGAAGTGGCCGTAGGCCGCGACCTGCTGATAGATGGGGCGGCGCAGGTCGAGCGTCTTGATGATGGAGGCCGGGCGCAGGTCGAAGCAGCGCTGGACCAGCTCGCTCAGAGCCGTGTCGGAGAGCTTGCCGGTGCCGTAGCTCTCGACGAGAACGGACACGGGGTGCGCCACGCCGATGGCATAGGCCAGCTCGATCTGGCACTTTTTCGCCAGACCCGCAGCGACGAGGTTCTTTGCGACGTAGCGGGCCATGTAAGCCGCGCTGCGGTCGACCTTGGTCGGGTCCTTGCCGGAGAAGGCGCCGCCGCCGTGCGCGGCGTAGCCGCCGTAGGTATCGACGATGATCTTGCGGCCGGTCAGGCCGGAGTCGCCCATCGGGCCGCCGATGACGAAGCGGCCGGTCGGGTTGACATAAAACTTTGTATCTTTATCCAGCAGCTGCTCCGGCAGCGTGGGCTTGATGATCTCCTCGATCACGGCCTCGCGCAGATCCTTGATCTCGATGTCGGCGGCGTGCTGGGTGGAAACGACGACGGTGTCGATGCGCTCGACGGCGCCGTTTTCGTCATACTGCACGGAAACCTGACTCTTGCCGTCCGGGCGCAGCCAGGGCAGCGCGCCGTTCTTGCGCTCGGCGGCCAGACGGCGCGTGAGCTTGTGGGCAAAGGTGATGGGGGCGGGCATCAGCTCCGGCGTTTCGTCGCAGGCGAAGCCGAACATCATGCCCTGATCGCCCGCGCCGAGGGTGTCGGCCTCATCGTAGGAGCTGTTGACGCCCATGGCGATGTCGCCGGACTGCTCGTCGATGGCGGTGAGGACGGCGCAGCTGTGGCCGTCAAAGCCGGCGTTCGGGCGGTCGTAGCCGATGCGGCAGATGGTTTCGCGGGCGACCTTGGGGATGTCCACATAGCAGTTGGTGGAGATCTCGCCCATGACCAGCACCATGCCGGTCGTTGCGGCGCATTCGCAGGCGACGCGCGCGTTGGGGTCCTTTGCGAAGATCGCGTCCAGTACGCCGTCGGAGATCTGATCGCAGACCTTGTCGGGATGTCCTTCGGTCACGGACTCGGAGGTGAAAATTCTTTTTTGCATATTTATCCTTCCTTCCTTTCCATAACCTTACAAAACAAAAAAATACCCTGCTTCTTCGACAGGGTACGCAGTTGTGTCCTCATCTGTCGATCAAATCGCTGGAATTGGCACCTTGCTTACGCAGGTTGTCGGGCTTCATCGGGCCAGTCCCTCCGCCACTCTCGATAAGGTTATGAAATTTATATCTATCATAGCACAAATAATTCTGTTGTCAAGCCCCGAATGTCTTTGAATATGAAACATTTGCGTTTGTGCGGCGGAAATTTGCGGAAAGTTCGGCAATGCGGCACATTATTGGGCAAAAAAGGTCGATTGCCCATTGCGCCATGGCGGCAAAAACCGATATAATACAGGCATAAAATGGCAGAGCTGCGGGCTCCTGCGGGAAAGAGAGAGAACGCCATGAAAACCTATCATATTCTGTTCAACCCCCACGCGGGCAACGGCCACGGCGAGGAAGAGGCACACAGGCTGGATGCCATGCTGGAGGGCGCGACGCTGACCTACCATAATATGACGAAAATCGCCGATTATGAGGATTTCTTCCGCACGATCCCGGCGGATGAGGATGTGGTGCTCTGCGGCGGCGACGGCACGCTCAACCGCTTCATCAACGACACGGCGGGCGTCGGCATCCCGAACGAGCTGCTCTATTTCGGCGTTGGCAGCGGCAACGATTTCCTGCACGACCTCGGCAAAGAAAAGGGCGCGGCGCCCTTCCCAGTGAAAAAATATCTGGAAAATCTGCCCACGGTGACGGTCAAGGGCCGCACCTACCGCTTCCTCAACGGCATCGGCTACGGCATCGACGGCTACTGCTGCGAGGTGGGCGACAAGCTCCGCGCGACGACCACGAAGCCTGTCAACTATACCGGCATTGCGATCAAGGGCCTGCTCTTCCACTTCCACCCGGCGAACGCCGCGGTCATCGTCGACGGCGTGAGCCACAGCTACCGCAAGGTCTGGCTTGCCCCGACCATGAACGGCCGCTACTACGGCGGCGGCATGGAGGTCGCGCCCGCGCAGGATCGCCTGAACGCCGCGCACGAGCAGTCCGTCGTTGTGATGTACGGCTCCGGCAAGCTCAAGACGCTGATCGTGTTCCCTTCCATCTTCAAGGGCGAGCACGTCAAGCATACGGAAATGGTCGAGGTCCTGACCGGCCACGAGATCACCGTGAAGTTCGACCGCCCCTGCGCCTTGCAGATCGACGGCGAGACCATCCTCGGCGTGACGGAGTACACCGTCACCTCCAAGGTCCCGGCCGCGGTGTAATGGAAATTAGAAGGCTGCCCGGAAAAGCATAGCTTCTCCGGGCAGCTTTCAGACTGTCAAAAAACCTATCCAGCCGAAAGTTTCGGAGGGAAGAATAGTGTGAAAGGGAACCGTCACACCGAGCCGCAGCGAGGCGTTTCGGAGCGCAACCGCCGCATAGCGGCGGCACTTGGCGCGGAGATGGGTTCCCTTTCGCGTTCAATAACCCGCCGCAGCGATCAAAATTGCAAAATAATACTACAAATATTGATTTTGCAATTTTGTAGGCAGCTTGTCAAAAAAGTCCTTTTGGACTTTTTTGACAAGCTGAAGGCTGCCCGGAAAAGCATAGCTTCTCCGGGCAGCCTTTTCTCTTTATTTATATTATTTATAATTCAGCTCTTTGCCGCCCAGCCAGACGGCCTTGCGGTTCAGATTCTCGTCGCAGACGACGAAATCGGCGCGTTTGCCGTCGGCAATGGAGCCGACGGTGTCCAGACAGCCGATCTGCCGCGCCGGGTTCCACGTCGCAGCGCGCACGGCGTCCTCCTTCGCAATGCCAAAGGAGATCGCGCGGAGCATACAGTCGTAGAGATTCGTGGCCGAGCCTGCGATGGTGCCGTCGGCCAGCCGCGCGACGCCGCCCTTGAGGAACACGGCCTGCCCGCCCAGCTCATATTCGCCGTCGGGCATACCGCAGCAGCGCAGCGCGTCGGAGATGATGACCATACGCTCCGGTCCGAACAGGCGGAAGGCCAGCCGTACGGCGGAGGGGTGGATGTGCTGGCCGTCGGTGATCAGCTCGGCCGTGACCTGCTCTGCCTCGGCCGCCGCGCCGATCACGCCGGGCTTGCGGTGGTGCAGGGGGGGCATGGCGTTGAAGAGGTGGGTCAGATGGGTCACGCCCGCCTCGACCGCAGCGCGCGCCGCGTCATAGTCTGCGTCGGTATGCGCGATGGAAACGGTGCACAGCTCCTTGGCCTGGCGGACGAATTCGCAAGCGCCCGGCAGCTCCGGTGCGACGTCGATGATGCGCACAAGGCCGCCGCAGCCCTCATAGAGCTTCCGGAAGGCGGCGAAGTCCGGGTCGCGCAGATACGCGCCATTCTGCGCGCCTTTTTTCTTCTCGGAGAAGAACGGCCCTTCCATCTGGATGCCGCGCAGGACGGCCTTACCCTCCGGAGCCTCGTCAGCCAGACGGCGCGCGGTGGCGAAGGCCTTTTCCAGCACGTCGTAGGGCAGCGTCATGGACGCGGGCGCGAAGGAGGTCACGCCGTTTTTAGCCAGATACCCGGCCATCTTCACGAGGCCGTCATAGTCGCCGTCGGAGAAGTCCGCGCCGGAATTGCCGTGGTTGTGGACGTCGATCAGGCCGGGGATGACATACGCACCGTGCAGATCGACGGCATCCGCCTGCGGCGCACCCAGAACGTTGGAAAACTTCCCGTTTTCCACGGAAAATGCACCGGGAACGAAACGGAAATCTTCCGTATAAATCATTGCATTTTTGAAATTCATTGGTTTCCTCCGTGATAAAAATCAACCCGCGGGACTGGGGAAAGCCCCGCGGATCGGGTCATGTTACTTTCTGCACTCCGGCAGGCTGGCGGCGGCGACGGACTGCCCGACGCGGCGGGTCTTTTCGTCCGGGAGCATCACGCGCACCTTGGCGGCCAGCTCCGGATACTCCTCCTGCATGACACGCAGGCAGGTATCGAGAATGACGCTTCCGCCTTCGCCGGACATCACGCGGCCGAGCACGATCATGTGATGCACGTCGTAGAAGCGGCAGTAGAGCTTCATGGTGTGGGCAAGATAGGTGCCGATGGATTCGTAAATTTCCTTTGCGCGCGCGTCACCCTGCGCCATCAGCTCCTGCACGGCCTTGAGCTTTTCTGCCGGGGTCAGATCTTCACCCAGTGCGATGCCCGCGCGAGGAGCCAGCTTGATGACGGCATCCTGAGAGAAATACTTGCAGCCGACGCCGATGTCCGTGGACCATTCGTCGGCCATGGCGCCCTCAAAGAGGTCGACCGGCGCGAAAGCCAGCTCGTTGAGCCAGCCGAGGACGTTGCCGTCTGCGTCCACATAGCCGACGGCTTCGCTTGTGCCCATGGCCATGCCCATGACGGAGCCGCATTCCAGCCCCATTGCGCCGGCCAGCGCGGTCACGTCGCCGTCGTTGGCGACCACGATGGGCACGTCGCCCAGCTCGCGCGCCGCGCGGTCGTAGATGGTCTTGACCAGATCGCGCTTTTCGCGCGGTACTTTAATAAAGAGGGAGGACACCATCGGACTGTTGCCGATGAAAACGCCCGCGGAGGACACGCCGATACCGTCCACGCGCGGCATCTTGGACGCCGCCGTGCGGAACGCGGAAACGATGCCGTCAAAGTGATACTGCGGGTCGGATTCCGTCTTGGGGTGCCAGACGACCTCCTCGGAATAGACAGTCTTGCCGTCGATGACGGCGGAAACCTTGCGGTCCGAGCCGCCCGCGTCGAAGCCGATGCGACAGCCCTCCATATGGCCGCCGATGGAGACGGAGGACTCGTTTTCCTTCGGGCATTCCTCCGGCGTGCAGTCGATGACCTCAAAGGGAACCTCATACACGTCCTGCATGAACTGCACGTCGAACTTACGCTCGCCTTCGAGCGTGTAGGCCTTCTGCAATCTCTGTGCCAGCGCGTGATCGCCGCCGATCCAGATGCGGAAGCCGCCGATGGACCACAGCAGGAACTTGACATAGCGCTCGACGAAGCGGTAATCTGCCTCCGCCAGCTCCGGCGTGCCGTGGATCTTCGTGCGGCGGACGGCGATCTGGCCGCGGTCACGCTCCAGCGCGATGGTCAGGGGTTTTTCCGCGCCCTTTTCATAGGCGTCGAGCCAGACACCGAAGGGGATAAAGTCCGGGTCAAGCGCCGGAAGATGTTTGATCGAATAGTCGATTCCCAGATAGTTCATAGTATTCCTCCGTTGTTATCGAGCGGTTTCTTCTGCGACGATCTTCTGCATTTCGTCCCACTTTTTCTCCATATCCGCCACGAGCTTCATCTGCGCGCGGGCGCGGACGAGGTTGTGCTCGGGGTAGGCGACCTTGAAATAGCGGTCGCCGTCGAGGTAGTCGGCGAGGAAGCGGGTCGCCAGTTCCAGCGTCATGATCTTCGCGCCGAGGGGCAGCAGCTCACGCTCCTTGGCTGTCAGGCTCGGGCAGGCGGCGAGATAGCCGGAGGTATACACCCGGAACAGATGCAGGTTGACGCCCATCTTGGACAGATCCTTCTCGTCCTCCGGTGCGGTCGCCGCGCCGAAGCGGATGGAATCGCCGTAGTCGTAGAGCGAGGAGCCGGGCATGACCGTGTCGAGGTCCAGCACGCACAGCGCTTTGCGCGTCTTGCAGTCGAGCAGGACGTTATTGAGCTTGGTGTCGTTGTGGGTCACGCGCAGAGGAAGCTCGCCGCTGTCGAGCAGGCGGCAGATCGTGCCGCCCTCGTCCTCGCGGGCAAGGAGGAAGGCAATGTCCTCCTGCACCCCGGCCGCGCGGCCGGCGCGGTCGGCCTGCACCGCTTCGCGGAACAGACGGTAGCGGTTGATGGTGTTGTGGAACAGCGGGATGGTTTCATGCAGCGTTTCCGCGGGGAAATCGCGCAGCAGCTCCTGAAAACGGCCGAACGCGATGGCGCTTTCATAAAAGTCCTTGTCGGATTCCGGGAGGTCCAGGCAGATGCCGTCGGCGAATTCATAGCAGCGCCAGTATTCACCGGTCTCGTCTACATAATAGTATGTGCCGGAATCGGAAAGAATAAAATGCAGGATCTCGCTGGGGTTGCTGACGCGGGTGCGGAGATACTCCGTCACGGCGCCGACGTTTTCCATGACCGCCTTGGGGTCGGTGAAAACATACTGGTTGATCCGCTGCAAAATATAGGACTTTCCGCTGTCGGTCTTTACCTTGCAGGTCAGGTTGATGTGGCCGCCGCCGAATTCGGAGCAGCTCACGGGAGTTCCTTCAATTTGAAAGTGTCGGATAGCCGATTCTGCGCAGTTGGTCAAAACGGTATCATCCTCTCTGTAATTTTTCTCATTCTATGAGTCGGACTACGGTCCGGTGTACATTGCATGTTATTATAGCGGACATTTACCAAAAAAGCAAGTAAATCTTCCGTTTTCGACGATTTGCGGAGAGGAAAGTTCCCTAGACAGATAAATTTTGGGTTTTCCGCAGCTCGGCGTACAGGCCGCCATGTGCCATCAGCTCTTCATGCGTGCCCTGCTCGACGATCTTTCCGCCGCTGACGACAAGGATCCGCGAGGCGCTGCGGATGGTGGACAGCCGATGCGCGATGATGAGCGTCGTGCGGCCGACGGCCAGCGCATCCAGTGCGGACTGAATTTTCGACTCCGTCACGCTGTCCAGCGCGCTCGTGGCTTCGTCCAGGATCAGGATGGGCGGATTTTTGAGGAAGATGCGCGCGATGCTCACGCGCTGTTTCTGCCCGCCGGAAAGGAGCGTCCCGCGCTCGCCGACATAGGTGTCGAA